>NZ_KB899936.1 GCF_000378465.1 Elioraea tepidiphila DSM 17972
GCTCCGGCAGCAAGACCGGGCGTCGCCGCGCACCATGAGGCCGCGGCGCCGTGCTGCCGGTCGCGCGATACAACTGCGACCAACGCACCGCGCTCGCCACGCTCACCGAGAACAGCTTGGCCGCCTCGCGGCAACTCGCGCCATTCCGCATGGCCGCCACGACGCGATCACGCAGATCACAGGACAGGGCTCGGGTCATCGGCTGCTGGCCTCCAGCCCAGCCAGCAGCTTGAATCAGAAAACCAAACGCGCCGGAACACCCAATCCGATTCCACCAGAAGGAATCAGGCTCTAAATGATCGCGTGGCGTACCCGCGCCGAGAGCCACTCGCTGACGATGACGGTGCCCAGGATCAGGATCAGGATCATCGTCACCTGCGGCCAAGCGAGCGTGTTGATGCTCGCCTGAAGCTGCATGCCGATGCCACCGGCGCCAACGAGGCCGAGCACCGTCGCCTCGCGGATGTTGATGTCCCAGCGGAACACGCTGATGCCGGCGAAGGCAGGCATCACCTGCGGCACGATCCCCCAGGCCAGCACCTGCGCGCGCCCGGCACCGGTCGCCGTGACCGCCTCCACCTGCGAGGCGTCGATCTCCTCGATCGCCTCGTAGAGCAGCTTGCCGATGAAGCCGATCGACCGCAGCCCGATCGCCAGGATGCCCGCCAACATGCCGGGGCCGAAGATGATCACCAGGATCAGCGCCCAGATCAGGCTGTTCACCGATCGCGACGCGACGATGATGAACAGCGCCACCGGCCGCGCCAGCACGACCGACGGGGTGGTGTTGTGCGCGGCCAGGAACGCCACCGGCACGCCGATCGCGATCGCCAGCACCGTCCCCAACGTGGCGATGTTGATCGTGTCCCACATCGCCCGCCAGAGCTGGTTCGCATAGGACCAGCGCGGCGGAAACGCCCGGTCGAGCAGATCGGCCGCCTGCCGCGGCGCATCCCACACGAATGCCCAGATCGTCTGGTCGCTGATGAATTGGAAGCACAGAACCGTCAGCGCCACGCCGGCGAGCCAGCCGAACCAGGCGGTGAGATCCGCCGCGGTGGTCCGCCGCATCCAGACCTTCGCGCCGTCGCCGTTCGCGATCACCGGCATCACTGCACCGCCCGGCGGATGAACCCGCTCGTGTATTCGCAGACCATGACGATCGCGATGATGATCAGCAGGATCGCCGCCGAGGTGCCGAACTCGTAGCGGTCGAGCGAGGAGTTCAGCGTGTCGCCGATGCCGCCGGCGCCGACGAGGCCGAGCACCGCGCTCTCGCGGAAATTGATGTCGAAGCGGTAGGCTGAAAGCCCGATGAAGCGCGGCAGCACCTGCGGCTGGATGCCCCAGGCGAGCAGCTGGAACCACGAGGCGCCGGTCGCCCGCACCGCCTCGGCCTGCGATTTCTCGATGTCCTCGATGTCCTCGGCGAGCAGCTTGCCCATGAAGCCGATGGTCGAGAACGCGAGCGTGAGCATGCCCGCGAGCGGGCCGAAGCCGAACATCGCCACAAACAGGATGGCGATGATGATCTCCTGGAAGGTGCGGCTGACCGCGATAAGGCCCCGGCAGAACAGGTAGATCGGCATCGGCGCGAGATTGCGCGACGCCCCGAGCGCGACCGGCACCGACAGGATCACGCCGAACACCGTCGAGGTGACCGTCATGGTCAGGCTCTCGAGCAGCCCCTCCTCGATCTCGAGCCAGTGCGTGACGAAGTCCGGCGGGAAGAACGCTCCCAGGAACCGCCCGCCGCGTTCCAGCCCCTCGGCCGCGCGCGTCCAGTTCACCTCCAGCGTGCCGAGTGCCAGCACGGCATAGAGCAGTGCGCCGCCATAGACGGCCCAGCGCAGCCACGCCGCCTCGATCAGCGGCGGCGGGCGCCAGGCGCGCGCGGCGGCAGCGGCGTCCATCCGATCAGTCCGCCGCGGCGATCCGTGCCGCCTCGACCGCGGGCGGTTCGTCCTCGTCGTCGTCCTCGGCCTTGCGGATGGTCGCCGACCAGTCCTCCTCGCCGTAGATCGTCGTGAGAACCTCAGGCGTCAGGTCGGAGGCCGGGCCGTCGAACACGATCCGCCCGGCATGCAGCCCGACGATCCGCTCGGCGAATTGCTGGGCCAGAGCGACGTCATGGATGTTGATGATCGCGGCGAGCCCCCGCTCCTTCGCCAGCTCGATGATCAGCCGCATGATCTGGCGGCTGGTCTTCGGGTCTAGGCTCGCGGTCGGCTCGTCCACCAGCAGCAACTCGGGGTCCTGCATCAGCGCGCGCACGATGCCCACACGCTGGCGCTGCCCGCCCGAGAGCGCGTCCGCGCGCTTGTCGACCATGTGATCGAGGCCCACGCGTGCCAGCAGGCGGAACGCCTCCTCGATGTCGGCGAGCGGAAAGCGGCGGAACCAGGAGCGCCAGAACCCGACATAGCCGAGCCGGCCGGAGAGCACGTTCTCCATCACGCTCAGCCGCTCGACCAGGGCGTATTCCTGGAAGATCATGCCCATGCGCCGCCGCGCGCGCCGCAGCGCGCGATCGCCGAGCGCGGTGAGAACGGTCTCACCGAGCCGGATCGTCCCGGCGGTCGGCTCCACCAGGCGGTTGACGCAGCGGATCAGCGTGGACTTGCCCGCGCCCGAGGGGCCGATCAGCGCCATCACCTGGCCCTTCGGCACGGTGAGCGACACGTCGTCGAGGGCGAGATCACCGGTGGCGTAACGCTTGGTCAGGCCCTCGATCACCAGCATCGGGTCACTCCGGACGAGGCGGAGGCGGCCGCCATCCATGGCCGCCCCGCAGGCGATCGTGGGTCAGCGGCAGGTGTAGCTCACGCCGGAGGCGGTATCGACATCGCGGATCACCTTCCAATACTCCTTGTAGGTGATCGGGATGAACTTCGACACCGGCGGCTGGCTCCGCTGGAACTCGGCGTAGAGGGCCGTCCCTTCCCAGGGGAAGTTGAAGAACGCCTCGCGGATCTTGGCCTGGAGGTCAGGGTGGAGATTGTGCACCACGCCGTAGGCCGTGGTCGGGAACGGATCGGACTTGTAGATCGAGCGCAGCGCATCGCGCGGCACGACGTTGCGCTCGAACATGCGGAACATCACCGAATCGGCGATCGGCGCGGCGTCGTAGTCCTTGTTGGCGACGCCTGTGACGGAGTTGTCGTGCCGGCCGGAGAAGGCGGTGCGGTAGTCGCGTCCTTCCTGCAGACCGAACTGCTCGCGCAGCAGCCAGGAGGGGTACTTGTAGCCGGAGTTCGAGGTGGGCGAGGAGAATGCGACCAGCCGTCCGCGCAGATCCTCCATCCGCTGGATCGGGCTGTCGCGGTGCACGATCACCTGCATATGGTAGCCGAACTCGTTGTCCCTCGAGGCCATCATGGCGAAGGGGACGAACCCGGCGCAGTTCACCGCCAGCGGCACCGCCCCGGTGTTGAAGCCGGCCACGTGCAGGCGCCCCGCGCGCATCGCCTCGATCTGGGCGGCGTTCGACTGCACCGGGAAGAACTGCACCTGTCGCCCCGTGGCCTTGGCGAGATGGTCGATGAACTCGGCCCAGACGCGGCGATAGACCGCCGGGTCCTCGACCGGCGTGTAGGCGAAGACCAGCGTGCGCGGATCGGTGAGCTGGCGCGGTTCCGTCGGCACATCGGCGACGAGATCGCCGTCGCGGTCGCAGAACCGGGCATCGAGCGTGCCGCGCGGACAGTCCTGCGCGGCGGCGGTCAGGGGTGTCAGCGCGAACCCGCCCAGCAGCAGCCCGGCGAGTGCGAGGCGGCGCGTTGTCTCCGTCATGGTCGTTCCTCCCGTCGTCGCCGAGCGGCTCCCGGCGGCAGCATCGGGGAGAATGACATATGACAGATTTATGACAATCGGCTCGCCGCCGCGCTTCAGCCCGCGAGCGCCTCGACGATCCGGTTCGTGTTGTGGCGGATCATCGCCTCGTAGGTCGGCGCCGGACCGTCCGCCGCGGAGAGCGCATCAGAGTAGAGCGTGCCGCCGATGCGCGCACCCGACTCGGCGGCGACCTGCTCCAGGATGCGCGGGTTCGCCATGCCCTCGATGAAGATCGCGGTGATGCGCTCGCGCCGGAGCTGCTGCACCAGCCGGGCGATGTGCTGCGCCGACGGCTCGCCGCGGGTCGTGACACCCTGCGCGGCCAGAAAGTCGATCCCGTAGCGCTCGCCGTAATAGGCGAAGGCATCGTGGCTGGTGACGATCCGCCGCCGCTCGCGGGGAATGTCCGCGTACTGCGCCTCGACCCAGCCGTGCAGCGCCTCGAGCCGTTCGTTGTAGCGCGCCGCATTCGCTTCATAGGCCACCCGGCCGGCGGGGTCGGCGGCAGAGAGGCCGGCGGCGATGCGCCGGACCATCACCTGCGCCCGCTTCGGGTCCTGCCAGAGATGCGGATCGGTGTGGCCGTGGCTGTGTCCGTGCCCATGGCCATGGGAATGCCCATGCTCGGCGCGCAGCGTGCGGATGCCCTGGCTCGCCACCACCTGCGTGCCCTGGAAGTTCGCCGCTCGGATCAACCGAGTCATCCAGCCCTCGAAGCCGAGCCCGTTCAGCACCACCACGCGTGCGGCGGCGATCCGGCGCGCATCGCCCGGCGCGGGCTGGAACAGGTGCGCGTCCTGGCCCGGACCGACCAGCGTGTCGATGCGCACACGCTCGCCACCCACTTCGCGCACGAAGTCGGCCAGGATCGAGAACGACGCGACCACCGGGATCGGCTCGGCCGCGCCGGCGTGCGTTGCCGCGACGGAGAGCGCCGCGGTGCCCAGCAGGGCATGACGTCGTGTCAGCATGGCATCCTCCGTGTTCAGCCTGCGTAGTGCGGTCGGCGCAGAACCTGCGCGAGCAGGGAGCCCTGAGGTCCGGCCGCGAGCGAAACAAGCCAGAGCGCGCCGGCGGTCAGCACGATCGCGGGGCCGGTCGGCACGTCGGCGTGGAACGAGAGCGTGAGCCCGGTCGCCGAGGCGACCATCGCCAGCAGCGCGGCCGCGACCACCTGCCCGCCGAGCGAGGCCGACCAGAACCGCGCGGCGGTGGCCGGCAGCATCATGAGCCCCACTGCCATCAGCGTGCCGAGGGCGTGGAAGGCTGCGACAAGGTTCAGCACCACGAGGGCGAGAAACCCGAGATGCCAGACCGCGCCCCGGCCGCGCGCCGCGCGCAGGAAGCCTGGATCGAAGGTCTCGATCACCAGCGGCCGCCACATGACGGCCAGCGCGATCAGGGTCACGCTCGCCGTGCCGGCCATGAACAGCAGCGCGGGATCGTCCACCGCCAGCACCGCGCCGAACAGCAGCGCCATGAGGTCGATCCGCCCGCCGCTCGCCGAGACGATCGCCACGCCAAGGGCCAGCGCGACCAGGTAGAACCCGGCGAGCGAGGCGTCCTCGCGCAAGGCCGTGCCGCGCGCGGCAAGCCCCGCGCCCAGCACCACCGCCAGACCGGCCAGCACGCCGCCCACGCTCATCGCAAGCAGCGAGAGCCCGAACACGGCGACGGCGAACGCCACACCGGGCAGGATCGCGTGGCCGAGCGCATCGCCGATCAGCGACAGCCGCCGCAGCACCAGGAACACGCCGAGCGGCGGAGCGGACAGCGAGAGCGCAAGACAGCCGACCAGGGCACGGCGCATGAACGCGAATTCGAAGAACGGCTCGAACATGGCCGTCAGGCCGCGCGGCGCGTCTCGTCGTGCGCGCAGACCTCGGCCGTCTCATCCCAGGCCTCGGCCATCATGCGGGCACGGAACAGATTGGCGGAGGAGAGCGCCGTGGGTGTCGGTCCCCAGGCGATCGCTTCGCGCGCGAGCAGCAGGGCGTCGGGGAAGTGGGCGCGCACCATCTCCAGATCGTGCAGCACGGCGATCACAGTGCGCCCTTCGCCATGCCAGCGTGCCACGACCCGCATCAGATCGGCGGTGGTGCGCGCATCGATCGCGGTGAAGGGCTCGTCGAGCAGCACCACCGGCGCGTCCTGCAGCAGCATCCGCGCGAACAGCACGCGCTGGAACTGCCCGGCCGAGAGCGTGGCGATCGGCCGGCGCGCGAAGCCGTCAAGCCCGACCGCGGCAAGGGCCTCGGCCGTGCGACCGGAGGCCTCTGGCGTCATGCGGCGGAACGGCCCGACGCGGCCCCAATGCCCCATCGCCACGACCTCGGCGCAGGCAAGCGGGAAGCCGCGATCAAGAGCGGCCTGTTGCGGCAGATAGGCGATGGCGCGCGGATCGATGCCGCCGCGGTCGATCCGCCCCTGATCGGTCGGCACCTCGCCCATCAGCGCGCGCAGCAGCGTGGTCTTGCCCGCACCGTTCGGGCCAACGATCGCGGTCATGCTGCCGGGCGCGAACTCACCGGTGACGTGGTGGACGGCCGGATGCCGCCGATAGGCGACGGTCACGTCGGCGAGGCGGATCGGCGCGCTCATGCCATCGCCCAGAGCACGAGCCCCCACAGCGCGGCCAACAGCGGCGCGGTGAGCGCAAGCCGACGGCCGGCACCGGTGGTAAGCGAGAACGGTGGGTACATAGTTATTATATAACATGACAATTCACGGGACGCCAGCCCGGGACTCGCGGGCGTCATGCGATCCTGGCCCGCCGCACGCTCATCCGGAGCCGCCATGCCCCAACTCGCCCTTGCCGTCGCGATCGTCTGCGAGGTGATCGCTACCGCGGCGCTGAAATCCTCAGACGGCTTCACCCGGCTCTGGCCGAGCCTGCTGGTGGTCGCCGGGTATGCGGTGGCGTTCTACGCGCTCTCGATCGCGTTGCGCACCATCCCGGTCGGGGTCGCCTATGCGATCTGGTCGGGGGTCGGCATCGTCGGCATCGCCCTGATCGGCTGGCTCGTATTTCGCCAGGCGCTGGATGCGCCGGCGCTGATCGGCATCGGGCTCATCCTCGGCGGCGTCGTTGTACTGAACCTGTTCTCGGCGAGCGTGAAGGGTGCGGGATGATCACCTCGAGGGCGCCCTGTTCGCGCTTGCGACTCCAGGGCGCCTGGGGTAGCCGACCGCAGGCGATTGCGCATGGCGACTGCCGCGGGCCGGGGGCGCGGCCGGTTCATCCGGGGCGTTGGTCGGGCGGCTGTCGGAGGGGTATCGGTCGATGAGCAAGGTCGGGGCATTGGACGCGCCGGTCGACAGCGAGGGGCCGAAGCCGCCGAGCGAGCGCTCCTTCGCCATCGTGTTCTGCGTGGTCTTCCTGCTCGTCGCCCTCTGGCTCGCTTGGCGCGGCTGGTGGACCGCAGCGCTGCTGCCGAGCGGCGCGGCGGTGCTCCTCGGCGGGGTCGCGAGCGTCAGGCCCGAGGCGCTGCGGCCACTGAACCTGCTGTGGTTCAGGTTCGGGCTGCTGCTGCACCATGTGATCAGCCCCGTGATCATGTTCCTCGTCTTCTGGGTGACGGTCGTGCCGACCGCGCTGATCCGCCGGGGCTTCGGCAAGGCGGAGGTCTTCCCGAAGGCGCCCGACCCGGCGAGGGACAGCTACTGGGCGCGGCGGGCTGCCGGAGAGCCGCCGAGCCGCACCATGACCCGTCAGTTCTGAGAAGCGCGCATGACCTTCCTTGCCGAGCTCTGGTCGTTCCTGCGGGCCAGGCGAAAGATCTGGATGATGCCGATGCTGGTCGTGATGATCCTGCTCGGCGGCCTGCTGATCCTGGCGAAGGGATCGGCCGTCGCGCCCTTCGTCTATACGCTCTTCTAGCGCGAGCGATGGGGCGCATCCTCGGCATCTCCGCCTTCTACCATGACAGCGCGGCGGCCCTGGTGGCCGATGGCGCCATCGTCGCGGCAGCGCAGGAGGAGCGGTTCACGCGGCGCAAGCACGACCCGCGCTTTCCTGCCAACGCGATCCGCTACTGTCTCGAGGAGGCTGGTCTCGCGCTCGGCGAGATCGATCACATCGTCTTCTACGAGAAGCCGTTCCTGAAGTTCGAGCGCCTGCTCGAGACCTATCTCGCCTTCGCCCCGCGCGGCTTCCGTTCGTTCCGCACCGCGCTGCCGGTGTGGCTCAGCGAGAAGCTGTTCCAGAAGCGCCTGCTGATCGACGAGCTGGCCGCGATCGGCGGCAAGGGCGAGTGGGACGCCAAGCTGCTGTTCACCGAGCACCACCAGAGCCACGCCGCGAGCGCCTTCTTTCCTTCGCCCTTCGACGAGGCCCTGGTGCTGACCATGGACGGGGTCGGCGAATGGGCCACCACCTCGGCGTGCATTGGCCGCGGGAATACGCTGGAGGTGCTGAAGGAACTGCACTTCCCGCATTCGCTTGGCCTGCTCTACTCGGCCTTCACCTACTACACCGGGTTCAAGGTCAACTCGGGCGAATACAAGGTGATGGGGCTCGCCCCCTACGGCGAGCCGCGCTACGCCGACCTCATCATGGACCGGATCGTCGATGTGAAACCGGACGGATCGTTCCGGCTCGACCAGCAGTATTTCGACTACTGCACCGGGCTGACGATGACGAACGACCGCTTCCATGACCTGTTTGGCGGCCCGCCGCGCATGCCCGAGGAACTGCTCACGCAGCGCCACATGGATCTCGCCGCCTCGATCCAGGCCGTGACCGACGAGATCGTGCTGCGCCTGACGCGCTCGCTCGCCGCGGAGACGGGCCAGCGCAAGCTCTGCCTGGCCGGCGGCGTGGCGCTGAACTGCGTGGCCAACGGCAAGGTCGCGCGCGAGGGCATCTTCGACGACATCTGGATCCAGCCCGCGGCGGGCGATGCGGGTGGCGCGCTCGGCGCGGCGCTGGCGGTCTGGTACCAGTATCTCGGCCAGCCCCGCATCACCTCGCCGAACCGGCGAGACGCCATGGAGGGCGCCTATCTCGGCCCCGCCTTCCCGCAGGCGGAGATCGAGCGGCGGCTCGCCGATGCCGGCGCCGTGTTCACCGTGCTCGATGAGACCGGCCTCGTCGAAACCTGCGCCCGCATGCTCGCCGCAGGGCAGGCGCTGGGCTGGCACCAGGGCCGGATGGAGTTCGGCCCGCGCGCGCTTGGCGCGCGCTCGATCCTCGCTGACCCACGCTCGCCGGCGATGCAGAAGCAGCTCAATCTGAAGGTGAAGTTCCGCGAGAGCTTCCGCCCCTTCGCCCCGGCCGTGCTGCGCGAGGATCTCGCCGAATGGTTCGAGCTGGACGCCGACAGTCCCTACATGCTGCTGGTGAGCCCGGTGCGTGAGGACCGACGCCGGGCGATGACAACGGCTGAGCGGGCGCTGTTCGGCATCGACAAGTTGAATGTGCCGCGCTCGGACGTGCCCGCGGTGACCCATGTGGACTACTCGGCACGCATCCAGACCGTGCATGCCGAGACCAATCCGCTGTTCCACGCCCTCATCAGCCGGTTCAAGTCGTTGACTGGCTGTCCGATCCTGGTCAACACGAGCTTCAATGTGCGCGGCGAACCGATCGTCTGCACGCCGGAGGACGCCTTCCGCTGCTTCATGGGGACCGAAATCGACGCCCTTGCGGTCGGGCGCTGCCTGCTGCGCAGGGAGGAGCAGAACCCGGCGCTGCGCCTCGACTACAAGGACCGGTTCGAGCTGGACTGACGTCGCCGCGCGCGACTTTGCACCGCGACGCCGGCCCTCTCTCCGATCAGGCCGCGAGCTTCAGTCCGCCGATGCCGGTCGCGTCGAACGCCGCAAGGAACGGCCCCACCTGCTCGGTCTTCAGCGGCATGTTCGGCGGCCGGATGGTGCGCCAGGCCGCATTGCCGGTGGCGCGCGCGACGATCTCGCGCAGGCCCCCGATCAGCGGCACGGTGGTGCAGACCTTGCGGGTCGCCGTCAGCACCGCCTGCGCGGCCTCGGCGGCCGCGTCGTCGCCCCTGCGGAAGGCCGCGACCACGCGCCCGCCCGCCGGGCAGTTCACGTTCGACGCCGCCGTGATGCAGCCCGCGCCACCGTCGCGCAGGATGCGCAGCAGGAACTCGTCGGAGCCGGAATAGACCTCGAACCCATCGCGGGCGAAGGCATCGATCATCGCCTTCATGTTCGCGTAGTCGCCCGAGCTGTCCTTCACCCCCTTGATGGTGCCGGGATAGGCCTTCATCAGCCGGCCGATCAGGTCGAGCGAGAACAGCACCGCGGATTGCTGAGGGAAGTTGTAGACATAGACCTTGATCCCGCCGCCGACGCGCTGGATCACCTCGGAGAAATAGGCGAACAGACCGTCCTCCGAGGGGTTCTTGTAGTAGAAGGGCGGCAGCATCAGCACGCCCGGGCAGCCGAGCGCCTTGGCCGTCTTCGTCAGCTCCACGCTGTCGGTGAAGGCCGCACAGCCCGTGCCGGGCATCATCTTCGCCGCCGGAATCCCGGCCTGCACGAGCCCCTCCATCACCGCGATCCGCTCGGCGACCGAGAAGCTGTTCGCCTCGCCGGTGGTGCCGAGCACGCCGAGCCCGTCGCAGCCATTGGCGAGCAGCCAGCGGCAATGCCCCGCCATGAGTGCGACATCCGGCGCGTAGTCAGGCGTCATCGGCGTCAGCACCGCGGCGTTCACGCCGCCGTAGATCGCGTCGTCCAGCATCGTCATGGGCGGGTTCTCCCTTCGCTCGGCGGCGGCTTAGCGCCCTTCGCCCCCTTTGGCCAGCGCCGCGGCCAGGAGGCGACATGATCCTCGAGCGCCCCTGCCACCCGTTCGGAGATCGCCCTACCGCGCACCGAGATGCCGGCCTGGTGCACGCTCTCCGGATCGCCCGAGACCAGCGGATGCCACCACGGCAGCGGCTTGCCCTCGGCGCGCAGGCGATAGGCGCAGGTGGGCGGCAGCCAGTCGGCCTGGTGCACCTCCTCGGGTGTGAGGCGCACGCAGTCGGGCACGCGCGCGTGCCGCCGCGCGTAGTCGGTGCAGCGGCAGAGCTCGAGATCGAGCAGCCGGCACGCGACCCCGGTATAGGTGAGCGCACCGTCATCGGGGTCGCGCAGCTTGTGCAGGCAGCAGCGGCCGCAGCCGTCGCACAGCGCCTCCCACTCCGAGGGGGAGAGCTGCTCCAGCGGCTTCGCGTCCCAGAACGGCGTGACGTCCGACATCGCGCCCGACGCTACGCCGACCGGGACGGCGGGGAAAGCGCTACTCCTGGCTCCAGCGGATCAGAGCGGCGCGCAGGTTGTCCGAACCCGGATTGTGCGCCTCCATGGTCAGCACGATCTGCTCGACGCTGACCGGCCGGCCGTAATAGGCGGCGTTCTCCTCGTTCCGGCGCGCCAGGATCGAGCCTTCGAGGGACACGCCGGCATAGAGCCCGCGCGACTTCGCCACCGACACCACATCCGCGCGGAGCGCCGCGGTGGTGCCGCCGGCGATGCCGGCGCCGATATGCGCGACCGCGACGGAGGCATCGGCGCCGAACTTGAACTGGCTTTGCAGGATCGCGTTCAGCGCCCGGTCATTCATGATGAACAGCATCACCTGGCTGTCCTGCACGCCGATCTGGAGCCCCAGGCTGCCCCCGCCCATGCCGTAGAAGGCCGGGCTCGACCAGTTGCCCGCACCGTCGCGCGCCAGCAGCACGCCCGACCCGCCCTCGCCGCCGAGAATGAAGCCGCCGCGGAACACGCGCGGGAAGATCATCACCGCGCGCGCGCGGCGCAGCACCGTGCGCGCATCCGCCCCGTGTTCGCCGCCGAGGAGCTCGTTCACGGTGAGCGTGGCGCGATCGACCAGTGCCTGCTGGTCGGCCTGCGCGCCCGCGGCCGCGGGAAGCAGCAGCGCCGCGACGGAAGCGGTCGCGAGCCCGCGCCGGGTGAGAGACCAAGACATGCCAACCTCCTTCTGCCGGGTGGCGCGAATCGGCGGCAAGCCTAGCACGGCCTCACTCGCCCACGTTCAGCAGCAGCCCCTTGCGCCGGGCGGTGCGGAACACGGCGGTGAAGAGCGCTGCCGCGGCTCCCAGCCACACGAGGTTCAACGCCGTCGCCGCGGCGAGGTTTCCGGCCGCGAACCGCCCCTCCAGCAGCGCCGCGCGCATGCCCTCGAACACGTGGGTCGCCGGGATCGCGAGCGCCACCGGCTGGAGCCAGGGCGGCAGCACCGCGACCGGGTAGAACACCGCCGAGAGCGGCGCGAGCCCGAACAGCACCGACCAGGCGAGCGCCTCGGCCCCGGCGCCGTAGCGCAGGATCATCGCCGTGACCGCCGCCGCGACCGCCCAGCCCATCGCCATCAGGTTGGCGAAGAACAGCGGCAGCGCGGGGCCGATCGCGAGGATGTCGAAGGCGTAGAGCGCCCAGGCCAGCAGGATCGCCGGCACGATCCCGGCCAGCATGCGCAGCACGCTCATCGCGATCAGCCCGCCGACCAGCTCCCAGGGCCGGATCGGGGCGACGAACAGGTTGCCGAGGTTGCGCGACCACACCTCCTCCAGGAACGAGATCGCGAAGCCCATCTGGCTGCGCAGGCACACCTCCCAGAGCAGCACCGCGCCGATCAGCACGCCCGAGGCGGCCGCCGCCCAGCCGGACTGGCGCACCATGAACTCGGTCACGAAGCCCCAGATGCACATCTGCAGCACGGGCCAGTAGGCGAGTTCCACCAGCCGCGGCCAGGAGCGGCGGTAGAGCGCGAGATGGCGGTAGATCAGCCCCCAGATGCGGCGCGGCGCACCGGTCATGGCACCCTCACGGACGGGATGGGCGCCGCCTCGGGCGACGCGTCACTTTAAGCTTTAAGACTTTAAGCCTTTAAGCGGCCTCGCGCGATGCAGGGAGGGGTCACGGCGGGGTGGCGCGCGCAGGGTAGCGCGCGCCTGCGTCAGGATCGGACGCGGCCCGCCGCGCTCACCGATCCGTCAGCGCGTGCAGCCGCTCCATCTCGTCGAGGATCGCCGAGGCCAGCGCCGCCCCCTCCGGCCCGGCGCGCCGCCCGAGCCCGACCACGCGCAGCTCCTCCGCCATCGCCGCCGCCGCATCGGCGAAAGGGAGCCGGTCGGCCGCGCGCACGCGGGCGAGGATCGCGCGCAGCTCGTCGAGCGGTGGCGTCTCGTCGGGCGCCGGCGCGGGCGCGGGGGCGAACAGGTCGGGCTGGGCGACTCGCGGCATTGGCGGAGGATACCGCCCACCTCGCCCTTGCGGAACGCCGCTCCCCTCGCGCAGCCTGCCACCGATGAGCCGGACCATCCTCTCCGACTAACTGAACGCGATCGCCCGCATCCGCGACACCGCCGCCGGCACCCGCGAGATCAGCTACTACGGCGCGCTCGCCGGCGCCCTGAACGCCGTCGGCCAGACGCTGAAGCCGCGCGTCTTCTGCATCCAGAATCTGCGCAACCGCGGCGCGGGCTTCCCCGATCTGGGGTTGTTCGTCGCCCGGCGCGGCCTCGACCTCGCCGACTGGCCCCAGGGCCGCCCGCCCGATCGCGGCGTGGTGGAGGTGGACGACATCCCGACCCCGCTCGCGACCAAGCGGAACAGCGCGCAGGTGAAGCGCTACCTCGCCGAATACGGCCTCGTCCTGGTCACCAACTACCGTGACTTCGTCCTGCTCGGCCGCGGCGCGAACGGGGTCGAGGAGCGCGAGCGGTTCTCGTTCGACTGCGCCGACGCGGAGGCGTTCTTCGCGCTCGCCCGGTCCACGAAGCGGCCGGTGGGCCTCGCCACCCGCTTCGCCGACTTCCTCCAGCGCGTGCTGCTGCACCAGGCGGCGCTGGCGCGGCCCGAGGAGGTGGCGTTCTTCCTCGCCTCCTATGCCCGCGACGCGCTCGCGCGCGTCGAGGAGCGGGCCGCGCTGCCGGCCTTCGCGGCGCTGCGGGGCGCCTTGCAGGAGGCGCTGGGGCTCACCTTCGACGAGGCGAGGGGCGAGCACCTGTTCCGCTCCACCCTGGTGCAGACCCTGTTCTACGGCCTGTTCAGCGCCTGGGTGGAGACCGCGCGCGAGGGCAAGCCCTTCGACTGGCGCGCCGCCGGCTGGCACCTGCACGTACCCTTCGTCTCGACGCTGTTCCAGCAGATCGCCACGCGCGACAAGCTGAAGCCGCTCGGCCTCGAGGAGCCGATGAGTTGGGCGGCAGACGCGCTGAACCGCGTGGACCGCGACGCGTTCTTCCGGGCGTTCCGCGATGCCGAGGCGGTGCGGTACTTCTACGAACCGTTCCTCCAGGCGTTCGATCCGGAGCTGCGCCGCCAGCTCGGCGTCTGGTACACGCCGCGCGAGATCGTCCGCTACATGGTCGAGCGGGTGGACCGCGTGCTGCGCGAGGAGCTCGGCCTCGCCGACGGGCTGGCGGACGAGAATGTCTGGGTGCTCGATCCGTGCTGCGGCACCGGCGCCTATCCGGTGGAGGTGCTGGCGCGCATCCGCCGCACGCTGGCGGCGAAGGGCGAGGACGCGCTGATCGCGGAGGACCTGAAGAAGGCCGCAACTTCGCGCATCGCCGGGTTCGAGATCATGCCCGCGCCCTATGTGATCGCGCATTGGCAGGTCGGGCATCTGCTGCGCGAGGCGGGCGCGCCGCTCGCCGAGTCCGAGCGCGCCGCGGTCTATCTGACCAACGCCCTGACGGGCTGGGCCGAGGCGGGAGACCCCGGGTCGGCCGACGGCCAGAAGGAGGCGGCGGAGGGCGGGCAGGCCGGGCTGAAGCTGGTGTTCCCGCCGCTGGCGGAGGAGCGCGACGCGGCGCGGCGCGTGAAGCGCGACCGGCCGATCCTCGTGATCCTCGGCAACCCGCCCTACAACGCCTTCGCCGGCACCAGCCCCGCCGAGGAGGGCGGGCTGGTCGCGCCCTACAAGGAGGGGCTGCAGAAGCTCTGGGGCATCCGCAAGTTCAACCTCGACGACCTCTATGTGCGCTTCTTCCGCGTCGCCGAGCGCCGCATCGCCGAGCAGACCGGCCGCGGCGTGGTGTGCTTCATCAGCAACCATTCCTGGCTCTGGTATCCGTCCTTCGTGGTGATGCGCGAGCGCCTGCTGAGCCGGTTCGACCGAATCTGGATCGACAACCTGAACGGCTCGAAGTTCGAGACCGGCAAGGTGGCGCCGGACGGCAGCCCGGACCCGTCGGTGTTCAGCACGGAGGCGAACCGCGAGGGCATTCAGGTCGGCACCGCGATCGCGCTGATGGTGAAGCGGGGCGGAAGGGCCGAGCCCCGCGCGCGGTATCGCGACCTCTGGGGTGAGCGGAAGCGCGAGGAACTGCTCGAAAGCCTTGAGGCAGCGGACTTCGACGCGCGGTACACGGAAGCGGTGCCGACCGCCGAGAACCGTTTCGCCTTCCGGCCGGGCGAGGTCGGCGGCGCCTACGCGTCGTGGCCGCGCGTGACAGAACTTTCGGCCCGCCCGCCCTTCAACGGGTTGATGGAGAAGCGCGGCGGCGCGCTGATCGACGACGATTGCGCCGCCCTCGCCGCGCGCATGCGCACCTATTTCGATCCGCAACGATCCTGGCACGAGGTGGAATCCGCCATCGGCGGATTGAGCCTGAAATATGCGAGCTTCAATCCGACTGCGATCCGACGGGATGCTGTTGCCAGATCGCACTTTCAGGACAAAGCGATCACGCGATACTTCGTCCGCCCCTTTGATGTCGGCTTCGCCTACGCCGTCGCACATGTACCGTTATGGAACCGGGCGCGCCCCGATCTGCTGCGCCAGCTTCCGACCGCCGGCGGGTTCCTCGCCACGCGGCCGGCCGGGGTCGCGAACCCGGAAGGGGTTCCGCTGGCCTGGACCAACGTGCTCGGGGACAATGATGCGCTGCGCGGCCACGCGTACTACACGCCGATGTTCCTCCACGACGGCGACGCCACGCGCGCCAACCTCTCCGCGCCCGCGCGCGCCTGGCTGGCCGCGCTCGGCCTGCCCGATCCCGACAGTGACCGGGACACCGCCGTCCTCCCCTGGCTGCACGCGCTCGCGATCGGCTACAGCCCCGCCTGGCTCGCCGAGAACGAGCATGGCATTCGCGGCGACTGGCCGCGCATCCCGCTGCCCGGCCGCGCCGACCTGCTGCGCGACTCCGCCGCCGACGAGGCCGAAACCGCCGCCCACGCCGCCCTGCTCGGCCCCCGCACCCTCGACGTGGTCCTCAACGACTCCGCGTACTGGCGCAACATCCCCGAGCACGTCTGGTCCTTCACCATCGGCGGCTATCAGGTGCTGAAGAAGTGGGTCTCCTCCTACCGCGAGCGCCCGCTGCTCGGCCGCGCCCTGACGCCGGCGGAACTCCGCTACGTGCGCGACACGGCGCGCCGGCCCGCCGCGCTGCGGCTCATGGCCCCGGCGCTCGATGCCAACTATCGCGCCTGCGCCCAGGCGAACCGCCCCTCCTGAACCGGGATGGGGCGTTTGAGGGGAAGGGCCAATGGCGCTTCCCCTCATCCAACAGAACCCCTTGCGGCCCAAGGGCCATGCCCGCGCGCCCCCCATCCCTTGTTCCCCCGCGCCGGCGGGGGCTAGCATCCGCATTCACGCAACGCTGGGAGAGGACAAGGCAATGACCCTACGACGCACCCTGCTTGCCGCGACGCTTCTCGCGGGCTTCGCCATGCCCGCGGTCGCGCAGAAATCGGCCGACACGCTTCGCGTGGTCGAGCGCAGCACCGTCACGAACGTCGATCCCTACTACAACTCGCTGCGCTCGGGGCTGATCCTGGCGCATCAGACCTTCGACGGGCTGATCTACCGCGACCCCGACGGCTTCGTGCTGAAGCCCGCCCTCGCCACCGCCTGGCGCTTCATCGACGACGTCACGATCGAGTTCGACCTGCGCCGCGGCGTGCGCTTCCACAACGGCGACCCGTTCACCGCCGATGACGTGGTCTACACGCTGAACCTGGTGTCGAACCCCGACAGCCGGGTCGCCACGCCGGCGAACTACAACTGGATCGCCCGCGCCGAGAAGATCGACGACTTCACGGTGCGGCTGCACCTCAAGGCGCCGTTCCCCGCCGCGCTGCAGTATCTCGCCTTCGTCACCCCGATCTATCCGAAGGCGTATCGCGAGCGGGTCGGGCCCGAGGGCTTCAGCCGCGCACCGGTCGGCACCGGGCCGTACCGGATCGTGCGCGTGGACCAGGCCAAGCAGGTCGATCTCGAGCGCTGGGACGGCTATTACGAGGGCGCACCCAAGCCGCGCCCGGCGATCGGCAAGATCCAGATCCGCTACGTGCCCGACGCGGCGACCGAGATGACCGAGCTGCTGGCCGGCCGCGCCGACTACATCTGGAACTTCAATCCCGACCAGTTCGAGCGCATCCGCCAGCACCCGCGCCTGACCGCGCAGCAGCAGGAGACGATGCGCGTCGCCTTCCTGATGCTGGACGCCGCCGGCCGCACCGGCGCGGACAACCCGCTGACCAAGCAGAAGGTGCGCCAGGCGATCTGGCATGCCGTCAACCGCAAGGAGATGGCGGAGCGGCTGGTGCGCGGCGGCTCGCGTGTGCCCGATGCGCCGTGCTTCCCGACCCAGTTCGGCTGCGACCAGGAAGCCGCTGTCGTGTACGAGTACGACCCCGAGAAGGCGAAGCGGCTGCTCGCCGAGGCGGGCTACCCGGACGGGTTCGAGACCGAGCTCGTCAGCTACATCCAGCCGACGCAGTGGACGGCGGCGGTGCAGGGCTACCTGCAGGCGGTGGGCGTGCGCGCGCGCGTCAGCCAGCTCCAGGTGCAGGCGGTGATCCAGCGTTCCTGGGCCGGCACCACGCCGCTCTACATGGGAAGCTGGGGCAGCTACTCGATCAACGACGTCTCGGCGATCATGCCGAACTTCATGGGCCGTGGCGCGAACGATGACTACTCGCGCGACCCGGACATCCACCGCTGGCTCGAGGAGGGCGGCTCGACCAACGACCCGGAGAAGCGGCTGGCCGCGTACCGCAACGTGATCCGGCGCGCGACCGAGCAGGCCTACTGGCTTCCGCTGTTCACCTACGTGTCCTACTACGCGCATACGCGGGATCTCGACTTCACGCCGTATCCGGACGAGATGCCGCGCTGGTACCGCTCGAAGTGGAACTGACGTGACGTTCCGGCGCCGCGAGGGAAGATGCCCTCGCGGCGCCGGGCACGCCGCTGCGCCGCCGGCACGACGGAATCCGTGACATGTCCGGATCGATCGAGCCGCTGATCCTCGACCTGGTGGCGTTCGTGGCCGCGCGCCCGCGCGCTTACGCGGAGGTGATCGAGGCGTGGCGCACCTCCTGCCCGCGCCTCGCCGTGTGGGAGGAGGCGGTGGAGCGCGGCCTCGTCGCGTTCGAGCACGGCGCGGACGGCAGCGTGCAGGTGGCGGCGACCGCGGCCGGCCGCGCGGCGCTGGCGAAGCGCGCCGCCTGACGGCTCAGACCGTCGCGAGGTGGCACTCCACCTCGATCCCGCGGCCGGTGCGCGGCCTGGGCGGGTCCGTCCGGCACCGCTCCACCGCCACCGGGCAGCGCGGATGGAACCGGCAGCCGGGCGGGATGTTCGCCGGGTCGGGCATCAGGTCGCCCAGGCCGACATCGGGAATGCCGAGCCCCGGCTCCGGCGTCAGCACCGAGGCCAGCAGCGCCTTGGTGTAGGGATGCTCGGGCGCGGCGAACAGCGCCTCGGTCGGCCGCCGCTCGACGATCCGGCCGAGATACATCACCGCGACCTCGGTCGCGACATGCTCCACCACCGCGAGGTTGTGGCTGATGAACAGATAGGTCAGGCCGAGATCGCGCCGCAGTTCCGCGAGCAGGTTCAGGATCTGCGCCTGCACCGAGACGTCGAGCGCGCTGGTCGGCTCGTCGCAGATGACGATGCGCGGGCGCAGCACGAGCGCGCGGGCGATCGCCACGCGCTGGCGCTGCCCGCCCGAAAGCTGGGCCGGCAGCCGCTCGCCCATCGCCGGGTCGAGGCCCACCCGCTCCAGCCCCTCGTCCACGCGCCGGCGGATCTCGGCCTCCGCGATCCCGCCCTGCGCGACCAGCGGCAGGGCGACGATGTCGCGGATGCGCCGGCGCGGGTTGAGCGAGGAGAACGGGTCCTGGAACACCGGCTGGATCAGCCGCGCGCGCGCGCGCCGGTCCAACGCCGAGAGCCGCTGCCCGTCCACCAGCACGTCGCCGGAGGTCGCCGGCAGGAGGCCGAGGATCACGCGCGCGAGCGTCGACTTGCCGCAGCCCGACTCGCCCACCACGCCCAGCACGCCGCCCGCCGGCACGGAGAACGACACGCCGTCCACCGCGACGACGTGCCTCGCCTCGCCGAACAGGCCGGTCTTGACGCGGAAATGCCGCGTGAGGTCACGCAGCTCGATCGCCGGCGCGCTCACGCGGCGAGGCTCGCCGGGCCGGTCCAGTCCGGCGGCAGCACGCAGCGATAGCCGTGCTCGCCGTTCGCCTGCCACGCCACCGTGCGCGCGCAGTCGGGCCGGGCCTGGCCGCAGCGGTCGCGGAAGGCGCAGCCCTCGAAGCGGTGGCCGATGCGCGGCACGACGCCGGGGATCGCGCCGAGCGGCTGGTCGCGCCGCACCTTGCCGGGCACCGGCACGCAGGCGAGCAGGCCGCGCGTGTAGGGATGCGTCGGATCGCCGAACAACTGCTCGGCCGGCGCGGACTCCACCACCTCGCCCGCGTACATCACCGACACGCGGTGCGCCATGCGCGCGACCACGCCGAGATCGTGCGTGATCAGCATCAGCGCCAGCCCCAGATCGCGCTGGAGGTCCATCAGCAGCCGCAGGATCTGCGCCTGCACCGTGACGTCGAGCGCGGTGGTCGGCTCGTCGGCGACCAGCAGTTCCGGGTCGCACATCAGCGCCATCGCGATCATCACGCGCTGGCGCAGCCCGCCGGAGAGCTGGTGCGGATACTGGCCGAGCCGCATCCGCGGCGAGGTGACGCGGCACTTCCCCAGCAGGTCCTCGGCGCGGTCGAGCGCCTCGGCGCGCGTCCCGCCGCGATGGCGCCGGTACACCTCGGCCATCTGCGAGCCGACCGTGTAGGCCGGATTGAGGCTGGTCATCGGCTCCTGGAAGATCATCGCCATCCGGTCGCCGCGCAGCCTGGAGAGCTGCGATTCCGAGAGGCGCAGCAGGTCCTGGCCGTCGAAGGCGAGCCGATCGGCCTCGCGCACACCGTTGCGCGCGAGCAGGCCCATCACCGCGAGCGCGGTGACGCTCTTGCCGCAGCCGGACTCGCCGACCACGCAATGGGTCTCGCCGCGGTAGATGGTGAGGTCGGCGCCGCGCACGGCCGCGAGCGAGCCGAACGAGATGCGCAGGTTGCGCACCTCCAGCAGGGCGGTACCGCGCGCCGCGCTCATCGCACCTGGCTCGCCCCGACCATGTCGCGCAGCCCGTCGCCCAGCAGGTTGATCCCCATCACCAGCACGAACAGCGTGATGCCGGGCACGAAGATCACCCACGGATCGAAGAACATGTACTCCTTGCCCTCCGAGATCATCAGCCCCCAGGAGGGCAGGGGCGGCGGCACGCCGAGGCCGAGGAAGGAGAGCACTGCCTCCAGCAGGATCGCGAGCGCCATCTCGAGCGTGGCCACCACCGCGAGCGGGGAGAGGATGTTGGGCAGCACCTCGCGGCCGAGAATCCAGGCGCGCGAGCAGCCCGCCGCCCAGGCGGCCGAGACGTAGTCGAGCGTGCGCACCTGCATCGTCGTCGTGCGCGCGACCACGGCGAAGCGGTCCCACAGCAGGAGGCCGAGCGTGAGCACGACCACGGTCAGCGAGGAGCCGACCAGCGACACCACGGCGAGGGCGACCAGGATCAGCGGGATCGCGAGCCGGGTGGTGATGATGAACATCACGACGTCGTCGACGCGCCCGCCGAAGAAGCCGCCGATCACGCCGATCGTGATGCCGATCAGCCCCGAGACGATCACCGCGGTGACGCCGATCAGCATCGAGATGCGCGCGCCCAGGATCAGCCGCGAGAGATAGTCCCGCCCGAGCTGGTCGGTGCCGAGCAGATGCGCGGGATCGTGCCCCTCCATCCAGAACGGCGGCAGCAGCCGCCGCGTCAGGTCCTGCGCGAACGGGTCATGCGGCATCAGCAGTTCCGCGAACACCGCGCAGAACAGCACCGAGCCGACCACCAGCGCGCCGAAGGCGAGGCCGGCATTGCGCAGCACCCTCATGACGCGCGCAGCCTCGGGTCGAGCACCGCGTTCGCCACGTCGGCGATCAGCGTCAGCACGATGTAGATGACGGCGAACAGCAGCACGACCGCCTGCACGGTCGGGAAGTCGTTCTTGCTGATGCTCTCCCAGGCGAGGAAGCCGATGCCGTGCAGGGCGAACACGGTCTCGATCACGATCGAGCCGCCCAGCATGAAGCCGAGCTGCACCGCCGAGATCGACACCACCGGCATCGCCGCGTTGCGCAGCGCGTGCTTCAGCACGATCGAGGAGCGCGACAGGCCCTTGGCGCGCGCGGTGCGGATGTAGTCCGACGACATGGCGTCGATCATGCCGGCGCGCGTCAGCCGCATCAGCGCCGGGATGGCCGAGAACGACAGCACGATCCCGGGCATGACATAGTGCTCCCAGGAGCCCGTGCCCGAGATCGGCAGCCAGCCGAGCTGCAGCCCGAAGAACAGCATGAGCAGCAGCGCGAGCCAGAACGACGGCAACGCCTGGCCCACCATCGCCACCAGCCCGACCGCGCGGTCGATCCAGGTGTTCTCGCGCAGCGCCGCGATGATGCCGAGCGGGATCGCCACCACCAGCGCGATGCCGATGCCAACGACGCCGAGCGTCAGCGTCACCGGCAGGCGCTGCCAGATCAGCGTCGAGACCCGCTCGCGGAAGAAGAAGCTCTCGCCGAAATCGCCGGTCGCGGCGCGCCAGGCCCAGTCGAAGAACTGGATCACCACCGGCCGGTCGAGCCCGTAGGCGCGGCGGATCGCCTCGACATCCTCGGCGCGCGCCTCGGGGCCCGCGATGACGATCGCGAGGTCGCCGGCGAGCCGCGTCAGCACGAAGGCGAAGGTCAGCACCGTCACTGCGACCAGCACCGCAAGGGCCGTGCGGCGGAACAGGAAGGACAGCATTGCGGCCAAGCTACGGGGGGGCGCGCGTATCGGCAAGGCGGCGGATGGATGGCGGGGGCGGGGAGTCTCTGCTACCTCCGCGCGATGCCCCACGCGCCTGCCGACACCGCCGTCCCGCTTGCCCCCGCCGACCCCGCCGCGTACGGCCTCGACGGGCAGCGCCTCGCCGAGGCCGTGCGCTTCGCCGCGGCGCACGAGACCCCCTGGCCGCGCGACCTGCGCGCGCATCTGGAGAGCGGGTATTTCGAGCCGCCGCCGGACAACGCGATCCTCGGCCCGGTGGCGCCGCGCGGCGGTCCGGCCGGGATGATCCTGCGCCGCGGCGCGGTGGTCGCGTCCTGGGGCGACACGGCGCGCGCGGACATGACCTTCAGCGTCGCGAAGTCCTACCTGTCGCTGCTCGCCGGGCTCGCGCATGGCGACGGCCTGATCCCCGATCTCGACGAGCCGATCTCGGCGCGCGTGCGCTCGCCCCATTTCGAGGGCCCGCGTAACGGCATCGTCACGTGGCGCCAGATGCTGACCCTCACCTCCGAGTGGGAGGGCACGCTCTGGGGCAAGTCGGATGTGATCGACCGCAACCGCGACCTCAAGCGCGAGGGGAAGGCGAAGAAGGGCGAGGCGCGTCCGCTGCGCGCGCCGGGGACGTTCTGGGAATACAACGACGTGCGGGTGAACGCGCTCTCCCTCGCGCTGTTGCATCTGTTCCGCCGCCCGCTGCCGGAGGTGTTCCGCGCGCGGATCATGGAGCCGATCTGCGCGAGCCGCGACTGGGCCTGGCACGCCTACGAGACCGCGCGCGTCACGATCGACGGGGAGGAGATGCCCTCGGTCCCCGGCGGCGGTCACTGGGGCGGCGGCGTCTTCATCGGTGCGGCCGATCAGGCGCGGATCGGCTTGCTGGTCGCGCGGCGCGGGCGCTGGGACGGGCGGCAGCTGATCGCGGAGCCTTGGTTCGACGCGATCGCCGCGCCCTGCGCGCTCAAGCCCGACTACGGCCTGCTGTGGTGGCTGAACACCGACGGGGCGCGCGCGCCGGCCGCTTCCCCGCGCAGCCTGTTCGCCTCAGGCGCCGGCGGCCATGTCACCTGGATCGACCCGGAGCGCGAGCTCGTGTCGGTGACGCGCTGGCTCGACCCGGAGGCGTTCGCCGGCTACGCGGCGCGCGTGGTCGCGGCCGTGCGCGACTGATACCGTCCGGTCAAAGGTCTGACCTTTGTCCGGACGGTATCGCGCGCAGGGCTGGTGTGGCGGCTGCGCGCTGAAGGAACCTCATACCCGGCACATGAAGGTGAAACCCTCGTGCGCCGGGTATGAACATCCCCGCTCAGACCAGCACGCAGGCCGCACCCCGCTCGCCCCGCCGCCGCCACCCCGGATAGGCCGCGCGGCACGCGTCGCGGACATGCGGGCAGCGCGGGTGGAAATGACAGCCTGCGGGCGGGTTCGCCGCCGAGGGAATCTCGCCGACGATGCGCGGCAGCGCCCCGCGCCCGGACGGATCGGGCACGGGCGAGGCGTCGCGCAGCACCCGCGCATAGGGGTGCAGCGGCTCGGCGAACACCTCGCCCACACTGCCCTCCTCGACGATGCGCCCCAGATACATCACGGCGACGCGGTCGCAGAACCAGCGCACCACGCCGAGATCGTGGCTGACGAACACGAAGGCCAGGTTGCGCCGCTTCTGCAGGTCGCGCAGCAGCAGCAGCACCTGCGCCTGCACCGACACGTCGAGCGCGCTCACCGGCTCGTCGGCGATCAGCAGCTCCGGCTCGACCGTGAGCGCACGCGCGATGCCGATGCGCTGGCGCTGGCCGCCCGAGAACTCGTGCGGGTAGCGATCGAGCGCCGAGGGCGGCATGCCGACCTCGTCGAGCAGGGCGGCCGCGCGGTCGCGCGCCGCGCGTCCCGAGGCGAGCCCGTGCACCCGCATCGGCTCGGTGAGCGCCTGGCCGATCGTGCGGCGCGGATTGAGCGACGAGTACGGGTCCTGGAAGATGATCTGCATGCGCCGGCGCAGCCGCGCCAGCGTCTCGCCGCGGGCGGCGCGCACATCCGCGCCGTCGAAGCGCACCGTGCCGTCATCCGGTTCGATCAGGCGCAGCACGGCGCGCGCGACTGTGGACTTGCCGCAGCCGCTCTCGCCGACGAGCCCGTAGGCCTCGCCGCGACGGACGGAGAACGACACGCCATCGACCGCGCGCACGGTGGTCGTGACCGGGCGCGGAAAGCCCTTCGTCACCGTGAAGTGCTTCACCAGACCGGCGACGTCGAGCAGCGTCGTCATTCGGCGCGCAGCTTCGGATCGGTCGCGTCGCGCAGCCCGTCGCCCACCATGTTCAGCGCGAGCACCAGCAGCAGGATCGCGACGCCGGGGAAGATCGGGAGCCAGGGCGCGTCGAGGATGTTCTCGAACCCGTCGCGCATCATCCCGCCCCAGGTCGGCGTGGGCGGCTTCACGCCGAGGCCGATGAAGGAGAGCGAGGCCTCGGTGCGCACGGCGGTGGCCATCCAGAGGCTCCCCATCACCAGCACCTCGGAGAGGATGTTGGGCAGGATGTGCACGAACAGGATGCGCGCATGGCTGTAGCCGAGCGCGCGGCCGGCCTCGACGAAGGCGCGCTCCTTCAGCGCCAGCACCGGCGCGCGGGCGATCCGCGCGAAGGGCGCGATCGCGGTGAGCCCGATCGCGACCACGAGATTGACCAGGTCAGGGCCGAGCAGCGCGACCACGATCAGGCCGAGGATCAGGCTGGGGAAGGACAGCAGCACGTCCATCACCCGCATGACGAAGTTGTCGAACCGGCCGCCGATGTAGCCGGAGACCATGCCGATCGCGCCGCCGATCACGATCGCCGCGGCGATCGCGGTGAGCGAGACGATCAGGCTGATCCGCCCGCCCCAGAGGATGCGCGAGAGCACATCGCGGCCGAAATAGTCGGTGCCGAGCGGGTGGGTCGCGCTGGGCGGGCTCAGCTGGGCGATGACGTCCTGCTCGATCGGATCGTGCGGCGACAGGATCGGCGCGAGGATCGCCGAGAGGGCGACCAGGATGCAGAGGATGATGCCGATCCCGGTGGTCGGGTTGGCGAGGAAGCGCGCGACCGCCCGGCGCACCGGCGAGACGGCCACGACCGCGGCGGTGCTCATGCGTGCTTCACCCGCGGATCGATCAGGCCGTAGGTGAGGTCGGTGATCAGGTTCACCACCACGATCAGGAAGCAGTAGATCACCATCAGGCCCTGCAGCATGGAGTAGTCGCGCTGGTTGAGCGCGCCGACGATGATCTTGCCGAGGCCCGGGCGGTTGAAGACGATCTCGGTCAGCACCGAGTTGCCGATCAGGATGCCGACATAGAGCCCGACCACGGTGACCACGGGGATCAGCGCGTTGCGCAGCCCGTGCTTCCACACCACCGCGCGCCAGGGCACGCCCTTGGCGCGCGCGGTGCGGATGAAGTCCTCGGACAGCACGTGCAGCATCGCGCTGCGCGTCACGCGGGTGATGTAGGCGGCCATCACCAGCCCGAGCGTGATCGCGGGCAGGACGAGCTTGTGCAGCCGGTCCACCGGGTCGGCCAGATTGGCGTTGCCGATCACCGGGAAGATCTTCCAGTGCAGCGCGAACAGCAGGAGCAGGAAGATTCCGGAGACGAACACCGGGAAGGAGAGCCCGAGCAGCGACAGGATGCGCGCGGCGACATCGATCGCGCGGTTGCGGTGCAGCGCCGCCCAGATGCCGACCGGCACGCCGACGACGGTGCCGATCACCATCGCCGCCCCGGTGAGATCAAGCGTGTGCGGCAGCACTGCCGCGACCTCGCTGACGATCGGCCGTCCGGTCACGAGCGAGGTGCCGAAATCGCCGGTGAGCGAGGCGAACAGGAACTCGAAGTACTGCTCGTGCAGCGGGCGGTCGAGGCCGAGGCGTGCACGCAGCGCCGCGATCGCCTCGGGTGTCGCCTGGTCGCCGAGGATCACCAGCGCCGGATCGCCCGGCACGATGCGGACGATCACGAACACCAGCGTCAGCACCGCGATCAGCGTCGGCGCGGCGGCCATCAGCCGCCGCACCACGAAGCCGATCATCGGCGTCCCCCGGGCGGACGCGCGCGGCTCACCGGAACCGCGTCGCCTCGGTGATCAGCGGCCCGAGCGACATCGAGCCCTTGAGCTCGTAGCCGTAATCGACGCTGTTGTGGCGCGCGAACACCAGCAGCGTCTCGAACAGCGGCACGCCGCACACGGCCTCGACCAGCTTGCGCTGCGCCTCGGCCCAGAGGGCGAGCTGCTTCTGCGGATCGGTCTCGACGCGCGCGGCGTCGATCTCGGCGTCCGCCATGTTGCAGTGGCTGAAGTTGGTCACCGCGGTCGGCGTCTTGACGATCGACCGTCCGTGATAGAACTGCGTCAGGTAGATGTCGGCGACCGGAAACCGCGCCGCGCCGTAGTAGACGAGCGGGCTCAGATCCTGACGGATCTGCTGGTGGAAGGTCGCGTGCTCGACCACCTGGAGATCGAGGTTGATGCCGACGCGGCGGAGCTGCTGCTGCACCACCTGCATGCCGGCGAGCATCTCGGGCAGCTGCGTGTGCACGACGCGCACGGTGAAGCCGTTCGGGTGTCCGGCCTCCGCGAGCAGGGCGCGCGCGCGGTCCGGGTCGTGCTGGAGCAGCGGCACGTCGGCGGTGAAGCCGAGATAGCCGCGCGGCACCAGCGACTGGCCCTCGCGCGCGACCGCCTCGCCGCGCCAGCGGACGAGCTCGGCGCGGTTGATCGCGTGCGCGAAGGCGCGGCGGACGCGGATGTCGTCGAAGGGCGCCTGCTTGGTGTTGATGTTGATGATCGAGAGCTCGGCCGGCTCGAACACATCCACGGTCACGTCCGGCAGGCGGCGCGTGCGTTCGAGCCAGGTCGCCTGCGCCCGGCCGTAGTTCACGTCGAGCTCGCGGTTCTGGAACGCGAGATCGCGCGAGGCGTCCGAGGGGATGAAGCGGTACGAGACGCGCTTGATCTGCGGCGCGCCGCGGAAATAGCCCTCGTGCGCGGCGAGTTCGAGCGACTGGTTCGGCGTGACCGAGGCGAAGGCGAAGGGGCCCGAGCCGATCGGCGCGCGCACGAAGGCATCGCCCTTCTGCTCGACCGCGCGCTTCGAGACGATGTAGCCGCCGGCGTAGTTGGTGACGAGGCCGAGCAGGCTGGGCACGTTCTCGCGCAGCCGGATGCGCACCGTGTACGGATCCACCACATCGACCGACTCGAAGGCGCGGAAATCGCCCGAGAACGCCGAGGTCGAGGCCTGCGCCGCCTTGCGCAGGCTGAAGGCGACATCCTCGGCCGTGACCTCGCCGAAACCGCCGTGGAACTGCACGCCGCGGCGGAGATGGAAGGTCCAGGTGCGGCCGTCCGGGCTCGACTCCCAGCGCTCGGCGAGATCGGGCTCGATCTCGGCGGGGTTGATGCTGCCGGGCTTGAACCGCACGAGGCCGTTGAACATCCAGGCGACCGCGACACGGTCGATCGTCGTCACCGCGAAATGCGGGTCGAGCCGGCCGACATCCTGTGCCGCCATGCCGACATTCAGCGTCGTCCGCTGCTGCGCGATCGCCGCGCCACCCAGGACCGCAACGCCGAGCGCCGCCGCGCCCGCGAGCAGTGCCGCACGAAGTCTCATCGTCGCGCCTCCCGTCCTCATTGTTGCCCGGCCATCATGTCCGCATCACGCTGCGCTGCCAAGCGCGAACCGGTCGATGCGGAAGGGGTGGAGCGGCACGTCGGTGCGCCCGTCCAGCACGAGCTCCGCGAGGATCGCGCCGATCCCGGGCCCCAGCATGAAGCCGTGGCCGGAGAAGCCGAAGGCGTGGATCAGCCCCGGCGTGGTGCGGCTCGGTCCGATCACCGGCAGCCCGTCCGGCATGTCGCCGTCGATCCCGGTCCAGCTCCGGATCACCTGCACGCCGGCGAGCCTGGGGACGAGCTCGATCGCGCGGGCCATGGCCGTGAGGGTCGGCTCGGGCAGCGGCCGGCTCCACGGGACCGCGGGGTCGCTGGTGCCGCGCCCGCTGCCGAAGATCACGTTGCCGCGGCGGATCTGGCGCAGATAGACGTCGCCGCCCACCACGCCCATGTTCGGCTCGATGAAATAGGGGATCGGCTCGCTCACCAGCATGTTCGGCGCGAGCGGGGCCACCGGCACGGCCTCGCCGAAGCGCGCGGCGATCTCCCCACCCCAATAGCCCATGCAGTTCAGCGCCACCGGCGCGCGCCAGGTGCGATCGCCGATCGTCAGCGTGAACAGCGCGCCGTCATGCGCGATCTCGCTGACCGGGGCGTGCTCGTTGATCTCCGCCCCGGCCGCGCGCGCAGCGCGCGCGAAGGCCGGCGCGAGCAGCCGCGGGTTCGCCGCGCCGTCCTCGGGCGCGAAGGCGCCGGCGACGACGCGTGGCCCGAGCCAGGGCCAGCGCGCATGGATGCTGTTCGAGCCGATGAGTTCGAGCGGCAGGTCGTACTCGCGCGCGACCGCCATGTAGTCGGCGAGCTCGGCCTCCTCCGCCGCACTGCGCGCGAGTTTCAGGTGGCCCGTCACCTCGAACTCGGCATCGGTGCCGATCAGCTCCGGCAGGCGCGCCCAGATCTCGCGCGACCGCCGCGCGATCGGCAGCTCCGCCGGATGGCGCCCGTTCTGCCGCACCCCGCCATAGTTCACGCCCGAGGCCTGGCTGCCCACCAGCCCGCGCTCGAACAGCGCGACCCGCGCGCCGCGCAGCGCGAGATGCAACGCGGCCGAACACCCGGCACCGCCGCCGCCCAGGATCAGCACGTCATGCGTCGCGCTCATTCCACCGCCTGGGCGAGGATGGGGATCGGCTTCACCGGCGGCTGACCGCGCAAACGGCCGACCGCGGCGATGTCGCAGCCGAGCGCATCGGCGAGGATCTCGGCGGCAGGCGGGCCGCACACGCGCCCCTGGCAGCGGCCCATGCCGACACGGGTGAAGGCCTTGGCGCGGTTCACCTCCGGCGCGCCGCCGGTGACATGCGTCGCGCGCGCGGCGGCGCGCAGCTCCTCGGCCGTGATCGCCTCGCAGCGGCAGACGATCGTCGCGTCGGGCGTGCGCGCGGCGAGCGTTGCCGGATACGGGAAGGCACGCTCGAGGGCCGCGCGGAAGGGCGGGATGCGGGCGAGCGCGCGGTCGAGCCGCGCCACCTCGCCGCGGTCCACCGCACCGCCGCCGTCCTCGATCGCGGCCCAGGCCGCGCGCGCGCCGGCGAGCTCGGCCGCGTCCGCCCCGGCGATGCCCGCGCCGTCGCCGGCGAGACAGATCCCGGGCACCGCGGTGCGGCCGGCGCGGTCGTGCTGCGGCACCCAGTTGCGCTGCGTGGCGTCGAAGACGAAGGGCACGCCGGCAAGGTCGGCGAGCTGGCTCTCCGGCTTCAGCCCGAAGCCGAGCCCGACGGCATCGCAGGCGATGTGGTGCTCGCGCCCGGCGCGGTCGCGCACGCGCACGGAGCCGACCGCGTCCGCGCCCTCGATCGCGACCGGCACGCCGCCTTCGATCACGCGCACGCCCGCCATGCGCAGCCGCGCGACCAGCGCGAGGCCCCTGGCGAAGGTGGCGGGGTCGCGCAGCAACCCGGCGGCCGCGCGCGCCTTGGTCGTGAAGGGCGTCGTGTCCAGCACCAGCGCGACCTCGGCGCCCGCCTTCACGTATTGCGTCGCGACCAGCCAGAGCAGCGGCCCGGTGCCGATGAAGGCGACGCGCGCGCCGATCGCGACACCTTGCGCCTTCAGCGCGATCTGCGCGCCGCCGAGCGTGAACACGCCCGGCAGGGTCCAGCCCGGCACCGGCACGATCCGGTCCATCGCGCCGGTGCAGAGGATCGCGCGGTCGAAGCCGATCGTCCCGTGCCGTCCGGCGCAGAGCGTGTCGAGCACGCCGGGGCGGATGTTCCACACCAGCGTGCCGGGCCGCCAGTCGCTCGCCGCGCGCAGCCGCTCGCCGAGCGCGTGGATCGCCTCCGCCTTCGCCGCCTCGGTGCCGTAGAGGTCGCGATGGCTGCGCGTCGTGCCGGCCACCGGGCGCTGGTGGATGCGCCCGCCATTCGCCGCCGCCTCGTCGATCCAGACCGGGCGATGGCCGGCGCGCACCAGCACCTCGACCGCGCGCGTGCCGGCCGGCCCCGCGCCGATCACCGCGACCTTCATGCGCGCCGCACCGCCATGCCGGGTTCGAGCTGCGTCGTGCAGGCCCGCACGCGCCCGAGACCCTCGACCCAGACCAGGCAGTCCTGGCACGCGCCCATCCAGCAGAACCCCGCGCGCCGGCCGTCGCCGAACTCGCTGGTCCGCAGGTGGTCGGCGGTGGCGAGGATGGCGGTCAGCAGCGTGTCGCCGGCGAGCGCCTCGGCCGCCGCACCGTCGAGCGTGAAGGGGATTCGCGCGCGCTCCGCATCGGCGCGGCGCACCAGCCTCACAGGGTCGGCTCCAGCCGGCAGTTGATGAGCAGCTCCGCGACCACCGCATGCGCGGGCAGCGAGAGCACGGTTTCGATCAGCGCGGCGACATCCTCGGGCCGGCTCATCTGCGCGCGCGGATGCCTGGTCACGTGCGCGGTCATGTCGGTGTCGACGAAGCCGGGGCAGATCGCGGTGGCGCGGATGCCGTGGTCCCAGCCCTCGCGGCGGATCGCGTGGGTCAGCGCGACTGCGGCGAACTTGCTCGCGGCATAGCCCATGTTCTCGTTCGCCACGCGCTTGCCGGAGAGCGAGGAGAGGATCGCCACACGCCCGTTGCCGGAGGCGACCAGGTGCGGCCAGGCCGCGCGCACGAGATGCTTCGGCCCCTTCACGTTGACGGTCCAGAGCGCGTCGAGCGCGGTGTCGTCGGCATCCAGCAGCCGCGCGACGGGGTTGATGCCGGCGGCCGCGACCACGGCGTCGATCCGCCCGAAGCGCTCGGCCGTCGCCACGGCCCAGGCCTCGGCGGAGGCCGGGCTCTCGGCATCGTAGCGATGCACGAACAACTGGTTCGAGTCCGGCAGGTCATGAAGGTCGCGCACGCCGGCGGAGACGGCGAAGCCGCGGTCGAGCAGCCGGAGCACGACCGCGCGGCCGATGCCGCGCGCCGCCCCCGAGACCATCGCCACGCGGCCGTCCGGGTCAAGCATCCGCAAGGGCTCCTGTCGTCACGTGACAGCGGACACGATGGCCGGCGCCGACCGGAACGAGCGCCTGGTCCCGCTCGCACCCCTCGCGCCGGAGCGGGCAGCGCGGCGCGAAGCGGCAGCCTTGCGGCATCGCGTCGAGCGCCGGCACGCGGCCGGGGATCGCGGCGAGGTCCTGGCCGGCGCGGTCCATGCGCGGAATGGTCGCGAACAGCGCGCGCGTATAGGGATGGCCCGGCTCGGCGAAGATCGCGTGCACCGGCCCTTCCTCCACGATCTCGCCCGCGTACATCACCGCCACGCGGTCGGCGATCTGCGCCACCACGCCGAGATTGTGGGTGATGAACAGGACGGAGGTGCCGTGGCGCGCGCGCAAATCCGCGAGCAGCCCCAGCACCTGCGCCTGGATCGTCACGTCGAGCGCGGTGGTCGGCTCGTCGGCGAGCAGCACCGCGGGCTCGCAGGCGAGCGCCATCGCGATCATCACGCGCTGGCGCATCCCGCCCGAGAACTGGTGCGGATACTCCGACAGCCGCGCGGCGGCGGAGGGAATCTTCACCTCCTCCAGCAGGCCGAGCGCGTGCTTCAGCGCCTCCTTGCGCGCCATGCCGCGATGGCGGATCAGCGGCTCGGCGACCTGGTCGCCGACCGTCATCACCGGATTGAGGCTGGTCATCGGCTCCTGGAAGATCATGGCGACGCGATCGCCGCGGATCTTCTCCAGCTCGGCCTCCGGCAGGCCGGTGATCTCGCGCCCCTCCAGCACGATCCGCCCGGCGGCGATGCGCCCGGCCGGCGCCGGCACCAGCCCCATGATCGACAGCGCGGTCATCGACTTGCCGCAGCCGCTCTCGCCCACGAGCGCGAGCGTCTCGTTGCGCGCGAGCGTGAACGAGACGTCCTTCACCGCCGGATGCCACGCGCCGCCGATGCGGAACTCGGTGCGCAGCCCCTCCACCGCGAGCGCCGTCATGCCGCCGCCTTCTCGATCAGCCTTGCGGGCGCGAAGGGCGCCACCGGCAGGTTGGTGGTCCCGCGCATCATGATCTCGGCGACCGCGGCGCCGGCGGCGGGCGCCAGCTGGAAGCCGTGGCCCGAGTAGCCGAAGGAGTGGATCAGGCCCGGGCAGGTCGTGCTCTCGCCGATCACCGGGATCTCGTCGGGCGTGCGCGCCTCGATGCCGGACCAGCTGCGCACGATGCGCACGCCGTGCATCAGCGGGAACAGCTCCGCGGCGATGCGCGCGGCCTTGGCGAGATTGCGGAAATCGACCACCGCCGTCTCGGCCGCCACGTCGGCGCGGCCCTGATGGCCGCCGCCGATCAGCACGGTTCCGGCCTCGGTCTGCTTGAACGAGAGCGCGCGCGAGGCCGCGCCCACGGTCGGCTCGACGAAGCGCGGCAGGCGCTCGGTGACGATCATCATCGAGGACTTCACGCCGCAGCGTATCGTCTCGCCCGCCATGCGCGCGATCGCCGTGGCCCAGGCGCCGGCGCAGTTGGCGACCCGCTCGGCCTCCCACGCCCCGCGCGCGGTGACGACGCGCAGGGTCCCCGATCCCGTCCGTTCGAGCCCGACGACGCCCTCCCCCTCCTCGATCACCGCGCCGGCGGCGAGGGCGGCGCGCCGGAACGCCATCACCGTGCGCATCGGATCGGCCGCGCCGTCGTCGCGCACCACCAGCGCGCCGACCACGTGCGGCGCGACCGCGGGCAGCAGCCGTCGCGTCTCGGCGCGATCGACCAGCTCCTCGTGCGTCCAGCCGAGTGCCCGCACCTCGGCGGCGCGGCGTTCGAGCCTGGCGAGATCGGCCTCGCTCTCCGCAACCTTCACCTGGCCCGAGGGGCGGAAGCCGCCATCGTCGCCGACCAGCGCGCGCAGCTTCGTCCACATCTCGAACGCCACCTGCGACAGCGCGATCTCGCGCAGGTCGCGGCCGAGGCGCCGCACGCCGCCGGCATTGATGCCCGAGGAGTGCCGCCCGACATGGCGGCGTTCCAGCACCGTGACGGACCAGCCGGCGCGGGCGAGATGGAGCGCGGTCGAGAGCCCGTGCAGCCCGCCGCCGATGACCACCGCGCGCGCGGTCATGACGTGTGCGGCTCCAGCGCCTCCTCCTGCTCGTGCAGCGCGGCGAGCTCGCCGAGGGTGAGCGGCTTGGTCGGGAAGCGCAGCCGGTAGGGCTCGACCTCCTGCACCGGCACGCCGCGCTCGGCGGCGATCACCGCCGCGACCGAGGGGCCGCACATCCGCCCCTGGCACGGCCCCATGCCGGCGCGGGTGAACGACTTGAGCTGGTTCGCGCCGAGGCAGCCGAGCGCCACCGCCTCGCGCACCCGCCCCGCCGTCACCTCCTCGCAGCGGCAGAGGATCGTGTCGTCCTCGGGTCGGATCGGCAGCGGCGCGAACAGCGTGTCGAGGAACGGGCGCACGGCGAGATGCTTGGCCCGCGCCGCGAGCAGCGGGGCGGCGGCGCTGTCGCGCGCGGCCTCGCCCAGCCGGCCGAGGGCGGCGGCGATGCCGAGTGCCGCGATCCGGCCCGAGAGCGCGGCCACCGCGGCCCCGCCGACACCGGCGCCGTCGCCCGCGATCGCGATCCGCGCATGGCTGGAGCGGCCCCACATGTCGGTGGTCGGCTTCCAGCAGCGCTGCGCCTCGTCCCAGACATGCGCGCAGCCGAGCGCGCGGGTGATCTGCACCGAGGGGATCACGCCGTCATGCAGCAGCAGCAGCGAGGCGGGCCTGGTGTGCACCGCGCCGTCGGCGACGAAGCGGATGCGTTCGAGCCGTGCGGCACCCTCGGCGCGGATCTCGGCCGCGCGGATCCACGGCACCCCGGCCCGGCGCAGGGCAAGCCGCCACGCCACGCCGCGCGCCAGGTAGGAGGGCGCGCGCAGGGCCGCGGGCAGATGCGCGAGCGCGCGCCGCCGCCCGGACGGTTCCGCGAGATCGAGCACGCCGGCGATCCGCCCGCCGGCGGCGAGCGCCTGCGTCGCGTAGAGCAGCAGCAACGGCCCCTGGCCGGCGATCCAGACATCGCGGTCCGGCACCAGCCCGCCGGTCTTGAGCGCGATCTGCGCCGCGCCGACCGTCATCACGCCGGGGAGCGTCCAGCCCGGGATCGGCAGCGGCCGCTCGGTCGTGCCGGTCGCGATCAGCACCTGGGTCGCCTCGGCATCGCGCGCGCGGCCCTGCTCGCTCCAGTAGACGCGGCCCTCGGGCTCGACGCACCAGACGGTGGCGCCGAAGCGCGCCTCGGCGCCGCTCGCGCGGAACGCCCGCACGGCCTCTTGCGCGGCGCGGTCCTCGTCGTCCTTGGCCGCGCGCGCCTCGATCGCCTGCCAGATGCGGCCGCCGGGGGCCGGATTCTCGTCGAGCACCAGCACCGAGAGCCCGTGCGCGCGCGCCTCGGTCGCGGCCGCGATGCCGGCGGGGCCGGCACCGATGATGGCGAGATCGACCCTCATGCCGCGTCCTCGGCGGCGACATCGCGCGCGCCGTGCTGGCGTTCGATGCGCATGCCCTCGCGCACCGGCACGAGGCAGGTCTGCACGCCGCCCACGCCGTCCACCACGGCGAGGCAGTCGAAGCACGCGCCCATCATGCAGAACGGCCCGCGCGGCGCGCCGGAGACGGGCGTGGTGCGCACCGCAAGGATGCCGGCGGCGAGCAGCGCCGAGGCCACGCTCTCGCCCGCGCGCGCGCGGATCGGCGCGCCCTCGAACAGGATCGTCACCGATCCGGGGTCAGGCCGCGTCAGCATGGAACCGGTCCGGGCCGAGTTCGGCGACGAGGTCGGGCAGCCGCCCGGCGAGGATCCCCTCGGCGAGCGGCCCGGCATGCGCGGCCGAGAGCGTCACGCCCGAGTGGCACACCGCGACATAGGCGCCGGGATGCGCCTGCGACTGCGCATAGATCGGATAGCGATCCGGCGTCATCGGCCGGAGCGCGCCCCAGGCGCGCACGATGCGCGCGTGCCGGAGCGGCGGCAGCACCTGCACCGCGCGCGCGGCCATGCGCGCGAGCTCCTTCACGGTCGTCGCCGTCTCCCACAGGTTCTCCTCGTAGCTGACGCCGATCTGCACCACGCCCTCGGCGGTCTGGCGGATCGCGCTCGCCGGCAGGGGCAGCATCGGCGGCAGGCGTTCGGTGACCATGTTCTGTCCGCGCACCGGATGCACCGGCACCGGCATTCCGAGCATGGCGGCGAGCTTGGGCGTGCCGAGGCCCGCGGCGATGACCACGCGCTCGGCCGCGATGCTCTCCGCGCCGCGATGGAGGGTGAAGCCGGGGCGCACCGCGTCCACCGGCGCGCCCGGGCGATGCGTGCCGCCGGCGGCGCGGAAGGCCGCATGCATGCCGCGCAGCAGCAGCAGCGGATTGACGTGGCCGTCCTCGGGCGCGAGCGAGGCGCCGAGCACGCGCGGGCCGAGCGGCGTGCCGGGAATCAGCTCCTCGAGCTCGCGCCGATCGAGCATGCGCACCGGCGTGGAGGCGCCGCCGATCTGGTTGTGCAGGCGGCGCACGTCCTCGACGCGCTGTTCCCATTCCTGCTCGCCCAGCGTGAAGATCAGCCCGCCCTTGCGGCGGAAGCCGATATCGGTGCCGGCCGCACCGCTCATCGCCTCGGCGAAGCTGTCCCAGTGCCGCAGGCTTTCGCGCGTCCAGGCCGCGTAGGCGGGCATGCCGTCGCCCTTGCCCTGGCTCCAGACGAGGCCGAAATTGCCGCGCGCCGCGCGCAGCGCCACGTCGCCCTCGTCGAGCAGCACGGTGCGCGCGCCGCGCCGTGCACACCCCACGGCGATGGCCGAGCCCACCATGCCCCCGCCGACCACCGCGACATCGAACCGCTCCGCCATCATTTGCAGTATCCGGCGCGCCGCCCTAGCCTGCAAGACGTCGCCTGGAGACGGGAGATGTGCATGCTGCGGATCGTCCTCGCCTTCGCCCTGCTCGCCACGCCGGTCGCGGCGCAGACGCTGCGGGTCGGGCAGATCGGCCAGCAATCCGGCACGCTCGATCCGCATCGCGCCACTGCCACGCCCGACAAGGGCCCGGCGAGCTGGATGTTCGACGGGCTGGTGCGCTTCCCGCCCGGCTCGGCCGAACCCGGCAAGCTCGAGCCCGATCTCGCCGAGCGCTGGGAGCGCAGCGCCGATGGGCTGACCTGGACCTTCACGCTGCGCGAGGGCGTGCAGTTCCACCACGGCATGGGCACGCTGACGGCCGAGGACGTGGCGTTCTCGCTCCGCCGGGCGGCGAGCGCCGAGAGCTCGGCCTTCGCGAGCGACTACCGCGATCTCGCCGCGGTCGAGGTGGTCGATCCGCGCACGGTGCGCGTGGTGTTCCGCCAGCCCGTGCCCAGCGCGCTCGGGCTGCTCGCGAACTACCATGGCGGCATGATCGTCTCGAAGCGCGCCGCCGAGGCCGGCGACTTCGCGCAGCGCCCGGTCGGCACCGGTCCGTTCCAGTTCGAGGCGATCGAGCCGGGCGGGCTCCGGCTCGCGGCCCACGCGCGGCATTTCCGCGGCACGCCCAGGCTCGCGGGCGTGCATGTGCGCTTCATCCCCTCGGATCAGACGCGCGAGCTCGCCTATACCGCGGGCGAGCTCGACCTCTTCATCGGACGGCGCGAGCAGCGCTGGGTGGAGCGGATGAAGCAGGCGCCGAACACGGTGGTGGAGGTGTTCGGCCCGGGCGAGTTCCGCACCCTGCTGATCAACACGAAGAGCCCGCCGCTGGATGACGTGCGCGTGCGCCGCGCGCTGATCCACGCGATCGACGTGCCGGCGATCGTGCGCTTCGTCGGGCCGGATGTGGCGCAGATCTGGCCCTCGCCGGTGCCGCCCGGCTATCTCGGCGCGATCACGGATGTGCCGACCTATCCGCACGATCCCGCACGCACGCGCGCGCTGCTCGCCGAAGCGGGGCATCCGCAGGGTGTCACGCTGAAGGCCGTGGTCTCGTCGATCACCGCGCAGCTGCCGATCATGGAGGTGATCCAGGCGCAGCTCCGCCGCGCGGGCATCACGCTGGAGATGGACGTGGTGGAGCATGCGACCTACCACGCGCGCATCCGCCAGGACCTCTCGCAGGTGACGTTCTATGGTGCGGCACGCTTCCCCGTGGCGGACTCCTACCTGACGCAGTTCTACCACTCGCGCTCGGCCCCCGGGCAGCCGACCATGTCGCTGAACTTCGCCCATTGCAGCGCGGCCGATGCCGAGATCGACGCCGCGCGCAGCGAGCCTGATGCCGCGAAGCAGGCGGCGCTCTGGGCCACCGCGCAGCGCAAGATCATGGAGGCGGCGTGCGCGCTGCCGCTCTATGACTTGCGCCAGGTCTGGGTACGCAACAGCCGGGTCGCGCTCGGCTACACGCTCGAGGGATCGCTCAATCTCGCCCCGCCGATCACCGCGGAGACAGCGCTCCGCTGAGATCAGGCGAGCAGGCGGCGCATCGTCGCGGCGAAGCGCGCGGCGATCGCCTCCTCCGCCGCGTGCCGTCCGGCGACGATCACCGGACGGCCCGCGACATAGACATCGCGCAAGAGCCCCGGCGCGGGCGCGAACACGAGCGTGTCCGCGATCGTCGCGCCCGCGCGCCCGGCGAGCATCGGGTGCGTGCCGTCGAGTACGACCAGGTCGGCGCGCTGTCCGGGCGCGATCTCGCCGCAAGGCTGCGCCGCCGCCCGCGCGCCCGAGGCGGCCGCCGCGCGCCACAGCGCCGTGCCGGTGGAGGGTTCCGCCGCGCTCGCGCCGACCGCGCGGCGCAGATGACGCAGGCGTTGGGCGTAGTCCAGCATCCTGAGTTCGCCCGCGGCCTCCGTGCCGACATGGCTGTCCGTGCCGATCCCGAACGCACCGCCCGCGGCGCGCCAGCCGGGAAACGGGAAGATGCCGTCGCCGAGATTGCCCTCGGTGGTCGGGCAGAGCCCGGCAACCGCCCCCGTCGCGGCGAGGGCCGCCGTCTCGGCCGCGTCCATGTGCGTCGCGTGGATCACGCACCAGCGCCGATCGACCGGCAGATGCGCGAGCAGGCGCGCGACCGGCCGCTGGCCGGTTGCGGCGAGGCACTCCTCGACCTCGCGCGGCTGCTCGGCGGCGTGGATGTGCAGCGGTGCCGCCTCGTCGCCGCGCCGGACCGCCGCAGCGAAGGCGGCGAGCTCCTCCACCGTGACCGCGCGCAGGCTGTGCGGTGCGGCGCCGACGCGAAGCAGCGGATCGGATGCGGCCGCGCGGCGCAACGCGGCGATGATGTCGAGCACCGTCTCCGGCGGCAGCAGGAACCGGCGCTGGCCCTCGGTCGGCGGCCGGCCGAAGCCGCCATGGCGGTAGAGGCTCGGCAGGATGGTGGGCGCGATCCCCGCCTGCCGCGCGGCAGCGAGGATGCGCCAGGCCATCTCGGCCGGATCGGCGTAGGGTGCGCCCGAGATGTCGGCCTGGAGGTAGTGGAACTCGACCACGGCCGTGAAGCCGCCCTTGAGCAGCGCGACATAGAGCAGCGCGGCGATCGCCTCGACATCCTCGGGCGTCAGGCGGGCGAGGAAGCGGTACATGATCTCGCGCCAGGACCAGAAATGATCCTCGCCCGAGGGGCTGCGCGTCTCCGCGAGCCCCGCCATCGCGAACTGGAACGCGTGGCTGTGCAGGTTCGTCATGCCGGGCAGCACCGGACCGGCGAGGGACACCGCGCCGCCGCGTGGTGTCTCCGCCGCGACCGCGGCGACCGTTCCATCCGCCGCGAGCGTGATGGCGACATCGCGCGCCCACCCCTCGGGCAGCAGTGCCCACGGCGCATGCAAAGTCCTGCTGTCGGCCACGCTGTTTCGCTCCCCGATGTCTTGCCGCGCTGCGGCACGCCGCTAGGATGCGACGCGAAAGCGCGAACGGACCAGAGGGACTGAGGCATGGCGTGGCGTGTCGGCGTCGATTCCGGAGGCACGTTCACGGATGTCTGCCTGTTCGACGAGGAGAGCGGCCGGATCGATGTCTGGAAGGTCGCCTCGACCCCCGATGACCCGTCGCGCGCGATCGCCCAGGGTGTGGACGAGGGCATGGCGCGCATCGGCCGCGGCCCGGCCGACGTCGCCTATTTCGGCCATGGCACGACGGTCGCGACCAACGCGCTGATCCAGCATCGCGGCGTGCCGACCGGACTGATCACCACCGAAGGGTTCCGCGACCTCCTGGAGATCGGCCGGCAGAAGCGGCCCGACCTCTACGACCTCCAGGTGGACAAGCCGCCGGTGCTGGTCGCGCGCGACCTCCGGCTCGAAGTGCCGGAGCGCGTGCGCCATGACGGCACGGTCGAGACGCGGCTGGACGAGACCGCGCTGCGCGAGGCCGCACGCGCGCTGAAGCGCGCCGGCGTCGCCGCGGTCGCGGTGTGCTTCCTCTACTCCTTCGTCCGCCCCGAGCACGAGGCGACCGCGCGGCGCATCCTCGCCGAGGAACTGCCCGAGGCGTTCCTCTCGATCAGCCACGAGATCGCGCCCGAGTTCCGCGAGTTCGAACGCCTCTCGACCGCGGTGGTGAACGCTTATCTCGGCCCGGTGATGCAGCGCTACATCCGCCGGCTGGCCGACCGGCTCGCCGCGCTCGGCATGACGGCGACGCCGCATCTGACGCAGTCGAACGGCGGCGTGATGGGGCTGGAGGCGGCGGCGAACCTGCCCGTGCGCATGGTGCTGTCGGGCCCCTCGACCGGCGTGGTCGGCGCCCAGGCGGTCGGGCGGCTCGCCGGGTTCCCCGACCTCATCACCTTCGACATGGGCGGCACCAGCACCGATGTCGCCCTGTTGCAGAGCGGCGAGCCCAGGCTCGCGAGCGAGAACATCGTCCACGGCTACCCGATCAAGGCGCCGATGCTCGACATCCACACGGTGGGCGCCGGCGGCGGCTCGATCGCGTACGTGGACAGCGGCGGCCTGCTCAAGGTCGGGCCGCGCAGCGCGGGCGCCGATCCGGGCCCGGTGTGCTACGATCGCGGCAACGACGAGCCCGCGGTGACGGATGCGAACGTGGTGCTCGGCACGCTGCATCCGACCCATCTGCTGGGCGGGCGCATGCCGATCCGGCGCGAGCGGGCGATCGCCGCGATCGAGCGGCTGGCGAAGCGGCTCGGCCTGGAGACGATGGAGACGGCGCAGGGCATCCTCTCGGTCGTCACCGCCAACATGGCGAAGGCGATCCGCGTGATCAGCGTGCAGCGCGGCCACGACCCGCGCGACTACACGCTGATGGCCTTCGGCGGTGCCGGGCCCCTGCACGCCGCGCGGCTCGCGCGCGAGCTTGAGATCCGGCGCGTGCTGGTGCCGCGCAACCCGGGGATCCTGTGCGCGATGGGGCTGCTGCTGACCGATCTGCGCGCGGATTTCGCGGCGACGCGACTGACCCCGCTCGGCAAGGAGGCGCTCGTGCCGATGACGGCCGCGTTCGCGACCCTGGCGCAGCAGGCCGAGGACTGGTTCGCGCTGGAAGGAATCCCCGAGGCTGCGCGCCACATCACGCGCACCGTCGACATGCGCTACGCCGGACAGAACTACGAGCTGCCGGTCGCGCTGCCGGACGGGCCGTTCGATGCGGGCACGCTCGCGCTGCTCGCCGAGGGCTTCGCGGCCGAGCATCGCCGCATGTACGGCTTCGTCGCCGAGGGCGAGCCGGTGCAGCTCGTCACCTTCCGCATCGAGGCGACGGGACAGGTGCGCAAGGCCGCGTTCACCGCGAAGCCGCTCGGCGGCGCGGACCCCGAGCCGGCGCGCGAGGGCAGCCGCGATGTCTGGCTGCCCGAGGCGGGCGGCTTCGTCGCCGTGCCGGTCTATGCGCGCGACCGGCTGACCCCCGGCAACCGCATCGCCGGCCCCGCCATCGTCGAGCAGATGGACTCGACCACGCTGGTGCTGCCCGGCATGCGCGCGCGCGTGGACGGCTACGACAACCTGGTCCTGGAGGCCGCGGCATGAACGTCACCCTCGACATCGCCCGGCCGCAGGTCGATCCGATCACGGTCGAGGTGATCGGCTCGGCGCTCTCCTCGATCGTCGAGGAGATGGGCGAGGCGCTGGTGCGCGCCTCCTACTCGACCAACATCAAGGAGCGGCGCGACTGCTCCACCGCGCTGTTCGACATCGAGGGCCGCACGCTCTGCCAGGCCGAGCACATCCCGATCCATCTCGGCAGCTTCATCGGCGTGATCGAGCGCATCCTGAAGCGCCATCCGGTCGAGGAGATGCGCCCCGGCGACGTGTTCGTCGGCAACGACGCCTACGAGGGGGGCGGCACGCACCTGCCCGACATCGTGCTCGCCGAGCCGATCTTCGTCGAGGGCCGCATCGTCGCCTGGGCGGTCAATCTGGCGCACCACGCCGACTTCGCCGATCGCGGCCATGCGCACATCTACCAGGAGGGGCTGCGCATCCCGCCGATCCGGCTCTACCGCGAAGGCCGGCTGCAGGAGGACATCCAGGAGCTGATCTTGCTGAACTGCCAGGTGCCGCGCGAGCGCCTCTCCGACCTGCGCGCGCAGATGGCGGCGAACCGGCTCGGCGTCGCGCGCATGCAGGCGCTGTGCGCCAAGTACGGCACCGAGACCGTGCTGGCCGCAGGCGCCGCCCTGCTCGACTACGCCGAGCGCAAGATGCGCGCCGGCATCGCCGCGATCCCCGACGGCGTGTGGCGCTTCGAGGACGTGCATGACAGCCCCGAGATCGAGGGCGAACTGCCGCTGTCGATCGAGCTCGAGGTGAAGGGCGACACGATGCGCCTGCACTTCGACGGGCCCGACCAGGTGCGCGCCGGCATCAACATGACCTACACCGCCCTGCTCGCGACCGTCTATTACGCGGTCAAGACGGTGGTCGATCCCACCATCCTGCCCAATGCCGGGCTCGCCCGTCCGCTGGTCGTGACGGGGCGCGAGGGCAGCGTGGTGAACTGCGTGCATCCGGCGGCCGTGAACGCGCGGCTCTCGACGTGCCAGCGCGTGGTCGACCTGATCCACGGCGCCCTCGCCCAGGCCGTGCCCGAGCGCGTCACGGCGGCCCACAACGGCGCCTGCTTCGTCGCGAGCTTCGTCGGCCGGCAGCCCGGCACCGGCGAGCCCTGGGTCTATCTCGAGACGATCGGCGGCGGCTTCGGCGCGCGCGCCGGCAAGGACGGGCTCGACGGCGTGCATGTGCACACCACCAATACCTCGAACCTGCCGGTCGAGGCGCTGGAGACCGAGTATCCGCTGACGCTGGTGCGCTACGAGCTGGTCGACGGCTCGGGCGGGCCGGGGACGCATCGCGGCGGCATGGGGCTGCGCCGCGTCTATCGCGCCGAGGCCGACTGCCGGCTGAGGCTCGACGGCGCACGGTTCCGCTCGGCCCCCTGGGGGCTCCAGGGCGGGCTGCCGGGCGGCAAGGGCCGTTTCGTGTTCGGCCCCGGCGTCGAGCCCTTCCACCTCGGCAACGGGACGTTGCGCGCCGGCCAGTGGGTGGAGATCATCACGCCCGGGGCGGGCGGCTACGGACCGCCCGCCGGCCGGAGCGCCGAGGCGGTCGCCCGCGATGTCCGCGAGGGGCGGATCAGCGCGGCGGAGGCCGAGACGATCTACCGACGCTGACGGCCGCCGCGCGGCCGATCAAGGTCCAGACAACACACAGGGAGACGACGATGACACCGACACGACGTTCACTCCTTGCCGCCGGCGCAGCCCTGCCGTTCCTCGGCGCGGTGCCGGCGCGCGCGCAGCGCCAGCCCGGCGTGCTGCGGTTCGGCCTCTCCTCGTTCCCGCCGAGCATCCAGCCCTGGGTGAACACCGGCACCGCGGCGGCGACCGTGAAGCTGCTGATCTATCGCGGGCTCGTCTCCTTTGCGCCCGACGGCACGCTGCGCGGCGAGCTCGCCGAGAGCTGGCAGAACGAGAACCCGACGACCTGGGTGTTCCGCCTGCGCGAGAACGCGGTGTTCCAGAACGGCGACCGCGTGACCTCGGAGGACATCCGCTGGAACCTGGAGCAGATGGCGGCCGAGCGCTCGACCGCGTTCTACCGCGGCCAGGCGCAGCGGATCGCGCGGATCGAGACGCCCGATGCGCGCACCGTGCGCCTCGTCACCATGGAGCCGATGGTGACGCTGCCGCTCTGGTTCGCGAACTACCACATGATGATGGTCTCGCCGCGTTCGCCCACGGGCGCGGGGAGCCTGCCCATCGGCGCCGGGCCGTTCGTGCTGAAGGGCCAGGAGCGCGGCGTCTCGCTCGATCTCGAACCGTTCGACCGCTACTACAAGCCGGGTCTGCCGAAGCTACGCGGCGTCCGCATGATCGCCTATGCCGACGAGAACCTGCGCGTCGCCGCGTTGCAGGCAGGCGATGTCGACCTGATCGAGTACGTGCCCTGGCAGGCGATGGCCTCGATCGAGGCCGATCCGAAGCTGCGTCTGGACGCGGCCGACGGTCCGTTCATGTATCTCACGTTCAACACGACGCGACCGCATCTGGGCGATGCGCGCGTGCGCCGCGCGATCGCGCACGCGATCCGGCGCGAGGACATCGTCAAGGCGGCGTTCTTCGGCCGCGGCTCGCCGCTCGAGGGTCTGCCGATCCCGCCGGGCAGCCCGCTCTTCGATGCCGAACTCGCGACCGGCTGGCGCTACGACCCCGATCGCGCCCGCGCCCTGCTGGCCGAGGCCGGCGTGCCCAACGGCTTCTCGACCAACATCCTCTCGACCGCGCAGTACGGCATGCACAAGGACACCGCGGAGGTGGTGCAGCAGCACCTCGCCGCGGTCGGCATCCAGGCCGAGCTGCGCCTGCCCGACTGGGCGACGCGCGTCACCCTCGGCAATCGCGGCCAGTTCGACATCTCGGTGATGGGCACGACGACCGAGAACAACGACCCGGACGGCCTGACCAACCTGATCGACGGTTCGCTGCCCGCCTCCTACATCCGCAGCATCGGCCTGCGCGTGCCGCGGATCGAGGAGCTGCTGGCGGCCGGGCGGGCCGAGTTCGACGAGGCCAAGCGCCGCGCGATCTACACCGAGATGCAGCGGATCGCGCTCGCGGAGGCGCCGATCGTCGGTCTCGCCTGGCGCAGCCAGGGCTACGCCATGGTGCCCGAGGTGCGGGGGTTCAAGGCGCTGGCGGGCGCGCTGAACTTCTTCTCCGGCATCACGCTCGAGGAGACCACGATCGGCTGACGCGGCGATGCTGGTCTGGACGGTCCGGCGCATCCTGGTCAGCCTCGTGCTGATCTGGATCGTCGCGACCGTCATCTTCACGGTCATCCATCTCGTTCCGGGCGATCCCGCCGAGCTGCTGCTCAGCTCCGGCGGGATGGCGCCCGACCCGGCGGCGGTGGCCGAGCTGCGCGAGCGGCTCGGGCTCGACCGGCCGTTCCTGGAGCAGTACGGCGCGTTCCTCTCGGGACTGCTGCGCGGCGATCTCGGAGCCTCGATGATCGACGAGTATCCGGTGATCGACGAGGTGCTGCTGCGCCTGCCGCGCACGCTGGAGCTGATCGCCGCCGGCGCGATCCTGGCCGTGCTGATCGGCATCCCGGTCGGCACCCAGGCCGCCCTGCGGCGGGGCACGGTGTTCGACCGCGCGACCAGCGCGACGGCGGCGCTGCTGCTCGCGGTGCCGATCTTCGTCGTCGGCACGCTTCTGGTGCTGGTGTTCGCGCAATGGCTGCGCTGGATGCCGGCGGGCGGCTATGTGCCGCTGGCGCAGGACCCCTGGCAGCACCTGACCCTGCTGACCATGCCGGCGCTCGCGGTGGCCAAGGGTCTGGTCGCGGTGGTGTTCCGCATGACGCGCGCGGCCGTGCTCGATTCGCTCTCGCGCGACTTCGTGCGCACCGCGCGCGCCAAGGGGCTCTCGCCCTCGCGCATCCTGGTCCATCACGTGGTGCGCAACGCGATCATCCCGGTGCTGACGGTGCTCGCCCTGCACATGGGCACGCTGCTCGGCGGCACCGTGCTGGTGGAGTACGTGTTCAACTGGCCGGGCATGTCCACGCCGCTGCTGAAGGCGGTGGAGGCGCGCGACTACCCGATGGTGGTCGGCATCGTGCTGACCATCTCGGTGCTGTTCGTCGCGCTCAACCTCGTGATGGATCTCGTCTACGCCGCGCTCGACCCGAGGATCCGGCACGCGTGAGGCGGCTCGCGATCCCGGGCGCGCTGGTCGCGGCGATCGTCCTGGTCGCCCTCGCCGCGCCGATCCTCGGCCTGCCCGACCCGGTGCAGCAGGACATCGCGCAGCGCCTGTCGGGCCCCACGGCCGGCAGCCCGCTCGGCCGCGACGAGTTCGGCCGCGACGTGCTCTCGCGGCTGATCTGGGGCGCGCGTGCCTCGCTGACGGTCGCCTTCGCCTCGGCCGCGATCGCCTGCGCGCTCGGCACGCTGCTCGGGCTGCTCGGCGGCTGGTTCCGCGGCCTCGGCGAGCTGCTCGCGCTGCGCAGCATGGACATCGTGCTGTGCTTCCCGCCGATCCTGCTCGCGCTGCTGGTGGTGACGCTGCTGGGGCCGGGCAGTGGCACGCTGATCCTCGTCCTGGCGATCCTGTTCCTGCCGGGCTTCGTGCGCGTCACCTATGCCGAGGTGCTGTCGGCGCGCAGCCACGACTATGTGGAGGCGGTGCGCGCGCTCGGCGCCGGGCCGCTGAGGATCCTCATCGTCACGGTGCTGCCCAACGTCGCCGGGCCGATCCTGGTGCAGCTCTCGCTCGCGGTCGCGGCGGCGGTGGTGCTGGAGAGCGGGCTCTCGTTCCTCGGCCTCGGCGTGGTGCCGCCCGAGCCCTCCTGGGGGCTGATGATCCGCGGCGCGCGCGCGACCATGGCGCAGGCCCCGCTGCTTCTGCTCTGGCCCTGCGCGGTGCTGACCTTCACCATCCTGGCGATGAACCTGCTCTGCGATGCGTTGCGCGACTGGGTCGATCCGCGCACCGCCTCCGCCGTCCGGCTGCGCGCGATCGACCGGGTGCTGCCGGGCCTGCTGCCGCCCGCACGGGCGGACGCGGTGCTGCAGGTCGATCGGCTGACGGTCGAGATCGACACGCCCGCCGGCGTGATCCGCCCGGTGGACGACGTCTCCTTCGCCGTGCGCGCCGGCGAGACGGTGGCGATCGTCGGCGAGTCGGGGTCGGGCAAGTCGCTGACCGCGGCCTCGGTGATGGGGCTGCTGCCGCCGGCCGCGCGCATCGCCCAGGGGGCGGCGCTTCTCGACGGCACCGACCTGCTGCGCCTCGACGAGGCGGCGCTGCGCCGGCTGCGCGGCGGCGCGATGGCCATGGTGTTCCAGGATCCGATGAGCAGCCTCAACCCGGTACACCGCACGGGCGACCAGGTGGCCGAGGCGATCCTCGCGCATCGGCCGATGCCCCGGGCGGCGGCGCGGCGCGAGGCCGTCGGCCTGTTCCGCCGCGTCGGCATCGCCGATCCGGAGCGGCGCGCGAACGCCTTCCCGCACGAGATGTCGGGCGGGATGCGCCAGCGCGTGATGATCGCGATGGCGATCGCCAACAACCCGCGCCTGCTGATCGCCGACGAGCCGACCACCGCGCTCGACGTGACGGTGCAGGCGCAGATCCTCGACCTGCTCGCCGATCTCCGCCGCGAGACGGGCATGGCGCTGGTGTTCATCACCCACAATCTCGGCGTGGTGGCCGAGATCGCCGACCGCGTCGTGGTGATGTATGCCGGCCAGGTGGTCGAGCAGGGCGAGACGGAAGCGGTGTTCGCCCGGCCGCTGCACCCCTACACGCGCGCGCTGCTCGCCGCCGTGCCCGAGGGCGACGAGAAGCCCGCGGGCATTCCCGGCGTCGTACCTCCGCCGCACGCGCTGCCGCCCGGCTGCCGCTTCGCGCCGCGCTGCCCGCACGCCGCCCCCGCCTGCGAGGCGGCGGCGCCGTCGCTCGAGTCGTATGACGGCCGGCTCGTGCGCTGCGTGCGGGTCGCGGCGTGGCTGCGCGAGACGGCGTCGGCATGACCGCCGCAGCGCTGATCGAGGCGCAGGGCGTCTCGAAGATCTTCCCCGGCCGCGGCGTGTTCCGGCGCGGCCGGCCGGTCCAGGCGGTGCGCGCCGTCGATCTCGCGATCGGGCGCGGCGAGGCGGTCGGCGTGGTGGGCGAGTCGGGCTCCGGCAAGAGCACGCTCGGCCGGCTGCTGCTCGGCCTGATCCCGGCGAGCGAGGGGCGGATCCGTTTCGACGGCGAGCCGCTCGACCGGGGCTCGCGCGCGGCGTGGCGCCGGCTGCGCAGGCGGATGCAGATCGTGTTCCAGGACCCGTTCGGCAGCCTCGATCCGCGCCGGCGCATCGGCGCCCAGATCGCCGACGCACTCGTGATCCATGGCCTGGTTCCCGCCGCCGAGCGGTCCGCGCGGGTCGGCGCGCTCCTGCGCCAGGTCGGGCTGGAGCCCGCGCATGCGACGCGCTTCCCGCACGAGTTCTCGGGCGGGCAGCGCCAGCGCATCGGCATCGCCCGCGCGCTCGCCGCCGAGCCCGACTTCCTGGTGGCCGACGAGCCGGTGAGCGCGCTCGACGTGTCGATCCAGGCGCAGATCATCGCCCTGCTCGATGACCTGCGGCTGCGGCTCGGGCTGACGCTGCTGTTCATCAGCCACGACCTGCACGTGGTGCGTCATCTCTGCGACCGTGTGGTGGTGATGTATCTCGGCCGGGTGATGGAGGAAGGTCCGGTGCGGGAGGTGTTCGAGGCACCGGCGCATCCGTATACGCGCGCGCTGCTGTCCGCGACGCCGCGGCTGGATGCCGCGCGCCGCGCACGCCGCATCCTGCTGCCGGGCGATCCGCCGAGCCCGTCCGATCCGCCCTCGGGCTGCGTGTTCCGCACCCGCTGCGCGCACGCGCGGCCCGCCTGCGCCGAGACCGTGCCGGCGCTCGAACGCCACGGCGCGGCAACGCGCGTCGCCTGCATCCGCCGCGACGCGCTCGACTGACGGGGCGTCAGCGCGGCGCGGATGCCATCGCGGCCGGCACCAGCAGCGCGACCGGCAGCGCGGTGAACAGCGTCCCGGCGGCGAGCGTGCCGCCCTGGACCGTGATGCGCCGTCCGGTCAGCAGATCATGCCAGTCGCCGTCCAACGCCGGCGCCGAGATCGCCGCCGGCGCGGGGCCGGCTTCGCTGCGAAGCGCGAAGCGCTCCACCGCGACGAGCAGCGCCGCGTCATCGAGGCGTCGGAGGAAGGCGCAGACGCGGTCCGCCTCCTCGCCCTCGATCGCGAGGGGGTCGTAGCTGCCCTCGGCGAACAGCCCGGGATGCGCGGCGCGCAGGCGCAGCACCGTCGCGACCAGGGCGAGCTTGATCCGCCCGTCCTGCCACGCCGCGAGCATCGCGCGGAGCGCCGCCTCCCGGCTGCGGGAGAGCGCCCCGGTGACGTCATCGAGCAGCCGTGCGCGCAAGGCGAAATCGACCGGGCGGCGGTTGTCGGGATCGACCAGGCTGAAATCCCAGAGCTCCGCACCCTGGTAGAGATCCGGCACGCCGGGCACGGTGAGCTTGAGCGCCGTCTGCACCAGGCTGTTGCGCACGCCGAGCCGGGCGATCCGCTCCTGGAACGGCAGGAAGGCGCCGAGGAAGGTGGCGGAACGCTCCGGGTCGAGCGCCTGGCGGACGAAATCGAGCACGGCCTGTTCGTACCCGGTGTCGGGAGCGGCCCAGGTTGTGCGCAGCTTCGCCTCGCGCAGCGACTTCAGCATCGCGCCCTCGATCCGCGTGGCGTAAGGGGCGAGGGACGTTGTATCGGGAACGCTCTCGCCGGTCAGCTCCGGCGGCCAGGAGCCGACCAGCAGCTGGTAGAACAGATACTCGTCATTGCGGTCGGGCGGGTCCGTGCCTTCGACATCGCCGCGGCGCGCGCGCAGGATGCGGCTCCAGGCCTGCACCTGGCGCGCCCACTCCTCGGGCATCTCGGAGAGCACCGCCAGCCGTGCGCGCGTATCCTCGCCGCGCTTGGTGTCGTGGGTGGAGGTGGCGAGCATCGCCTGCGGCCAGCGCCGCAGGCGCTGGAGACTGGCGCGGTGGAATGCGTGCGGGGGAAGGCCGAACTCGTCCGGGTGGCCGCCGACCTCGTTGAGCGCGACGAAGCGGTTCCAGCGGTAGAAGGCGGTGTCCTCCAGCCCCTTCGCCATCACCGGCCCGCTGTACTGCTGCACGCGCATGGCGAACCGCACGACGTCATGGCGGCTGTAGCCGCTGCGCGGCTCGGCCACCAGATCGGTCGTCAGCATCCGGTGCAGCATGTCGAACACGGACGGATCGAGATCGGGATCGAGCCGCCGCGCCTGCGCGATCGCCCAGTCGATGTCGCGCCGATCGGCCTCCGACGGCGTGCCGCCATCGACATAGGTGCGGTAGACCGGGAAGCAGGCGATGGTCGCCTTCAGCGCGCGCTGGAACACGTTGCGCGTGAAGTCGGCGGTGCGCGGGTTCTGCCGCGCGATCCGTCCCGCATCGCGCGCGAGCACGGTGAGCTCGCTCGCCATCTCGTGCTCCATGATGCGCAGCTTGGCATCGCGCACGATCTCGGCAAACGGCTGCGTGATCCCGGTGAACTCGGCGTAGAGGCGGCTCAACGGCGCCTCGCCGGCGGGATCGATCAGCAGACCGAGAGCGAGCTTGGCGAACTCGTAGCCGGTGGTGCCCTCGACCGGCCAGTCCTCGCGCAGCGCCTCGTGACGGGCGAGGATCTTCTCGACGACCAGGTAGATCGGCCGCGCCGCGCGCGTGCGCAGGCGGTCGAGATAGGCGCGCGGATCGAGCAGGCCGTCGACATGATCGATGCGCAGGCCCTCCAGCGTGCCGTCGGCGATCAGCGCCAGCACGAGGCCGTGCGCATGGTCGAACAGCTCGGGCAGCTCCATGCGCAGCCCGGCGAGCTCGTTGATGTTGAAGAAGCGGCGGTAGTTGATGTCGTCGGCGGCGACGCGGAAATGCGCCACGCGCCAGTGCTGGTCCTGGATCAGCGCGTGCAGCCCGCGCCAGGAGTCGGGATCGCCGGGCGTGCCGTTGAGCCGCGCGAGTGCCGCCGCGATCGCGGCGCGGACCTCTTCGTTCGCCGCGATGTGGCGGGCGAGCTCGGCCTTCAGCTCGCCGGCACGGCGATAGGCGAGCGCGCGCCAGCTGCCGAGCCCGGCAAATGCGTCGCCCAGCTGCTCCAGGACAGGATCACGGTCGCCCAGGATGCGGCCATAGTCGAGCGGGCGGACCGGCAGCTTGTGCGTGCCATAGGCCCAGACCGCGAAGCTGCCGCCCGCGGCATCGAGCCGCAGCGTGAGCTCGCCCGAGTCCAGAACGACGCCGTACTGATCGCCGAGCAGCGGCGCCAGTACCTTGCCGGCGAGGTAGCGGCGGTCGGGATCCCAGTCGATGTCGAACCAGCCGGCGAAGGGCGAATCCTCGCCCCATTCCAGCACGTCGAGCCAGGCGGCGTTGTCCGCCCCGCCCACGCCCATGTGGTTTGGCACGAAATCGAGGATCTGGCCGATCCCGTGCGCGCGCAGGGCGCGCGCGAAGGCGCGGAACGCCGCCTCGTCGCCGAGTTCGGGATTGAGCGCGCGATGATCGACGATGTCGTAGCCGTGCGTGCTGCCGGGACGTGCCTTCAGATAGGGCGAGGCGTAGAGGTGGCTGACACCGAGCCGCGCGAGATAGGGCGCGAGCTCGGCCGCGCGCGCGAAGTCGCGGTCCGGGCCGAACTGGAGCCGGTAGGTGGCGCGCGGGGGCGGCCGGTCAGCCATCGTCGAGCGACCAGCGGACCGACCAGGGCGCGAGGACGTCGCGCTCGGCCATGCCCTCCTGCCAGAGCACGCGGCCGCGCGGCGGGGCGAACCCGGCGACCCCGCGCGGCGAGAGATTGGCGTCGAGTGCGAGCGTGCCGCCCTCCTCGAAGGTCCAGACCACGCTGACCGCGCCCGCGCCGATCACGCGCGCCGCGCCGCCGCGACGGAGACGCGGCAGGCGCGGCGCGAGCTCGGCGTGCCGCAGCGCCAGGATGCGGCGATGCCACGCCAACGCCTCGGCGTGCGGCGCGATGTCGCGATCCTCCCAGCGCAGTGTCGAGGCCGCCACGGTCGTCTGCGCGAGCGGATCGGGAATGCGCGCGCGGCGTGCGGCATCGGCAAAGGCGGGGAAGCGGGCGAACTCGGCGCGGCGCCCGTTCCGTACGGCATCGGCAAGATCGGGGCCGAAGTCGCAGAAGAACAGGAAGGGCTGGCTGGCGGCCCACTCCTCGCCCATGAACAGCATCGGGATCTGCGGCAGGAGCAGCAGCACGGCGCCGCAGGCGCGCACGGCTTCGGCCGGGGCGAGCATGGTCAGCCGCTCGCCGAAGGCGCGGTTGCCGATCTGGTCGTGATTCTGCACGAAGGCGATGAAGGCCGTGGGCGGCAGGTGCGCGCTCGGCTCGCCGCGCGCATGGCCGCGATAGGGCATCGCCTCGCCCTGGAACGCGAAGCCTTCGGCGAGTGCCCGCGCGAGCTTCGCCGCGTCGCCGAGATAGTCGGCGTAATACCCCTCGCCCTCGCCGGTCGCGGCGACATGCAGCACATGGTGCATGTCGTCGTTCCATTGCGCGGTATAGGCTCGGGGCGTCCCGTCGGCGCGCCGCTCGAGGCGGTGCGCGTGGTTCTCCTCGTTCTCCAGGACCAGATGGACGTGGCGATCGGGGAAGGCTGCGCGGACACGCCCGCCGAGCGCGTCGAGGATGTGCGTCGCGCTGTCGTCGCGGATCGCGTGCACCGCGTCCAGCCTGAGCCCGTCGAGATGGAACTCGGTGAGCCAGTAGAGTGCGTTCTCGATGAAGAACGCACGCACAGGGCCGCTGTCAGCGCCGTCGAGGTTGATCGCCGCGCCCCAGGGTGTCGCGTGACGATCGGTGAAGAACGAGGGCGCGAGCGCGTGCAGGTAATTCCCGTCGGGACCGAAATGGTTGTAGACGACATCGAGCAGCACCATCAGCCCGCGCGCATGCGCCGCCTCGATCAGCGCCTTGAAGTCCTCGGGCCGGCCATAGGCGGCATCGGGCGCGAAGGGCAGCACGCCGTCATAGCCCCAGTTGCGCCGACCGGGGAAATCCGCGACCGGCATGATCTGCAGCGCGGTGATGCCGAGCGCGGCCAGATGGTCGAGCCGTTCGATCGCGGAGCGGAACGTGCCGCCCGGCGTGAAGGTGCCGACATGCAGCTCGTACAGCACCGCCTCATGCCAGGGACGGCCGCGCCAGGCCCCGTCGCGCCAGGGATGGGCGCGCGGGTCGATCACCTCGCTCGGGCCGTGCACGTCCACCGGCTGATGGCGCGATGCCGGATCGGGCACATGCAGCCCGTCCGGCAGCACGAAGCGGTAGCGGCTGCCGGCGCGCGCCGTACGGGTGACCAGCGTGTGCCAGCCGCCCTCCTCCCGCGCGAGCGGCAGCGGCGCCGCCGCGCCGTCGAGCGCGAGCGCGATCGCCGCGTGATCCGGCGCCCAGACGCGGAAACGCACCGCGCCATCCGCGAGGATCTGCGCGCCGAACGGCATCGCGTGGACGCGACGCACGGCGGGGGCTTCTCGCGACGACATCACCCGCTCTTCTGCGCCAGCGTGGCCGCGCTGCGCAACCGTCGCGCGCCGATCCGTGATCATGATGCTATGGTCGGCCCAGCCGCAATTCGTTCCGGGAGAGCATGCCACTCATGTCGATGCCGCTGCGCCGATCACGCATCCGGGAAGGCCTGCCGCATCCGCTCGGCGCGACCTGGGACGGGCTTGGCGTCAATTTCGCGCTGTTCTCGGCGAACGCGACCAGGGTGGAGCTCTGCCTGTTCGACGAGGCGGGAGGTCAGGAGATCGAGCGCATCCCGCTGCCCGAGTACACCGACGAGGTGTGGCACGGCTACCTGCCGGATGCCCGGCCCGGCACGCTCTATGGGTATCGCGTGCACGGCCCCTACGCGCCGGAGGAAGGGCATCGGTTCAACCCGAACAAGCTCGTGCTCGATCCCTATGCCAAGGGCCTGACCGGCCAGTTGACCTGGCACGACGCCGTGTTCGGCTACGTCGTCGGCGAGGGCGATGACAGTTTCGACGACCGCGACAGCGCGCCCTGGATGCCGCGCTGCCGGGTGGTTGATCCGGCCTTCACCTGGGGGCGCGAGCGCAGCCCCGCGGTGCCGTGGGACCGCACGGTGATCTACGAGACGCATGTGCGCGGCTTCACGATGCGGCATCCCTCGGTGCCGGAGCGGCTGCGCGGCACCTATGCCGGCCTCGTCACGCCCGAGGTGCTGGCGTATCTGCGCGCCCTCGGCATCACCGCGGTCGAACTCATGCCGGTGCACGCCTACGCGCAGGATCAGCACCTGCTCGACAAGGGGCTTTCGAACTACTGGGGCTACAACACGCTGAACTTCTTCTCGCCCGAACTCCGCTACTCCGCCACCGGCAGTCTCTCCGAGTTCAAGGAGATGGTCGCGCGGCTGCACGATGCCGGCATCGAGGTCATCCTCGACGTCGTCTACAACCATACCGCGGAGGGCAACGAGCTCGGGCCCACCCTCTCGTTCAAGGGCATCGACAACGCAAGCTACTACCGGCTGCTGCCCGAGACGCCGCGCCACTACATCAACGACACCGGCACCGGCAACACGCTCAACCTCGCCCATCCGCGCGTGCTGCAGATGGTGACGGACAGCCTGCGCTACTGGGTGCAGGAGATGCGCGTCGACGGGTTCCGCTTCGATCTCGCGACGATCCTCGGCCGCGAGCCCCATGGCTTCGACGAGGGCGGCGGGTTCCTCGATTCCTGCCGCCAGGACCCGGTGCTCTCGTCGGTGAAGCTGATCGCCGAGCCATGGGATCTCGGTCCCGGCGGCTATCAGGTCGGCGGATTCCCGCCGGGCTGGGCCGAGTGGAACGACCGGTTCCGCGACACCGTGCGCGCGTTCTGGAAGGGCGACGAGGGCCAGATCGCCGATCTCGCCTGTCGGCTCACCGCCTCCGCCGACCGGTTCAACCGTCGCGGCCGCAAGCCCTGGGCGAGCGTGAACTTCGTCGCCGCGCATGACGGCTTCACGCTGCACGACGTCGTCTCCTACAACGACAAGCACAACGAGGCGAACGGCGAGGCGAACCGCGACGGCCACGCGCACAATCTCTCCTGGAACCACGGCCACGAAGGCCCGACCGACGATCCCGCGATCGTCGCGCTGCGCGAGCGGCAGAAGCGCAACATGCTGGCGACGTTGCTGCTCGCCCAGGGCACGCCGATGCTGCTCGCCGGCGACGAGTTCGGCCGCACGCAGCGCGGCAACAACAACGCGTATTGCCAGGACAACGCGCTCTCCTGGGTGGATTGGGAGGGCATCACGCCGGAGGGCGCGGCGCTCGCGGCCTTCACGCGCAAGCTGATCGCGCTGCGCCAGCATTTCCCGGTGCTGCGGCGCAATCGCTTCCTGACCGGCGCGTTCGACGAGGATCTCGGGGTGAAGGACGTGACCTGGCTGACGCCCTCCGGGCAGGAGAAGGCGCGCGAGCACTGGGAGGACCCGCATGCGCGCTGCATCGGCATGGTGCTCGATGGCCGGGCCCAGGCGACCGGCATCCATCGCCCGGCCGGCGACGCGACCATGCTGCTGATCCTGAATGCGCATCACGATGTCGTGGAGTTCGCGCTGCCGGAGCCCGCCGCCGGCAGGGATTGGATGCTGCTGCTCGACACCAGCCACCCGACGCTCGATGAGCCCGAGACCTTCGGCGTCGGCCATCCCTATCCCGTGCCCGGGCGATCGCTCCTGCTGTTCGTGCTGCGGCCGGACAACGGCGGCGGCGCGATCATGACGGCCGCGCGCGCCGCGCTCCTCGCCGGCGCGGGTGCGCCGCCATTGCCAGGGCCGGCCTCCGGCGCTAGCCCTTCGGCCGGCACGGCGCCGTCCGAGCCGCCCGCGCGCGGCCCGCGTCGCCGTCGGCCGCGCCTCACCGTTCAGCCGGAGCCCCCTGAATGACCGATCTGTTCAGCCCCTTCGCCCTGCGCGGGGTGACCTTCCGCAACCGCATCGGCGTCTCGCCGATGTGCCAGTATTCCTGCTCGGAGGATGGCAAGCCGACCGACTGGCACCTCGCGCATCTGGTCTCGCGGGCGGTCTCGGGCGTCTCGCTGGTGATCGCGGAGGCCTCGGCGGTGACGCCGGAGGGTCGGATCACGCCGCGCGATCTCGGCATCTGGGGCGACGAGCATATCCGCCCGCATGCGCGGCTCGCCGGGGCGATCGCCGCGGTCGGCGCGGTGCCGGCGATCCAGCTCGCCCATGCCGGGCGCAAGGCGAGCCGCCGCCCGCCCTGGGAGACGGGTGCGGCCGAGCCGGGCTGGCAGACGCTCGGGCCGAGCGCGGTCGCCTTCGAGGGTTTCGCCACGCCGCGCGCGATGAGCGAGGAGGATATCGCGGCGACGATCGCTGCCTTCGTCGCCGCGGCGCGCCGGTCGGTGCAGGCCGGGTATCGCCTGATCGAACTGCACGGCGCGCACGGCTATCTGATGCACAGCTTCCTCTCGCCGCTGTCGAACCGGCGCAACGACCGCTGGGGCGGGGATTTCGAGGGCCGCACACGCTTCGCCTGCGAGACCGCGCGCGCGGTGCGGGCGGCCATCCCGGAGGACATGCCGCTGGTCGTGCGCATCTCGCACACCGACTGGGTCGAGGGCGGGTGGACCACCGAGGAGAGCGTTGAGCTCGCGCGCCGGCTGAAGGCGCTCGGCGTCGATGCGATCGATGTGAGTTCGGGCGGCCTCTCCGCGGCGCAGAAGGTCCCGCTCGGCCCGGGCTACCAGGTGCCCGGTGCTGCGGCGGTGCGCAGCGGTGCCGGCATTCCCGTACTGGCGGTCGGCCTGATCACCGAACCCGAGCAGGCGCAGGCGATCATCGCCGAGGGCAAGGCCGACATGGTGCTGCTCGCGCGCGGCTTCCTGCGCGAGCCCTACTGGGCGATGAAGGCGGCGGTGGCGCTGGGCCGCACGGACGCGCTCGCGATCCCGCCGCAATACGAGCGCGGCTGGTCGAGCCTCGGCGCGATGGCGATGGACCGCGCGGTGGGCGAGCCGCTGCCGGCGCTGTAGCCGCTCATACCCGGCGCACGAAGGTTTCACCGTCATGCGCCGGGTATGAGGGTTTCTTGAGCGCGCGGCCGCCACACCAGCCCTGCGCGCGATACCGTCCGGACAAGGGTCGGACCTTTGTCCGGACGGTATCAGGCCAGCGCGAACAGCCGGCCCCACTGCGGCGCTGCCGGCCCCGTGTCGCGGCCGACCAGCCGCAGCGCGTGCCAGAGCGGCAGGGTCGTGGCGTCGAGCACGGGCAGGCCGTGCCGGCGCTCGGCCTCCGCCGCGACCAGCGCGCCCGCATAGTTGGTGCACCAGGTCAGCACGGCGTCCGGGGCGGCGCGCGCGACGGTCTCGATCTGGGCGAGGATGCGTTCGGCCGGAACGGAGGCGTAGGAGAGGTTATCGGTCAGGCCGAGATGGCTCTCCGCGATGACCGTGATTCCCTCCTCCGCCATGCGCGCGACGATGCGCTGCTGATAGGCTGCCGCGTACGGCGTCACCAGGGCGATGCGGCGGGTGCCCAGCCTCGCCACCGCCTCCAGCAGGGCGAGGCTGGAGGTCGTCGCCGTGATCCCCGTCGCGTCCTCGATCCGGCGCTTGAGGTCGGCGTCATGCCCGAAGCCGATCGAGCCGCCCTTCGAGCCGTTCCAGAGGATCACGTCCGGTTTCGCGTGCGACAGCAGCCGCGCGGCGGTCAGCATGCCGTCGAGGTCGTAGCTGTCCGGGAACGGGTCACGCTCGCCGACCACGCCGATCCGCGAGAAGTGGGCCGAGACGGTCGGGAAACGGTCGAGCAGCCGCGTGGTGATCCGTTCGACCACCAGGTTGCCGGACGGCGTGATCACGCCGAGCGCATGCTCGAACCCCAGTGCATCCATCGTCAGAACCCCGCCGCGCGTGGAAGGAACAGCACCAGCTCCGGCACCAGCATGCAGATCAGCAGCAGGGCGTACATCAGCGCCACGAACGGCCAGACATGGCGCGCGAGCTCGCCGACGGGCATGCGCGCGAGCCCGCAGACGACGAACAGAACCACGCCCACCGGCGGGGTCAGCATGCCGATCACCAGATTGAACACGAACAGGAAGCCGAAGTGGAGCGGATCGATGCCGTAGGCGAGCGCGATCGGATGGAGCAGCGGCACCAGCATGATGTAGGCCGCATTGCTCTCCAGCACGCAGCCCACCACGACCAGCGTGACGGCGACCAGCAGGTTGAAGACGAGCGGACTGTCCGTGAGCGCGCGCAGCCACGAGGCGAGCTGCTGCGGGAACAGGTCGATCGTCAGCATGTAGGTCACGGCGGACGCGAAGGCGATCATCGCGCCGACCACCGCCGTCGTGATCGCCGTCGCGCCGATCGCCTCGGGCAGGTCGGCGAGCTTCAGCTGGCGCGTGACGAGGAATCCCACCGCGAGCGCATAGACCACCGCGACCGCCGAACCCTCGGTCGCGGTGAACGCGCCGCCGACGATGCCGCCGATCACGACCACGGGCATCATCACGACCAGGAAGGACCGCTTCAGCTCGTGCGCGATCCGGCGCCACGAGAACGCCTCGCCCGTGACCGGCAGGCCGCGCACGCGTGCGATCACCGAGCAGAGGATCAGCATCAGCACGACGAGGATCAGTCCCGGAACAACCCCGGAGAGGAAGAGCCCGCCGACCGAGACCGACGAGCCCGCCATGAAGGCGTAGACGATCATCGCCCCGGAGGGCGGGATGAGCGGGCCGAGATTGGCCGAGGCCGCGATCACCGCGGCCGAGAAGCCGGTGCCGTAGTGGTGTTCGAGGGGCTTCAGCATGGTCGCGCCCAGGGCGGAGGCATCGGCGACCGCGGCCCCGGAGACGGTCGAGAGGCCCATGCCGGCCAGCACCGTCACATGCGCGAGCCCGCCGCGCACCCGCCCGATCGCGGCGTTGGCGAGGTCGATCAGCCGCTCCATGATGCCCGCGCGCATCATCAGCTCGCCGGCCAGCACGAAGAACGGGATCGACATCAGCGGGAACGCGTTCACCGCGTTCATCATGCGCGTGGGCAGCATGGCGAGATCGAAGCCGCTCTCGATCACACCCGCGACGGCGCCGAAGCCGAGTGCCCAGGCGAGCGGCACGCCCGCAAGGGCCGCGCCGAAGAACACCAGCATCACGGTGAGGCTCATCGCGGCGCCCGCATGACGGCCTGCGACACGAAGAACACCGCGCAGAACGCGCTGCCCACCACCACCGGCACGAGGAACCAGCCGGCGGAGAGGTCGAGCGAGATCATCCGCTCGTCCCACTGGTCGAGCGCGATCAGCAGGCCCTCCCAGGCGACGATCGCGGAGAGTGCGGCGCAGGCGAGCGCGGTCGCCGCGCCGAGAGCGGGACGCAAGCCGCCCGGGACCGCATTCAGGAGCAGGCCGATCGCGATGTGGCCGCGCGCGCGCACGGCCACCGCCATGCCCAGGAAGACCGACCAGACGAAGGCGAGACGGCCGATCTCGTCGGCCCAGCCGAAGGAGCGGTTGAAGCCGTAGCGCGCCACCACCTGCGCGAACACCACGGCCACCATGATCGAGATGATGCCCACCAGCGCGGCGCGCAGCGCGCGGTCGGCCACCTCCACCACCGCGTTCACCGTCGCCCGGTCAGGCGGCGGCGCGCGCGACCTCGGCCTGGACCCGGTCGATCAGGTCGGCGCCGAGCCGGCCCTTGATCTGATCCACCACACCGGCCGACAGCGCGCGCATCCTCGCCAGCTCGGCCTGCGGCAGCGGCTCGTACAGCATTCCCTTCGCCTGCAGATCGGCCAGAGCCTCCGAGTCGGCCGCGGCGGCCGCCGTTCGCTGCGCCCGGATCGCGTTGCCCATCGCCGTGCGGATCGCCTGCTGGAACTCGCCGGGCAGACGCTCGAAGCTGCGCCGATGCGCCACGATCGAGATGAAGTCGAAGAAGTGGCCGGTGTTGGTGAGATGACGCTGCACCTCGAAGTAGCGGCTGGCGCGGATGATCGCGTAGGGGTTCTCCTGCCCGTCCACCACGCCCTGCTGCAAAGCGGAGTAGAGTTCGCGGATATCCATAGCCACCGGATTGGCGCCGATCGCGCGGAAGGTCGCGAGATGGGTCTCGTTCGGCTGCATGCGGATCTTGAGCCCACGCAGATCCTCGACCGTGCGGATCGGCTTGTTGCCGGTGGTGACGTGACGGAAGCCGAGCTCCATGTAGCCGAGCGAAAGAAAGCCCTTGTCCGCCATGCGCTGGTCGAGCAGCTCGCCGATCGGGCCGTCCACCACCCGGAACGCGACCTCGCGGCTCGGGAACTGGAACGGCAGGCTGATCGCCTCGAGCTCGGGCACGGTGCGGCTCAGGAACGCCATGCCCACCCACGTCATCAACAGCGTGCCCTGGCGCACGTTCGAGACGTTCTCGCCCGCGCCACCGAGCTGCATGGCCGGAAAGGTATCGACCGCAAGCCGGCCGCCCGTCAGTCGTTCCACCTCGGCCTTGAATCCCTCGATCGCCACCGACGAGGAGTGCTCGGTCGCGAAGTTGCCGGCGATGCGCAGCCGCGTGGTCTGGCCGAAGGCGCGATCGGAGGGCCAGAGGGCGGGCAGGGCGAGCGCGGAGCCGAGCACGAAACGACGAGGGACGGGCATCGTTACCTCCTGTTGGGCGGTTTCAGGACGGCGCACGAGCACAGAGCATGCCAGTTGCCGAGCCCGGTGCCCACCCGTGCGGGAAAGGCCAGGGACGGGGCCGTCTGCCCAGGGGTGCGGCAGGCGGCTGCCCACCGCAGCGGCGCCCGCCAGTCGGCAGGGCGTCAGTCGGCAAGGCGCGCGAACATCAGCTCGTGCTTGTTGTGCCAGACGTGGCGCAGCCAGGCGCCGGGGATCGCGGCGAAGGCCTCGGCGGCGGCGTGATCGGTCTCGCCCTGGAACTTGAGCGTGCAGACGATGTTGCGCGCGGCCTCCGCCGCGATCCAGGCGCGCACCAGACGCAGCAGCCGCGCGGGATAGGCGATCACGTCGCTGAACAGCCAGTCGGCGGGCCCGTGCTCACGCCGCCAGGCGGCAGGATCGAGGCCGAAGGCGCTCGCGCGGCGCGCGCTGACACCCGGCAGGGCGGCGACGGTCGGGTCGAGCGGCGCCTTGTCCACCGCGACCACGCGCGCGCCGAGCTCGGCCAGCGCCCAGGTCCAGCCGCCGGGGGCCGCGCCGAGATCGAGGCAGGTCTCGCCGGGCGCGGGCCAGCGGCGCAGCAGGCAGAGCGTCTCCCACAGCTTGAGGTAGGCGCGGCTGGGCGGGCCGGTGCGGTCCTCGACGAAGCGGGCCTCGCCGTTCGGGAAGGGCGAGGTGCAGTCGCGCGAGGCGAGCAGCGTCGTCGGGTCGAGCAGCGTCCAGGAGCCGAGCGGGGCGGTGGGGGCAGGGGCGGGGAAGGCGATCGGCTTCGCCGAAACATGCGGCAGGCGGGCGGCGATCAGCGTGGCGCGGCGGTGGTGCAGCGGCGCGTAGGCGGCCCAGTTGCGCTGGACCGCGCGCAGCCGCGCGGCCGCGTCGGCGATCGAGGCGATCGTCTCGACGCGCGGGGTGCGCCAGGTGTTGAGCGCCCACGCGGCCGTCACCGGCGGGTCGGGGCTCAGGGCGAGGCGCCCATGCCAGGCGGCGACGGTCACACCGCGTCGGGCGAGTTCCTCGGCAAGCGGGCGCTCGAACCCTTCTGCGGCGAGATAGCCGGCGGCGATCGGCGGATGGCTCATCCGCGGCGCGTGAGCGCGGCGACGAACAGCGCGACCCAGCCGCCGATCAGCAGGCTGCCGCCCAATGGCGCCACCGGCCCGAGCGAGACGCCGGCGAGCGCGCGCAGCAGCACGGCGCCGCAGAACAGCACGGTGCCGGCCAGGAACGCCCATCCGGCGAGCCGCACCGCTGCGCCGGCCCAGCGCGCCAGCAGCAGGGCGACGGCCAGCAGGGCGAGGGCGTGCATGGCCTGGATCGCGAGCGCGCTGTCCAGCATCGCCAGTTCGGCCGGGCCGAGCCGCGGCGCGAACAGATGCGCACGCGCGGCGGCGAGCGCAACGGCGCTGCCGCCAGCCAGCGCAGCGACCCCGGTCAGCAGACGCTCCATGCCCTTCCCCTCGATCCATGCTGCGTTGCGTGCGCGCCGGATTGATGGACTGAACGGTTCAGTTCATCATCACAAATCATGATGGATGACACGCATACCGTGGATGCGCCGGCCGCGCAGCTGGCCGCCTCGCAGCGCAAGCGCCGCCAGGTGGTGGAGGCGGCGGCCCGGCTGTTCATGGCGCAGGGCTATGGCGCGACCAGCATGGAGGCGATCGCGCGCGAGGCGGGGGTCTCCAAGGCGACGCTCTACGCGTATTTCCCCGGCAAGGATGCCCTGTTCGCCGCGATCGTCGGCGAGGCATGCGCGCGCGAGGCGGAGGGTCGGCCGTGCTGCCCGGGTGCGGACGAGGTTGATCTGGCGGGCACGCTGGTCTCGCTCGGCGAGGGATATCTGTCGTTCCTGTTCCGCGAGGAGGTGCTCGCGATCCAGCGCGTGGTGATGGCCGAGGGGCCGCGGTTTCCCGAGCTCGGCCGTGCGTTCTTCGAGAGCGGGCCACGGCGGATGATCGATTGGCTGGCCGGCTGGTTCGCTACGTTGCAGGAGCGCGGAGCGCTGCGCGCGGGCGATCCGGAGCTTGCGGCCGAGCAGTTCCTCTCGCTGCTCAGGAGCACGGCGTTCCTGCGCCACATGCTGCGTCTGCCGCCGGCGCCGGATGCGGCCGAGGTCGCGCGCATCGCGACGGCGGCGGCGGACACGTTCCTGCGCGCCTGGGGTTCGACGGCGCGGTGACGCCGGACCATTTCGCCGCGGCGCTGCTGCTGGACGAGCAGGGCCGCTACCTGATGCAGCTCCGCGATGATGTGCCCCACATCCTCCATCCTGGCGCGTTCGGTCTGTTCGGCGGCGCGATCGAGGCCGGCGAGGATGCGGATGCGGCGGTGCGGCGCGAGCTGGATGAGGAGATCGGGTTCGTGCCCGGTGATCTTGCCTACTGGCGCACGCTGTGGGTGCCGCTGCGGCGGTCGGGTGGCGCGCTGCGGAGCGGGCGCGTGGAGGTGTTCGTCGGCACGGTCGTGGCCCGGTGCGTGCCGGACCTCGACCAGCGGGAGGGGGCGGGGCGCGTGCTGATCGGCCCGCGGTCATTGTTGCTGGAGGCGAAGGTTGCGCCCTCGGCGCGCCTGGCGGTGGGGCTGCATGCGCAGGCGGCGATCGCGGCGGGCGCGGCGGAACCCGTCACGGAGCGTTGGGCGGCGCGGGTCTGAGGGCTCCGCGCGTCGCCGGGTGCGAGCGAGGACCTTCCGGCCGTCTCCCCCATCGCCCCGCCCTGACCGGCGCTCAGCCCTCCCTGGGCATGAACGCCAGCGCGACACCGTTCATGCAGTAGCGCAGCCCCGTCGGCGCCGGCCCGTCGGGGAACACATGCCCGAGATGCCCGCCGCAGGTCGCGCAATGCACCTCGGTGCGGCGCATGAAGAAGCTCCGGTCCTCGCGCGTCGCCACCGCGCCCTCGATCGGGCGAAAGAACGACGGCCAGCCCGTGCCGGAGTCAAACTTCGCCTCCGAGGTGAACAGCGCCGCGCCGCAACCGGCGCAGGCGAACACGCCGGCGCGCTTCTCGCGATCGAGCGGCGAGGTGCCGGCGCGCTCCGTGCCGTGCCGGCGCAGTACCCGATAGGCTTCGGGCGAGAGGATCGCGCGCCACTCCTCCTCGGTCTTCTGGACGGGAAAGGTCTCGGTCGTGCTCATGGCGGAGACATGGTGCTGCGCGGCGACGGTGGGAAGGCCAGGGCGCCGTCCAGGCCGCGCCGGAACAGCAGCCGGTTCATCTCGGGCACGGCGCGCACGAAGCCGAACCCCGCCTTCTCCAGCACCCGGCGCGAGGCGATGTTCTCCGGGTGCGCGAAGCCGCGCAGCTCGGGCAGACGCAGCACGTCGTCGGCGAGGGTGGTGCACACCCCGACCAGCTCCGAGGCAAAGCCCTGGCCCCAGCGATCGGGCGCGAAGACGTAGCCGACCTCCGGCCCCCAGCCTGGTTCGAACGGGTCCTGGTAGAGCCCGCCCCAGCCGATGATGCGCTGATCCGCCTTCGCAACCACGGTCCAGGGCGCGTAGCCATCGATGCGCCGGCGCCGCTCATGCGCGACGATCCGCCGTCGGCACTCGCGCAGCGAGGCGTCGATGCGGGTCCAGCGCATCGCCTGCGCATCGCCGAGGACGGCGAACAGCGCCGGCACGTCGGCGAGCCGCGGCGGGCGCAGGATCAGCCGCGCGGTCGCGATCTCCATCGCTACAGCGGCCGCTCGATGCCCCGCAGCCGGGCGGCGACGAAGGTCGCGTAGGGATCGGTCATCCCCGCCACCGCATCCACCGCCGCGCGCAGGATCTCGTGGCGCGGCCAGCCGGGCTCGGGCCGGTAGTCGCCGAAGATCGTCAGCGCCTGGCGGTGCCGGCGCGACAGGCGCTCGACATCGCGCACCGCGTCGAAGGCGAGCGCCGCGGCGAACACGAGATCGAGCACCGTGCCGATGATCTCGTCGGCGGCGAGCTCGAACCCGACCTTGCGGTCGTGCACATAGACGCGGCCGCGGTTCACCCGCTGCGCCTCCTCGAACGCCGTGCCGATCGCGGGAGCGTGCGCGGCGAGGTCGTCGAGCAGCGCGCCGCCGCGATAGGGCGCGCCCGACAGGATCGCGTCCACGCGCCCGGCGAAGATCGCGGCCGCCGCATCGATCAGCACGCCGATCGCCGAGCCGCGCAGCGACGCGACCTCGCCCGTCGTGCGGCCGACGATCGGGCCGATGATCTCGGCGAACTCGCGCGCGGGCACGATGCCGAGATCGACCGCGTCCTCCAGATCGGCGAGGGTGTAGGCGATGTCGTCGGCCGCCTCCATCAGCCAGGTCGCGGGGTGGCGCGGCGCGGCGGCGGGGTCGTCGATTCCGTAGAGATGGCGCACGACATCGGCGAAGGTGTCGCGCTCGGTGTCGAAGACGCAGAACTTCGTGCCGCCGCGCGATCGTTCGTCCCGCGCGCCCCAGGGATATTTCAGCATCGCGCCGAGCGTGGCGTAGGTGAGGCGGAAGCCGCGCGCCATGCGGTGCATGTCGATCTTGGTGACGATGCGGAAGCCCTGCGCGTTGCCGTCGAAATAGGCGAGATCGGCGGGCGCGTCGGCAAGCCCGGCCGCGATCGCGGCGAGCCTGGTCGCGAGCGCATCCTCGCCGGCATGGCCGAAGGTCGGGTTGCCGATGTCGTGGATCATGCAGGCCGAGCGCACCACGGCGCCGAACTCCTGCGGCGTGATGCCGGCCCGCTCCAGCCGGTCCTCGATCAGCGCGCCCGCGCGCACGCCGAGCGACCGGCCGACCGAGGCGACCTCCAGCGTGTGCACCAGCCGGTTGCGCACGTGGCTGTCATGCGGCAGCGGATGCACCTGCGTTTTCGCCTGCAGGCGGCGGAACGGACGCGCGAAGGTGATGCGGTCCTGGTCGCGCTGGAAGGCGTCGCGGTGCGGCTCGTCGCGCGGTGCCGACTCGCCGAAGCGGACGCGCGAGAAGGTGCGTGCGAGATCGAGCATGGCGAGGGGGCGTCTAGGTCGCGCACGCCTCGTCGAGCGCCGCCGCCGCGCAGCGGAGGGCGAGGCCGAGCCGGTTGCGCGCGCGGATGGCCTCGACGGTGGCGAAGCGCGCCGCATCCGAACCGGCTTCGGTCGCGGCGAGGGCGCGGATCGGCTCGAGTACGGGCCATGCCGGCAACGGCAGCGCGGGCGGGTGCGCGAACCGGTCGCCCTCCGTGTAGTCCACCGGCACGAGCGCGCGCGAGGCGCGCATCAGCGCCCGATCCGCCCGCAGCGTGTCCGAGGGTGTGCGCGCCTGCGCGGCGCGCGAGGCATCGCGCACGCGTTCGGCGGCGGCGATCAGGACAGAGAGATCGAACCGTTCGCCGAGCCGGTCCCGCAGCGCGGCAAGCTCGGCCAGCAGGGCCTCGGCGGTCGCGGCGTGGTCGAGCGGGACGACCACATCCGTCAGCAGCCGCCAGACCGCGTGCGCGAGCACCCGCGTGTCGCGCACCAGGTTCGCCTCATCGACCTTGTCGAGCGTGTCGTGCGGCGTGTGCCACCACCAGCCGAGGTTGTTGCGCGTCGCCACCGCACCCGGCGCCTGTTCGCTGATGATGCCGAACATCGACGGGACGCCGATGCCGCCGAAACTCTCGTCGCTGTTGCGCGCCTTGCGTCCGCCCCGATGAGGCCGGCCCGTCACCGTCTCAACGGCCTCGCGGGCGAGGTGGCCGAGCTCGGTCATCGCCGCGGCATGGGCGAGTTCGCTCGCGCCGATCCCGCCGAGCGAATCCACGTTCACATGCGCGACGCAGCGGCGGTCGAGCTCGTCCCAGTGCGTGTCGGCATACCAGGCCGAACCGGAATAGCGGCCATGCGAATGGCCCGACCAGAAGCAGAGCCTCAGCCCCCGCTTCCACTCCGCGCGATGCTCGGCACACACGCGCGCGACCTCCAGCATGCCGGCATTCGCCGAGCCGTTGTCCATCACGCCGAAATACCAGGTGTCATGGTGGCCGGAGAGCAGCACGAAGGGCGCGTCCGCGCCGCTGCCCGGCGCGTCTAGCTCGGCGACCAGCAGCGGCGTCTTGCGCCAGGCGGTATCGACCGCGGCATGGATCACCACGCGCGGCCGCTCGCCGCGCAGCACACGCTCGCGCAGCGCTGCGCCGTCGCTCTGCGACAGCGTCACCGCGACCGTCGTCGGCAGCTCCGGCAGGTTCGTCGGCGATGGGCTGCCCCACACCGGCGAGATGCACATCTCGTGGCGGTGCTCCTGGTGGCTGATGTGGATCTGGCCGATCGCACCGGCGCGCGAGGCGAGCCGCGCATTGGCTGGGGTGGCCATGCCCTCGATCAGCGCGATCCTGCCGGTGAGGTCCTTGCCGGCGAAATCCGCCGCCGTTCCATTGCCGACATGGACGATCTCCCCGGTCACGCCCGTCGCGGGCGAGGGGCGCGAGAAGGAATGCGTGATCGCGCTCAGCGCCGCGTTGTCCACCTCGACGCGCGCGGGGCCGGGCAGGCTGATATAGGCATCGTGCAGGATCGTCTCGGTGCGGAAGCCCGCATCGCGCAGGCGCTGCTCGATGAAGCGCAGCGCCTCGACCTCCTCGTCGGTGCCGCTCAGCTTCACCCAGCGCGCGATCTCGCGGAGGTCGGCCATCATGCGCGCGCCGCTGACGGCGCCTGTCGGGTTCGCGGCTGCGGTCATCCTGCGGCTCCTTGGCGCGACGACGTGGACACGAGGGGGCGGCGTCCGCGCCGGTCAGCCGGCACGCGCCGCCAGGAAGTCGAGCAGCGCGCCGACGCAGGCGGCGGGCGCCGCATCGCCGATGTTGTGCGGCATCCCGGGAAGCGAGACCAGCGTCGCATCGGGAATGCGGGCCTGCATCCGCTCGTACTGGTCGTGCGAGCCGATCGGCTCATGCCCCGGCGCCACGATCAGCGTCGGGCAGGCGATGCGGTGCAGCTCGTCCTCCCAGTCGCGGCTGGCCATGTTCGTCACGAAGCGGCCGATGAAGGCGGGGTCGTTGCCGCCGGTCTGCCGGCAGAACCAATCCACGAGTCCGGGATCGGCATCCGCCGGGAACCGGTCGGCGACACCCTGGCGCACGAACGCCTCCAGCCCCATCGCCGCGATCTTCGCCGGCCACGTGCCGGCCTGGCTGTTGCGCAGCCCGGGTGTCGAGGCGAACAGCGCGAGGGTCGCCACGCGCGCGGGATGCTCGACCGCCAGACGCTGGCCGACATAGCCGCCGGCGGAGAGCCCGACCACATGCGCCCGCGCCACCCCCAGATGGTCCAGCAGTTCCAGCACGTCCGCCACCAGCCGCTCGAGCGTCAGCGGCTGCGCCTCGCCCGGCACCGCGGAGGCGCCGTGGCCGCGCAGATCGAGACTGAGCGTCGTCCAGCGTCGCGCGAGCGCAGGGATCCAGCCATACCAGCGGCGATAGGCGCCCATCGCCGCGTGCAGCAGCAGCACGGGTGTGGCGGGCGTGCGCCAGGGATCGGTGAAGTCATCGACGCGCCAGGCGAGCGCGACGCCGTCGCTCGCCGTGAACCGCGCCATGGTGGGCTGGAGCATTCCGTGCGTCTCCGCATCGAGCATGGACGCGGCATCGTCGGCCGGCGAGCGGCATTGCGCAATCCATCGAGGCGACTACGATGACGCGCGCGATCAAGGGGAGAAGAACCATGCACGAGATCCGTCGCCGCCACCTGCTTGCCGGTGCCGCGGCCGCGACCCTCGGCGGCCCCGCCTTGGCGCAGGGCTTCCCCGACCGGCCGGTGCGCGTGATCGTACCGTTCGGCCCGGGCGGCGGCACCGACAATCTCGTGCGGCTGATCGATCCCCATGTGCGGGCGGCGCTCGGCCAGCCGCTGGTGATCGAGAACCGTGCCGGCGCGGGCGGAACGATCGGCGGCGAGGTGGTCGCGCGCGCCCCGGCCGACGGCTACACGATGCTGATCGTCGACAGCAGCATCGCGATCAACCCGTCGCTGTTTCCGCGCCTGCCCTATGACACCGAGAAGGATTTCGCGCCGGTCAGCCTGCTCGCGACGGGCCCGGTGCTGCTGCTCGCGCATCCGTCGCTGCCCGTCACCTCGCTCGCCGAGCTTGTCGCGATGGCGAAGGCGCGGCCGGGCCAGCTCAGCTACGCCTCGGGCGGCAACGGCGCTTCCACGCATCTGGCCGGCGAGCTTCTGAAGATGGTGGCCGGGATTGATCTTGTGCACGTGCCCTATCGCGGCACCGGGCCGGCGACCACCGATGTCGTCGCTGGCCATGTGCCGCTGATGTTCAACGGCATCAGCGCCGCCCGCCCGCATGTCGATGCCGGGCGGCTGGGTGCGATCGCGGTGACCGGCGATCGGCGCGCGCCCGCGCTGCCCGATGTGCCGACCTTCGCCGAGGCCGGGCTGCCGGACGTCACCGCCTCGACCTATTGGGGAGCCCTCGTGCCGGCCGGCACACCGCCCGCCGCGATCGAGAAGCTCTCCGAGGCGCTGCGCGTCGGCGTGCGTCACCTCGATGTGCAGGAGCGGCTGACCGCGCTCGGCTTCGTGCCGATCGGCGGAACGCCCGCGGAGTATGCCGCGAACCTGCGCAGCGAGACGGCGAAATGGGCAGAGGTGGTGCGCAAGGCGAACGTGAAGCTCGACTGAGCCGGGACACATCGCGCGCATGCGCTATTCCGCCGGCGAGGCGCGCGAGTGGGTGCGCGCCAGCCTCTCCGGCTACCTGACCGTCCTCTACACGCCGTTCGATGCCGAAGGCGCGATCGACGAGGCGGGGCTCCGCCACAACGTGCGCGAGACGCTCGCGCGCCCGGGTGTGGGCGGCCTCTCGGTGCATTCGCTGCACCAGGAGTTCTGGGCGCTGACCCTGGCCGAGCGCAAGCGGGTGACCGAGATCGTGCTGGACGAGACCGGCGGACGCGCACCGGTGGTGATCGGCTGTTCGGACCCGGCGGCCGCGACCGTGATCGAGCTCGCCCGCCACGCGCAGGATTCGGGCGCCGATCTGGTGATGGTCTGGCCGCCCTATTACGGCCCGCGCAACGCCGCCGGCGTGCGCGCCTTCTACGAGCATGTCGCGGCGCGGCTCGACATCGGCATGGTGGTCTATGCGACCACGCTCGCCGAGCTCGGCTACTACCTGGACCCGGACCAGGTCGCCGGGTTGCTGCGTTTTCGGAATGTCTGCGCGGTGCAGGACACCACGCTCAATTTCGCGAGCTACGCGCGGATGATGGAGCGTGTCGGCGACCGGATCGCTGTCGCGACCTCGCTCGAGGAGTATTTCCTGTTCGGCTGGCTCACCTATCCCGAGCGTGCGCCCCGCTTCATGATCGGCTCGTCGCGGCCGGTGCTGTGCCAGACGCCGGCGCATCCCCATTGCGGCCGGTTCCTCGACGCCGCACTTCGCGGCGACCACGCGGACGCGGCTCAGCATCTGCGCACGATCAGCGCGATCGCGAGCCGGTTGCAGAGCCGCTACTTTGCGCAAGGCTTCCATCACGTCGCGCTGTTCAAGGCGATCGCCGGTGAGCTCGGCATGCGGATCGGCGTCGGTTGGCGGCCGGCGCTCGGTCCGCCGGATGAGCGCGACCTGAACGAGTGCCTCGCCGTGCTGCGCGAGGCCGGGCTGCTCGCAGCGACACCCGGATCGTAGCGTGGGGCAAGCCTGGATCGCCGCCCTCGGCGCGACGCTGCTGATGCAGGCGGTCGCGTCCTTCATGATGCATAGCCTGCCGGTGATCGCGCCGCTGCTGACAGGCGCGGTGGGGCTTGCTCCGGAAGCGATCGGCAATCTCTCGGCGATCAATGCCTTCGGCACGGTGCTTTTCCTCGCCTTCGGCGGGCCGGTGCTGGCGCGCCTCGGCCCGATCCGCATGCTCCAGGCAGGCACCACGCTCTCCGCATTCGGGCTGCTCACGATCGCGCTCGGCACCGTACCCGCACTCGGCATCGCCGCGCTGCTGCTCGGCATCGGCTACGGCCCGACGCCGCCCGCAGGCAGCCGCATCCTCGCCGCCACGGCACCGCCCGGCCACCGAACGCTGATCTTCTCGGTCAAGCAGGCCGGTGCGCCGTTGGGCGGGATGCTGGCGGGCCTGGTCACCGCGCCGGTCGCGAGCGCGTTCGGCTGGGCGGCGGCCCTCGTCGTCTGCGCGGCGGCCGCGTTCGTCTCCGCCGCGCTGATCCAGCCGCTGCGCACGACGCTCGACGCCGAACGCGACCCGCGCCGGTTGCTGCATCCGCGCGCGATGTTCAGCCCGACCACGCTCGCGGCTCCCTACACGGCGCTAAGGCTGTCGCCGCTGTTGCCGCCGCTGACGCTGCTCGCGGTGTCGTTCGCGATCGTGCAGGGCTGCCTGTTCTCGTTCACGGTCACCTGGCTGGTCGAGGCGCGGGGGCTCTCGCTGGTGCAGGCGGGCAGCGCCTTCGCCGCCATGCAGGGAGCCGGCGTCGCCGCGCGCATCGCGCTCGGCTGGCTCGCCGACCGCACCGGAAGGCCGAGCGCCAATCTGGTGGTGCAGGGTTTCGCCGCCGCCGTCGTGGTGCTGATCTTCGCCGCTCTGCCGGCCGGCGCCGGGATGCTGCTGACCTCCGGGCTCGCAGCCCTCGCGGGCTTCGTCGCGGCGAGCTGGAACGGCATCTATCTCGCCGAGGTCGCGCGGCTCGCCCCCCGCGATCGCGTCTCCGACGCGACCTCCGGCTCGACGCTGTTCACCTTCCTCGGCTATGTCGCGGGGCCGGCGCTGTTCGCGCTGCTGGTGCGGCTCACCGGCGGCTGGGGCGTGCCGATGATCGCGATCGCAGCGCAGCTCGCGGCCGTCTCCGCGCTGGTCGCGCCGATGCTGCTGCGCCGGTCCCGCTAGCACGACTTTGGCAGAAACATGCGGGGGGGCTGCCGATTTCGGATTCCCCTGTCGGCTTTTGCGTGATTCATGAGGGATCGGCTTTGGGGAGCCGATCATGGCTG
>NZ_KB899937.1 GCF_000378465.1 Elioraea tepidiphila DSM 17972
CCTGCCGCCCTACAGCCCGGACCTGAACCCGATCGAGATGATGTTCGCCAAGCTCAAGACCCTGCTGCGAAAGGCCGACGAGCGATCCATCGCCACCGTATGGCACCGCATCGGCGCCCTGCTCGGCGAGTTCTCACCCACCGAATGCGCCAACTACTTCCGGCACGCAGGCTATGCTTCACCGTAAATGGATCAGGCTCTAGCGGGGTCCAGGGGCCTTGCGGCCCCTGGCGGGGGTGCAGGGGGCAGAGCCCCCTGCGTCACGCCTCGACGTTCCCTGCCCGCGCCGGGTCTGTCCGTCGCATCGCACGTCGTGGCGCGGTGCGAGGATCTCGATCGTGTGCATGAGGCAGGCGGCGACGACGGAGAGTTGCAATCCGACGGGTCCGCGCGTGTCCGTCCGCGCCTCGCGCCCCGTGTCCGCCTCGACTTCGGGCCGCCGGCGGTGAGAAGTGTGCCGTGGCGGCCCAGACGGACCGCCCCGATCGTCTCGGTCTGCACTGCCGTTCCTCCGTCTCCCGGACCTGTGCCCGGTCTCGGCCATCACCGCCCCGTGGCTCGGTTCTTCGCGTTCAGCGGTTGTTGACGGGTAGGTTTAGGGCAATGGACGGGCGCTGAGCCAGATCAGAGGTCCAGCGCGACGGCTGCCCAGGTCGCGGCCGACAGCGCATAAAGCGTGGCCGCGGGCCGCCAGGCGCGACGCCGGCCGCCGAAGCCAAGCGCGAAGCTCGCCTTGACGATGTTGTTGGAGGCGGTGGCCACCAGGATCGCGCCTGTCCCGCCCGGCGCCGGGGAGGTCGCGAGCCGGATCGTGATGGCGTCGAGATCACCGAGGCCGACGATGGCGGCAACAGCGTAGAGCCCAGCGGTGCCGAAGGTGCCGCCGAGCCACGTCGTCGCCGCGGAGACCGCGATGAACAGCACGGCGAAGGCGAGTGCAGTACCGATGCGCAGCGGATTGCCGGTCGGGTCCGGCAGTTCGGGCTTGAGCCCGCGGCCGTCGCGCAGCAGCACCGCCGCAGATGCGCCCGCTGCCGCGCCAAGTCCGATCAGCCAGGGCGCGAGCGCCAGCGCGAAGCCGGTGTCGAACACCCCGGCGATCAGCACGATGCGCAGGAACATGACCGCGGTCGCCAGCACGATCGCGGCCTCGACCACCGGCTGACGGCCGGGCGCGTCGCGCAGCACGCGTGAAAGCGCCACCGTCGCCGCGGTCGAGGAGTAGAGCCCGCCGACCGCAGCGCCGATCAGCGGTCCGTGTCCCGGCGAGACGTAGCGTTGGAGCAGATAGGTCCCCCAGGAGATGCCGCTCATCGCGACCACCGCGAGCCAGATCTGGAACGGCGTCAGCGGCAGCCAGGTCGCGATCGGCTCGTGCGGCACCAGTGGCAGCACCACGCCGGCGAGCACCAGGAACTGGGCGGCGGTCGTGATCTCGCGGCCAGGCACGCGGGCCGCGAGACCATGCAGGCGGATCCGTGCTCGCAGCAGCAGCACCGCGGCCATGGTCAACCCCACCGGAATCCAGGGGGGCAGGGTCAGGCAGGCGGGCCCGATCGATGCCGCGGCGAGGTTCACGATCGGCACCATCAGCCCGCCGCGCGGCCGTGGTTCGCCCGCCTGCTGCAACCCCATCCAGGCGCGCCAGTAGAGCAGCATCGCCACCGCGACAAAGCCCAGCAGCACCAGGAACGCCGTGCCATGCGCAGGCTCGACCAGCCACAAGACCGCGCCGGCAAGTGCCAGCATCGGGAAGGTGCGGATGCCACCCGGCCGGCGCACCTGGTCGTCGGCGTAGTGCTCCTCGAAGGCGAGGCCGAGGAAGAAACCGAGCCCGAGTGCGAGAGCGAGCGCCGCCGGAACGGTCAGGACCTCATCCATGGTTTGAAGCTAGCATCGGGCGCACACACACCAGAGAGGAACGAGCATGATCCGTCGCATCGACATCGAGAACGGACGGCTGTGCAACGCCGTCGTGCACGGGACCACCGTCTATGTCGCGGGTCAGGTGCCCGAGGAGGGTGTCGAGGGCGCGGAGGCACAGACCGCGTCCGTGCTGCGCGAGATCGACGCGATGCTGGCCAAGGCCGGTACCGACAAACGCCACATCCTCTCGGCGCTGGTCGTGCTGGCGGACATCCGCGACGCGCCGGCCATGAACCGGGCCTGGGATGCGTGGGTGGACAAGGAGCACCCGCCGGCGCGCGCCACCATCGAAGGCAAGCTGGTCAATCCGGCCTGGACGGTGGAGATCATCGTGACGGCTGCCCTGCCGGGATGACGGGCGCCGCGCGCCATCGCGGACCGGGTCAGAAGCGGATCGTCGGCCCTCCACTCCCGGGGCCGGTCCTGCCATCCGCACCCCCGGCGGCTCCCGCCGCCGGCCGCATCAGCGCTGCACGCGCCGCGTCGAGCAGGCCGACATAGCCGCCCTCGTCCAGCGCCCACTGGTCGATCCGGATCCGGTCCGGCCACGTGGTGCTGTCGATCTGCGCCGCGACGTGAGGCGTGCAGGCCAGCAGTCGCGTGTCGCGCATCGCATCGCCGGGCGCACCGACCCCGCCGAACACCTGCGGCACGGGCAGTCCGTCCAGCACCGTGGCGGCCGGGATCTGAAAGGCGAGGAACGGCTGCCCGGGGCGGATCGGCAGGCCGAGTTCGGCGAGCACGCTCGCGTCGGTCCCCTCAGGAAGAGCGCCCGCCACGAGTTCGCCGCACGGGCGCGGCTCGGCGCCGACCGTGCCCCAATAGACCCGTTCGCCAACACGGTGGTCGGGCGGACCGTATTTCTCGACCAGCCCCGCGAGCACCCGCGCCGGATCGACCGCGCCGCCCGGCAAGACCAGCCTTCGCCAGACCGCCACCACCCGATCCGCTGCATCCGGCGGCTCGCGGTAGAGCCCCACGGCCTCCATCCTGTCCCGACGGATCAGCACGACCCCGTTCCGATATGGCTCAAGGCGCGCGGGGTCGATGCTGGCGGGCGGAGCGAGCTCGATCGTCACGGCATCGGGCAGATGCGCCTGTGCTGCGGCCAGAGCGTCCTCCCAGTCCATGCCGAGACGCACGCCGATCACGTCGGGAACACCGGACGCGATCCGGCCGAAGCTCCCGACCGCCGGCACCTCGTCCGTGTTGGGGGCGATGGCCGCGAGGGCGCGGAGATCTGCCAGCAACGCCACGATCCCCTCGACCTGGTCGGTGCCACCAGGGCCCTGGAAGGCGATGCGCAGCGTGGCTCCGCAATCGGACTCGGGATTGGTCCTGGGAATCACAGGGCCTGCCGCACCGCGGACGCGACCGAATTGCGGCTCCGCCTCGCGCCACCACCAGCCGGGCGAACCGGTCTGAAGCCGAGCGACGCAGTCGGCCCGCTCGCGCGGCAGGTGCGCGAGTTCCGCGCGGGATGGCCCGTCCGACCAGCCAAAGGCGAGCGTACCCACGCCGCCCAGGTGCTCGGCAGGCGTCACCCCGCCCTCGCGGCGGTCGAGCGGGCCGTAGCGCTGCTCGAGCTGCGCGAGCACGTCGCGCTGCGGCACCGGTCCGGGCAGCGAAACCATGCGGTGCACGGCGATCACGGGCCCGTCCTCGGCGGCCGCATAGAGTGCGATCCGCTCGCTGCCGTCAGCCCGTTCCATCAACACCCCATGCGGCATCGGCTGAGGGTTGTGGGGGCGCGAGCGCTCGCGGTACAGGCGCGCAACGATGTGCCCCTCGCCCAGGTGGCGCGCGAGCGTGGCACGTGCGGCCGCCATGCTCTGTCCGAGCTGGAGATCGAGGATCGCCAGGCGTGGTGTGCCGGCCGGTGCGGTCTCGGCGGCCGTTGCCGCCGCGCCGATCTGCGCGACCACACTGCCGGCGATGCGCACGCTCGCGCTGCTGACCGCGACGGTGACGACTGCGATGTCGTCCTCCATGGTCGCGCCGACGATGCGCAGATGCGTCTCGATCTCGACGCGGCCCTGCGCTTGCGGGCCGAGGCGTTGCATCAGCGCCGCATCGACCGCGATCGTGCCCGGGCCTCCCGTCTCGGTCTGGAACACGGTGCGGCGCAGGGCAGGCGGCGGCGACCGCCAGCCGCCCCGTTGCAGCGCCGGGTCGATCACGTCAAAGCGCTTGGTCTCGTCCCAGGGGGAGGACAGGCGCGCAACGTAGCGATGCACGATCGTCTCGGGCAATGCGACGAGCCGGCGCGCATTCCAGTCCATGAACGGGTCGAGCAGCGGGTACGGATCGCCGTCGAAGGCGCGAAGCCGCTCGGCCGACAGTGGCTGCGGCAGCGGCAGACCCGGCGTCGCCGCGCTCCCTGCGAGAGCGCGCAGCCATAGCCAGGCCTCGCCGCGGCTGACCGGCGTGCCGGCCTTCAGACGCAGAAGCGCGCGCAGGTCATCGGCGCTCTCCTGGTCGAGCACAACCGGCTCCGCGGGGCGCGGAATCTCGGCTGCCAGGGCGGCGAGGATCGGTGCTTCCGGGCGGTGGCGCGCAAGCGCCCCATCGTCGGCGAGGCGCCGCTGCAAATGAGGATCGGCGAAGATCACCTGCTCCGTCACCCTGCCGTGCAGCGTCACATGGATCTGGTCATGACCCAGGTCCGTCACCTCCGGCGGGTCGAGCCGCAGGATGGTCTGCAGCAGCACGAAGGGGCGGTCCTGCGAACCCATCCGCATCCTCGGCAGGCTCCGCAGCACGGCCGGGGCATCGGCCAGCGGAATGGGCAACAGGGTCGGCAGAGCGCGATCAGCCGTGGTCCGGGCGGAGACGCGCTGAACCTGCAGGGCCTGCGGCAACGCGAACGCACTGGGTGCAAGCGCGAAGCCACCGCGGTCGCGGTCATACTCGCCGACCGTCATGCGCGTCAGCACCCTCAGGGTGAGCGGGAAGGGTGGGGCGCGTTCGGCGAGCAGGGGCGGCAGTTCGCTCTGCGCACGATCGCGGGACTTCTCACGGGCGAACTGATCGGAGCCCGCCCAAACGACCGGGCCGCGACTCGCCGACACGTAGCGCTCGGGCGTCTCACTGAACGCGTGCGCCGCGTACAGAAGCACCGCCTCGCGCTCCAGAAGCTCCGGCCGCGCCCGCAGCACAGCCATGGAGAGCGTCCTCTGGGTTTGTGCGTTGCGCGCTCTTTCCTCGGCGAAGCCGCCCGTTGGCATGACCCCGAAGCCGAGTGCCGCGACCGGCGCGCCGGGCGAACCCGGCTCCGGCGTGGCGAGCGGGAACGTATGCGCGACTGGCCCCCTTCCCTCCGGATCAGCGTGCAGCGTCAGCGCGGTCACACGCGCATCGAACCGCGGCTTGGCCTGGATCGGCTCGAGCGGACGACTGTCCCTCCCGATGCCGAAGCTGGGCCTCCACTCCACGAGCGCAGAGTCTGGCCCCACAACCGCTTCGACAACAAAGGTCAGTTGGCGTCGCGCACCTGATCCGGGACGCGCGGCGCGCGCGATCGTCTCCGCGGTGGCCGCATCGGCCTCGACGCGCTGTGGCAGCGCGAGGCCAAATGCGACGGCGGCCCCAAGGCCGGAATAGGCCGCGGTCGCCTGGAGCCAGGGGAGATCCATGGCGGATGTGCCCGGTCGGCCGAGAAGATTGCCCGTGTTGAGGAGGCTCCAGAACGTGGTTTGGTGGGTGTCGATACGGAAGCTCCGGCTCGCGGCATCGTAGTCGTCGAGCGGGACGGCGAAGCGCAGGCGCAGCGTGATGGGTTCGGACTGTCCGAGCGTGGCCAGTCGGGGCGGAATGCGCTCGAGGAAGGCGGCGCGCGAACGCTCTTGCTCGAACTCGGCCTCGCCGCGCCAGCGGTTCCAGTTCGTCTGTGCTGGCCGCTGCTGCCCCTGTTGCGGGTGCGTCGCGAAATAGGGTGCGGCCTCCTCTGGCATCAGGAGACGAGCGAGCTGCACACTCACCGCTTCATGATCGAGCAGCGAGCTGTGCGCTGCGATGGCGAGGCGCCCCAGCGCACTTCGGAGCTCCTCGCTGACGTTGCGCGGCGTGCCAGCGACAACGTCAATCTCGAATGCGGCGCCGGCCGCTGTGATGGGTGGACGTGCTTGCGCAGGCGGGGCGGATGCCGGTTGCGGTGCGGTGGCGATCGGTGCGGTTCGCGGTGCGTGCGGTTGAGGCGGCGACGCTTCGGATAGCCTGGCCGCACGGGTCGCGCGCAGCGCCTGCAGCGTAGGCTGCCCGTCCGCCGGCATGCCGCGGTCACGCTGGAAAGCCTCGAGCGCGCGCCGCGTCATCGGCCCGGCTATGCCGTCCGCGCTGCCGCGCAGATAGCCGAGATCGATCAGATGCTGCTGAAGTTCCACCACGTCGGCCCGCGACAGCGCCGTTGAGGATTGCGGCTGCGGCACGGGTCGCGGCTCGGCGCGCGACGGAGGCGGTGGTCCTGTTTCGGTCGGCGGTTGCGGCTGCGGGCGGGTGGACTCGCGCAGGACCTCGCCGATGCCGCGACCGACCTCCTGCCCGAGTCCGCGGCCAAGACCTTCCAGGAAGCCCTGCGCGCTGGCGGGTGGGGCCCCCACGAGGCACGCTGCCAACAGAACTCCGAGGGCAGGCAAGGCGCGAACGGACCGGGTCCCCATGGCATCTTTCCTGTGAAATGAATTTTTATTGAGCCAAGCGTAAGCCATTTCGTCTGTGTCATGCAAGTGCGTCGTGATTCCACCCAAGCTTCGTTCTGATTGATCCCGGTCGCACGCGGCCGATGTGCATCGCGGCTCGTCCTCGCGCCCTTCCTCGGACAACCGTGCCGCGTTACGATCGTTCCGGCCATCAGGCCACACAGCGAAACAACATAACGCCCGGGAGGGAGACGCCATGTCGCTGACGCGCCGATTTTTCGCTCACTGCCTCGCTTGCGCTGGACTGGCCGGAGGATTCCGTGCGACCTCGGCCTCCGCGCAGGCCCCCTGGTCGCCACCGCCATCCTCGGAGCGCTGCCCGTCGAGATGGGGTGCGGCCGATACCCGCGGCGCGATGAACCTTCAGACCGCCGAGCAGGTTCAGAAGGCTGCGCGGCTGATCCGCTCCGGCCGCGTCGTCGAACTCGGCCACACCCTGGAAGGTGGGATGCCGTTCTTCGGCACGCGCCGCTTCGATGTGCACCTGAAGCAGATGTTCATGAACCCTCAGGCCAACCGACGCGGCTCGAACGAGGAGATCGTCATCACCGAGATCGGTCAGGTCGGCACGCAGCTCGATGCGTTCCCGCACCAGACCATCGGCGACGAGGTCTACAACTGCAACAAGGTGGCCGAGATCTCGTCGCGCGCTGGCTTCACCAAGATGGGCGTTGACGCGATCGGCCAGGTGTTCACCCGCGGCGTTCTGATCGATGTTGCCGGTCTGAAGGGCGTGCGCACGCTCGAGGACAACTACGAGATCACGGTCGAGGACCTCCAGCAGGCGATCGCGCGGCAGAATGTGCGGCTCGAGCGCGGCGACGTGGTGCTGATCCGCACCGGATGGGATGCGCATTGGGGCACGGACAATGCGCGCTACGTCCGGACATGTCCGGGCATCGGCGTCGCGGCCGCGGAATGGCTGATCCGCCAGGAGCCGATCATGCTCGGCTCGGACAATTGGCCGGTCGAGGTCGCGCCGAGCAAGACCATGCCGCACGCCTCGCTGCCCGTGCACCAGATCGCGCTCGTGGTGCACGGCGTTCATCTGATCGAGAACATGCGGCTGAACGATCTCGCCCAGGCGGGGCAGAGCGAGTTCGCCTTCGTGATGCAGCCCCTCAAGGTGAAGGGCGGCACGGGCAGCACCGTCGCGCCCACCGCCATCCTCTAGGGATAGGGGGTGTGGGGGAAAGGGCCTTCCGGCCCTTTCCCCCACGGAGTTTCTTCATTGGGGGGAAGGGTCATTGGCCCTTCCCTCCAAACCACCCATCCCGCTTACGGCGCGCTGGCCGCGCCCACCGCGATCTCGCCGGGCGCGCACATCACCGCCGGGTTCCAGTCGCCGAACAACCACGACGGGTTGTCGCGCCAATGCCAGACATGGATCTCGTAGAACGGCTCCACCTGGTGGTGCCCGACCGAGGTCTTGCGGCGCATCCGCTGGCCCAGGAACGTGGGCGGGACCCGGCTCGGCCAGTCCTTCTCCCAGACGATGTGCTCGATCGCCACCAGTTTGAGCGAACCATCCGGCTGCGGTTCGGACATCAGCGTGTCGGGCTCCTCGAGCACCAGCGTGCCATCGTTCAGACGGCCGGCATGGATGTAGTGCACCCCCATCGCACCGTGAGAGGCGTGGGCGACGCAACCGAACATCGGTCGGTAGCCGTCATCGAGCGCCGCCTGCACATCGACATACTTCTCCGCCGCTGCGCGCGAGCGGTCGAGCTCGGGATACGGCGCAACCTGCCAGTAGGCCTCGACGGTGCCGGCGAACAGAAGCGCAGAGGCAAACGCGAACGTCCTCAACATTCTGGGTCTCCTGCTTCGGCCGGCAGACGCGGGATGCGCCGGCGGCGTGACGCAAGGGACCCTACGGATCCCGAGCCTCAGGGTCTTTGCGGGTGCCTTGGGAGATCCTGGTGTTTTCCTCGAGCGGCCGGTCTGCCGCCACCGGCACCCTAGAGTCCCGTGTCGGTTCCGAGGTGGAACAGGCAGTCGCCACGCACGGTTCGTCCCGGAACGCGCTTGCACAGCACGAAGCCGTCGCGCCGGAAATGCGCGGTCACGGGCTCGCGCCAGGGCGTCTCCGGCGTGTGGATGCGCGCCGCCGGCTGGCCGGCGACGACCGTATCGCCAAGCTCGACCAGCGGCTCGTAGACGCCCGCATCGGGCGCATAGACGAACCAGTCATTGCCGCCGACCTCGAGGATGCGCGTCGGCCCCTCGCCCGCGACGCGGTCGGCCTCGGGCAGGATGCCGAGCTCGACCAGCACGTTGCGCAGGCCCCGCTCGGCGATCCTGAGCGCGACCGGCGTGAGCGTGCCGGATCCGCCGAGCTCGCTGCCGAGCGACACGACACCGTGCAGCGCGGCCGCGCCGGAGAGGGTGCGGTCATCGCCCGTGCCTTGCCCGCCCGCCGGCAGATAGGCGAGCGGCGCGGCGAACGCCTTCAGCAGCCGGAGCGACAGCTCGGCCTTCGCCGGTTCGACCGGCCGGCGCGCCAGCACCGAGGGGACGTACATCAGCGACGAGCCACCCGAATGCAGATCGACCACGGCATCCGCCATCGGCAGGAGCTCGCTCGTGATGTACCAGGCTATCTGTTGCGTCACGGTTCCATCCGGATCGCCGGGAAAGCTGCGGTTGAGGTTGCCGCCATCGATCGGCGAGGTGCGTGTGCCCACCATGGCGGCGGGGAAGTTGGCCATCGGCAGGACGATCACCCGGCCCTTGATCCGCGCGACGTCGAGGCTGCGGATCAGGTTCGCAAGCGCGATCTGGCCCTCGTACTCGTCGCCGTGATTGCCGCCCATCAGCAGCGCGGTCGGACCGTCGCCGTTACGGAACACCGCGATCGGGATCGCGATGAACCCATAGGCGGAGCTGTGAACCGAATGGAACAGCCTGAGGAAGCCGCGATGCACGCCGTCCTGGTCGAACGGCACTTCCGAGACGATGCGGCTCTTGCGCGGTGGGCTCACGGTGTTGCTCCTCAGGCTTCAGCGAGATGACAGGCGACGCGATGACCGGCCGCGAGCTCGCGCAAGGCCGGATCGTCCTCGGCACACCGGGCGACCGCCACAGGGCAGCGCGTGCGGAAGCGGCAGCCCGAGGGCGGATTGAGCGGGGATGGCACCTCGCCGGCGAGCGGCACCGGCGGCGGCGCGCCCGGCTTGGGCTGTGGCACCGCGGCGAGCAGCGCGCGCGTGTACGGGTGTCGTGGCGCTGCGAACAGCGCGGCCTTCGGCGCCTCCTCGACCACGCGGCCGAGATACATGACCGAGACGCGATCGGCGATGTGGCGCACCACCGACAGGTCGTGCGCGACGAACAGATAGGTCAGCCCGTGCGACTGCTGCAGATCCTGCAGCAGGTTGATGATCTGCGCCTGGATCGAGACGTCGAGCGCGCTCACCGGTTCATCGCACACCACCAGATCCGGTTCGAGCGCGAGCGCGCGGGCGATGCCGATGCGCTGGCGCTGCCCGCCTGAGAACTCGTGCGGATGGCGCGTCGCATGCGCCGGCGTCAGCCCGACCTGCGCGAGCAGAGCCTCGACGCGCGCGCGACGCTCGGCGCGTGTGCCCTGGCCGAAGATGCGCAGGGGTTCGCCCACGATCTCGGCCACCGTCATGCGCGGATCGAGCGAGCCGTACGGATCCTGGAAGATCACCGAGAGATGCCGGCGCATCCGCCGCATCGCCTCCGGCTTCAGCGCCAGGAGGTCCTCGCCCCGGAAGCGGATCGATCCGGTTGTCGGCTCGACCAGGCGCAGGATCAGCCGCCCGAGCGTGGTCTTGCCGCAGCCGGACTCGCCGACCAGCGCATGCGTGTCGCCCGCCCGCACGGTGAGGTCGACGCCGTCGACCGCGCGCAGCACACCACCACCCCGCACCTTGTAGTGCTTGGCGAGGTTCTGCGCGGCGAGCAGGGGCGCGTCAGGCGGCATGGCGGATGCAGGCCGCGTGGTGGCCCGGCGCGACGGGGTAGAGCGGCGGCACGCCGGCCCCGCATTCCGGCACGGCATGGGTGCAGCGAGGTGCGAAGCGGCAGCCGCGCGGCCAGGCGCCCGGCGCCGGCACGGTACCGGGGATCGCGGGCAGGCGCGACACGCCCTCGGCAAGGGCGGGGATGCTCCGCATCAGCGCTGCGGTGTAGGGATGCGACGGCCGCTCGAACACCGCCTCGACCGGCCCCTCCTCCACCACCTTGCCCGCGTACATCACGACGACCCGTGTCACCACCTGCGCGACCACGCCGAGATCGTGCGTGATCAGCATCGTCGCCATGCCGAATTCGCGCTGAAGGTCGGCCAGCAGCGCGAGGATCTGCGCCTGGATGGTGACGTCGAGCGCGGTCGTCGGCTCGTCGGCGATCAGCAGCTTCGGCCGGCACGCGAGGGCCGCGGCGATCATGACGCGCTGGCGGAGCCCGCCCGAGAGTTCGTGCGGATACTGGCCGAGCCGCCGCGCCGGATCGGGGATCCCGACCCGGGCGAGCAGCTGCGCGGCCCGCTCGCGCGCAGCCGTACGGCCGAGCCCCTCGTGCACGCGCAGCACCTCCGCGACCTGCTCGCCGACCGTGAACACCGGGTTCAACGCCGACATCGGCTCCTGGAAGATCATCGCGATCTGCTCGCCGCGGATGCGCGTCATCGCCGCCTCGTCGAGGCCGAGCAGATCGCGGCCGGCGAAGGCGATGCGCCCGCGCGTGATGCGCCCCGGCGGCGAGGGCACGAGGCCCATGATCGCAAGCGCGGTCAGGCTCTTGCCGCAGCCGGACTCGCCGACCACGCCGAGCACCTCGCCCTCGTCGAGATGCAGCGAGACGCCCGACAGCGCCTCCACCTCGCCGCGATCGGTGCGGAACGAGACCGCCAGATCCTCGATCTCGATCAGCCGCGTCATCCCTGCTGCACCTTGAGCCGCGGATCGAGCACGTCACGCAGGCCGTCGCCCAACAGGTTCAGCCCGAGCACGGTGAGGCAGATCGCCAGCCCCGGCCACATCGCGATCCACCACGCCTCGCGGATGTAGTCCTTGCCCTCGGCGATCATGTTGCCCCAGGTGGGCGTGGGCGGCGGCGGCCCGACGCCGAGGAAGGACAGGATCGATTCCGCGAGCACCGCATAGGCGAAGATGAAGGTGAGCTGCACGATCAGCGGTGCCAGGCTGTTCGGCAGCACATGCCGCCACAGGATCCAGAGGTGGCGCCCGCCGAAGGCGAGCGCGGCCTGCACGTACTCCATCTCGCGCACCACCAGCACGCTCGCGCGCACGATGCGCGCCGTGCGCGGGATGTAGACCACCGAGAGCGCGATCACCGCGTTCACCGCCGAGGGGCCGAGCGCGGCGGCGATCGCGAGCGCCAGCATCACCGCCGGAAACGCCATCAGCGCGTCCATCGCGCGCATCAGCGGCTCGTCGACACGCCGGAAATAGCCGGCCGCGAGCCCGATGATCGTTCCCGCGATCCCGGTGACCAGCACCACCGCAAAGCCGATGCCGAGCGAGAGCCGCGCGCCGAACACGAGCCGGCTCAGGATGTCGCGGCCGAAATTGTCGGTGCCCAGCAGGAACCCCTCGCCCGGCGGGCGGAACCGCATCCGGAACTGCATCCGCGCCGGCGCATGCGGCGCGATCAGTTCGGCACCGAGCGCAAGCACCACCATCGTGCCGAACAGCACGAGGCCGATCAGGAACAGCCGGTGCCGGAACAGTCGCCGCAGCGTGGGGAAGCGGCGCGGCGGCGCGAGCGGTGCGACGGCCGCCTCAACGGCCATAGCGCACCCGCGGATCGATGGCCGCGTAGAGCAGATCGACCACCAGGTTGAGCAGCACCAGCATGGTCGCGGTCAGCAGCAGCGTGCCCTGGATCACCGGGTAGTCGCGGCCGAAGATCGAGGTGGCGAGCAGCCGGCCGATCCCGGGCAGCGAATAGACCGTCTCGATCACGATCGAGCCGGAGAGCAGGAGGCCGAAGCTGATGCCGATCACCGTGATCACCGGCACCATGACGTTCTTCAGCGCGTGCTTGCCGATCACCATCACGCGCGGCAGGCCCTTGGCGCGGGCGGTGCGCACATAGTCCTGACGCAGCACTTCGAGCATGGTGGCCCGTGTGATCCGCGCCAACAGTCCGATCTGCAGGAGCGCCAGGGAGAGGGACGGCATCAGCAGCGACCGGAACCAGTCGACCGGCGATTCGGCGAACGGGACGTAGCCGCCGGTCGGCAACCATTCCAGGATGACCGAGAACAGCACGATCAGCATCAAGGCGAGCCAGAACGACGGCACCGAGACACCGAGCAGCGCCATCCCCGTCACCGCAGCATCCACCGCCGTGTTCGCCCGCAGCGCCGCGATCACGCCGGCCGGCACACCGACCACGATCGTCATGATCAGCGCGAGCACGGAGAGCGAGAACGTCACCGGCACGCGATCGACGATGGCCTGCCAGACCGTGGTGTTCAGAAGGATCGACCGGCCGAAGTCGCCCTGCAGCACATGCCCGTACCAGGCGAGCATCTGCTCCAGGAAGGGACGATCCAGCCCCAGTTGCTGCCGGATCGCGTCAATCTCCTGGTTGGTGGCAGCCGGCCCGGCGATCACGGAGGCCGGATCACCGGGAATCAGGTGCATCACCGAGAACGAGACGAGCGAGACCAGCAGCAGCACCGGCAGCGCTGCGACGAGCCTCGTCGCGGCGAAGCGCACCATCGTCGGGCCGTTCGGCGCGGGGCGTCAGCCGCCGAGCGAGACGTTCCAGAACCGCGGGATGCGGTAGGGCGTGAACCCCTGCACCGTTCTGCGCGCGGCCTGGATCTTGGTCAGGTCGCCGAACTTCAGGAAGTGCACCTGCTCGTAGACCCGCTCCTGGAACCGTGCGAAGTGCCGCTTGCGCGCCGCCTCGTCGGGGTCCGAGACGAGCTCGGCATAGATCGCATCGAGCGTCGGGTCGGGCACGAACTGGTTGAGCTGCGGCGAGACGACGTCGATCAGCGCCGTGAACGGCCCGACCGACGGGCCGGTGCCCTGGCCGGTGAACCACAGGTTCCAGGTCGTGCGGTCGCGCCGGCGGGCGATCGCGGTCGCCCAGTCGAACACGTCCATCCGCACCTTCATGCCGATCGCGCGCAGCTGCTCGGTCACGACCACGGCGGCCGAATACATGCTGTTGTACGAGGAGTTCGTGATGATCACGAGCTCCTGGTCACGGTAGCCGGCCTCGCGGAGCAGTCCCTTGGCGCGGTCCGGATCGTGCACGTTGTAGTACTGCTTGCCCGCATCGGTGTAGTACGGATTGCCGGGGTACTGCAGACCGGGCTGGAGATCATAGGACCCGTCGGTGGCGATCTCCATGATCGCCTCCATGTCAAGCGCGGTCTGGATCGCGCGGCGTACCAGCAGGTTGTCGGTCGGCGGCAGGGAGTGGTTCACCCAGGCCCCATGCAGCCACCAATGGCGCAGCGGCAGCAACTGGATGTCGCGGTTGTTGCGGAGCCGCTGCGCCGCCTGGGTCGGCACATCCTCGACGATGTGCAGCTCGCCCGTCTCGAGCCCGGCGACGCGCGCGCCGGGCTCGCGCACCAGGCGCAGCCGCACGCTGTCGAGCAGCGCCTGCTTGCGCCCGGCGAAGCCGTCCGTACCCTGATGGTTGGTGTTCGGCGCGTAGTCGTCGAAGCGGCGGATCAGCACGTGACTGTCGGCGACGAACTCGGCAAGACGATACGGGCCGGTGCCGATCGGCTCGATCCGCCCGCCCTCCTTGTCCTTCTCCTCAGCCGGATGGATGGTGATCGGCGTGGTGAAGGCGGAGATGTTGTCGAGGAAGGTCGGCTGGCGCTCCTTCAGCCGCACGACGAAGGTGCCTGCGTCGGGCGCTTCGAGCTTCTCCACCGCTGCGAGGACGCGCCGCTGGATGCCGATGCGCTGGTAGCGCTCCCAGGAGGCGAGCACGTCGGCCGAGGTCATTTCCTTGCCGTTGTGGAACTTCACGCCACGGCGCAGCGGGAAGCTGTAGGTCAGGCCGTCCGACGAAATCTCCCAGCGCTCCGCGAGGTCCGGCACCGGCGCGTTGCGCTCGTCGCGCGTGACCAGCATCTCGTACATGTTCATCGCGGTGTTGCGGGTCGCGACACTGGTCGAGAAGTGCATGTCCAGCGTCGGCACCGAGGCCTCCTGGCCGAACACCAGGTCGCCGCCGCGTCGCTGCGCAGCGGCGGGAGACACGGTCGCCAGCACCGCCGCTCCCGCCGTGCCCGCCAGAACCTCGCGTCGAGTCAGCGCCATCGTTCCCTCCCTCGCTCGGTCTAGGCCACCCGGGCCTTCAACCATGCCCCCGCCTGGCTCACCGCATCCTCGGCCGCGCGCACGTGACCGAGCGCGCGCAGGAAGCCATGCAGCATGCCAGGATAGACGGTGATCTCGGTCGCGACGCCTGCGGCCTTCAGGCGTTCGGCCATCGCGATGTTCTCGTCGTGCAGCACGTCGAGCTCGGCGACATGCATCAGCGCCGGCGGCAGCCCGGCGAGATCGGCGCGCAAGGGCGAAGCGATCGGATCGGCCTTCGCCTCCGGCGTCGGCGCATAGGCATCCCAGAACAGCTTCATCTTCGCCGCCGTCAGCATGTGGCCCGTGGCGTAGGCGCGATAGGACGGGCGCGTCAGATCGCTGTCATAGACGCCATAGTTCAGCAGCAACCCGCGCGGCATCGGCCCGCCGGTGTCGCGCAGGCGCAGCGCTGTGGCGACCGCGAGATTGGCGCCCGCGGAGTCGCCGCCGATGACCAGGCGCGACGCATCAAGGCCCCACTCCGCGCCACGCCGCGCCAGCCAGCGCACGAACTCGACGCATTCCTCCACCGCGGTGGGGAAACGGCTGTCGGGCGAGAGGCTGTAGTCGGGCGCAACCGCGCACAGTCCGGACGAGGCCGCATAGGACCGGATCAGCCGGTCATGCGTGTAGATGCTGTTCCACATCCAGCCACCGCCGTGCAGATAGACCAGCACCGGCAGCGGCCGCGCGGTCACCGGGTAGTGGCAGCGCACCAGCATGTAGCGGCCGTGCACCTGCGGCAGGCGCTCGACGGTCTCGGCCATCTCGGGGCCGCCGCGGGCGAAGCCGCGGCCGACCTCCTCCTGGATCTCGCGCGCGATCGGCAGCGGCAGCGTGGTCGTGTCCGGGTGCTTGGCGAAGGCCGCCTCGCTGAGCGCTTGGTAGGCCGCCATCTCGGGATGCTTGCGCGATCCCGCACTTCCCTGTTGGACGTCGTTCATGTCGCAAGCTTCCCCCAAGCCCGCGGCCATGGCAATGCCGGGCGGGGGTTTCGTCAGGTGAACACGAAGGCGCTCTCCTGGCGGCTGACCTCGCCCGGCCGCAGAATCACCGACGGGAAATGCGCGTGGTTCGGCGCGTCGGGAAACCGCTGCGGCTCGATCGCGAGACCCGCGCGCGGGCCATAACGTCGGCCGCCGATGCCGGGGACGGGAATGTCGAGCGTCGGCGCATCGTAAAGTTGCAGGCCCGGCTCGGTGGTGAGCACCGCGAGGGCGAGATCACCCGCGCCGCTCTCGAGCGTGGCGACACGCAGCAACCCGGGCGGCGCCCCGGCGCGCCGCAGCACGAGATTGACGTCATAGCCCGCCGCGGGTACCGCCCCGTCGGAGAGGCGACGACCGGCACGGAAATCGTAGGGCGTGTCGGCGACCGAACGGATCTCGCCGGTCGGGATGCCATCCTCATCGGTCGGCGTGTAGAGGTCGGCCGCGACCGCCAGCCGGTGACGATCGATCGTCGGCGCATCGTCGAGCACGAAATAGGGGTGCGGCGCCAGATTGACCGCCGTCGCCGCATCGGTCCGCGCCGTCAGGATGATGCGCAGCGTCCCCGGCGGCTCGACCCGCCAGGTGCACTGCGCCTCGACCGTGCCCGGGAAGCCCTCCTCGCCGTCGGGCGAGACCAGCGCGAGCGTGACGGCGTCGCGCGTCTGCTCCGCAAGGCGCCAGACCCGGCGCGAGAAGCCGATCGTGCCGCCGTGCAGGGTGTGCCGATCGCGGAAGTTCGGCGTGAGCGCGAAGGTGCGGCCGTCGATCGTCAGCGAGGCCCGCGCGATGCGGTTCGCCACCCGCCCGCAGATGGCGCCGAAGTTCCGCGAGTGGGCGAGATAGTCCTCGATCGTGTTCAGCCCCAGCACGACGTGCCGGGCTGCGCCGCGCCGGTCCCGCACCTCGAGGTCGCGCAGCACCGCGCCCCAGGTGATCACGCGCGCAACGATGCCGTCGGCGCGCAACGTCACCTCGTGGACGGGCGTGCCGTCGGGCATCGTGCCGAAGAGAGACCGATCCACGACCGCGCCCCCGCGAGATGTCAGTGACCTGGAGCGACAGTATCAGCCCAGCGCGCGGGCGAGCGCCACTCCGCGCGGGGCCGGCCCGCCTTGCCGCCATGCCGTCACGCCGTGGCACTCGCGGCTGATGGGGCTGGCTCGCACGACGGGCGGCCGCTCCGGGCCGTGACGGATCGACGGATGAGGGGCGATTCATGGCATCCTCGGCGGCCGCTCCCCGGCGCTTCCCTCACTCCACCGTCCGCTGGACCCATGACCATGACCCGCACCGCCATCCTGCACGCCGATGATGTCGGCATGTGCCACGGAGCCAACGCCGCCTTCATCGCGCTCGCGCGGGCCGGCGCGATCGACTGCGGCAGCCTCATGGTGCCCTCCCCCTGGTTCGCCGAGATCGCGCATGCGGCGGCCGCGGACCCCGCGCTCGATCTCGGCGTGCACCTGACCCTGACGAGCGAATGGATCGGCTATCGCTGGGGACCTGTCGGCGTGCGAAGCGCGGCCGCCGGGCTCATGGACGGCGAAGGCGCGTTCCACCGCGACGTGCCCTCCCTGCGTCGCAACGCCGATCCGCGCGCGGTGGAGGAGGAGTGCACCGCGCAGATCGAGCGCGCTCTCGCCTGCGGTGTCGATCCGACCCATCTCGATACGCATATGGGTGCCGCCCTCGCGCCCGAGTTCCTGGCCGGCACGCTGCGCTTGGCCGAGCGCTTCCGCTTGCCGCTCCTGCTGCCCCGCCGGATCGAGACCTATCTCGGCGTGCTGCGCATGGGCGAGGTCGACGCGCGCCCCTTCGCCGATGCGGCCCGCCATCCCTGGGTCGCACCGATCGACCGCTTCGCGATGACGCCCGGCCACGCGCCGGGCGGGGCCGACGCGGCCTATCGCCACCTGCTCGAGGGGGTTGAGGCGGGCGTCACCTATGTGGCGCTCCACCCCAACGAGCCGGGCGACATCGAGGCGATCACCGCACACCACCCGAGGGCGCAGCCGCATTGGCGCACCGACGAGGCGGCCCTGTTCGGCTCCGGCCGTCCGTCGCAATGGCTCGCCGAGGCGGGCATAGGCCGCAGGGGGATGCGCCCGTATCGCGACGCGATGCGGACGGAGAACGGCGATCCGCACACACGCGAAACGCGCTCGGCCATCAAACTGAAATGAGCCGGTGCGAGCTTCCCGCGCAGCACCAGCCTGGGAGCCGCCCATGATCGCCCTGACCCGCCGCCTTGCCATGGCCGCCGCGGCCTGCCTCGCCATCCCCGCCGCCGCCTCGGCAGCCGACGCCGTGACGCTGCTTCAGGTGGTCGGACCGCGCGACACCGTGGTGATCGGAATCACCGCGGATGAGCGCGCGGCCTGGGGGCGCGGCGAGGCCGTCACGGTGGTCGCCGAGCGCCTGCATGCCGCCGGCACGATCACCGTCTGGCAGTACGCGGTCGGCCGCGCCGCCGACGGGTCGTTGCAGATGCGGCCGCGCGCGCGGATCGCGCTGCTGCGCCACGAGGCGATGCGGATCGAATCCTACAGCGCGGCGCATCCGGTCGTGGCACCTCCGACCTGACCCGGGGATCGCCCGTCTTCGGCGACCCTCTCTGGCGGCCATCACCCGAACCCGGTACATCCGGGGCGCCCGATCGCGACGCGTCCCGATCCGCCCCGGAGGAAGCCATGGCCAGCCGGAAAGTCATCATCACCTGCGCCGTCACCGGGGCGATCCACACGCCGTCGATGTCGCCGCACCTGCCGATCACCCCGCAGGAGATCGCCGAAGCCGCGATCGGCGCGGCCGAGGCCGGCGCGGCGATCGTGCACCTGCACGCGCGCGATCCGAACACCGGCGCACCCGACCAGTCGCCCGACGCCTTCCTGCCGTTCCTGCGCGTCATCAAGCAGCGCGCGGACGTGGTCGTGAACATCACCACCGGCGGCGCGCCGACCATGCTGGTGGAGGAGCGTGTGCGCCCGGCGAAGGTGTTCGCGCCCGAGGTCGCCTCGCTCAACATGGGCTCGATGAATTTCGGCCTCTACCCGATGCTCGCCCGCTACAGGGAGTTCAAGCACGACTGGGAGCGCCCGTATCTGGAAGGCTCGAAGGAGCGGATCTTCAAGAACACCTTCGCCGACATCGAGTTCATCCTGACCTCCTGCGCCGAGAACGGCACGCGCTTCGAGATCGAGTGCTACGACATCGGCCATCTCTACACGCTGGCGCACTTCCTCGACCGCGGGCTCGTCAAGCCGCCGCTGTTCATCCAGTCGGTGTTCGGCATCCTGGGCGGGATCGGCACGCATCCGGAGGATGTCGCGCACATGAAGCGGACGGCGGACCGGCTGTTCGGCCGCGACTACCAGTGGTCGGTGCTCGGCGCGGGCCGCAACCAGTTCGCCATCGCCGCCCAGGCCGTGGTGATGGGCGGCAATGTGCGCGTCGGGCTGGAGGACTCGCTCTGGATCGGCCCCGGCCAGCTCGCCCGCTCGAACGCCGAGCAGGTGAGCCGCGCGCGCCAGTTGATCGAGGGACTGGGGTTGGAGGTGGCGAGCCCGCAGGATGCGCGCCGGATGCTCGCGCTCAAAGGTGCCGATCGGGTGAACTTCTGACCGCGCCTCAGCAGGCGGTGTAGCCGCCGTCCACAACCAGATTCGCCCCCGTCATGAAGGACGAGTCCTCGCTCGCGAGGAACAGGGCGGCGGCGGCGATCTCCTCGGGCCGGCCGAGCCGGCCGATCGGGTGGCGCGGCGCGAGCGCGGCCTCGGTCGCCTCGGGGGTGCCGTAGCGGCTCAGCAGGCGCGGCGTGATCACCGCCCCGGGCGAGAGCGCGTTCACCCGGATGCCCTGCTTCGCGTGGTCGAGCGCCAGCACCTTGGTGAGCTGGATCAGCGCGGCCTTCGATGCGCAGTAGACCGACCGGCCGGGCTGCGCGGCGATGCCAAGCTGCGAGGCGATGTTGATGATCGCGCCGCCACCCCTGGCGACCATATGCGGGATCGCCGCCTTGCACGCGAGGAACGCGCTGGTCACGTTGGTGCTGAGCGCACGGTCCCAGAGCGCGTCGTCGAGCTCGGTGACCGGCAGCGCGGGTGTGGCGTCCGCGACCCCGTTCACGAGCACATCGAGTCCCTGGAAGCGGTCAAGACAGATCTGCACCGCCCGCCGAACGTCGGCCGCACTGGCCATGTCGCCCCGCACCGGCACGATCGGGCCGTGCGCGGCGACGGTGTCCGGAAAGGGATCGCGATCGGCGGTGACCACCCGCGCGCCCTCGGCCGCAAACCGACGCACGATCGCAAGCCCGATCCCCGCCGACCCGGCCGTGACCAGGCATACCCGTCCCTCCAGACGTCCCATCGCATCCTCCGCTGCCCGGTCGAGACCGTCAGGCCGGCGCGCCGGCAGGTCAATCCGGCGAAGGCGGCCCTCCGTGCACCTGGTTCGATGATCGGATTGTGTAGAGGCAAGTGCCGGGGTCCGAGGTAGCGGACGGGGCGTGACGCATGACCCCGTAGAACCGCGCGCGATCGCCCCTGCCGCCGACGCGCCCGCCGAACCCATGTCGCCCACGCCGGTGAGCGCCATCGAGCGGCCCGGCGAGCGCAAGCGTGCCTCCGACCTGCTGCTCGATCTCTGCCGCGCCTGGCCGAGCGAGCGGATCGCGATCGGCGACCTGATGACCGCGCTCGGCGATCGCGGCTACAGCCTGCTGATGCTGGCGCTCGCGCTGCCGAACCTGATCCCGGCGCCGATCCCCGGTCTCTCGGGCCTGCTCGGCACGCCGATCATCATCCTGAGCGCGATGATGCTGCTGGGCTATCCGCAGCCCTTGTTCCCACGGGTCGTGCGCGAGCGCAGCATCCCGCGCGCGGCGATGGAGTCGGTGCTGACGCGCGCCAAGCCGTGGCTCGTCAAGCTGGAAGCCCGAGTCCGTCCGGGCACGCTGCCGCTGCCGCATCGCGGGGTGGAGATCGCGGCGGCCATCCTGCTCGGGCTGAACGCGACCCTGCTCGCCCTGCCGATCCCGTTCGGCAACCCCGCCCCGGCGCTCGCGATCGTGCTGATGTCGGTCGCCCTGGTCGAGGCGGACCGGCGACTGTTCCTGGTCTCGATCGTGGTCCTGCTGCTCGCGATCGTCATCGACGTGCTGATCGTGCTCGCGATCTTCGGCCTGGGCGCGCGGCTTCTGGGCCTGCTCTGATCAGGCCGCGCTTGGCCGCCGCGGCCCGGCTTGGCTAGAAGGAAACCGCTTCAGCAGGAACGGTCCATGATCACCACGTATCGCGTCGAGAACGGCAAGCTGGTGGTCGGCGAGGCGCCGTCCCCCGCCGCCCTGCCGCCCCCCGTGCTGCCCGACCAGCCGCCGCTGCCGGCGATCCAGCCGGTCTGGATCGACCTCCTTCAGCCGACGCCGCAGGAGGAGCGGATGGTCGAGCGGCTGATCGGCGTCGAGCTGCCGACCCGCGAGGAGCAGCAGGAGATCGAGGCCTCTTCGCGCCTCTACCGCGAGGGCGAGGCGCTGTTCCTGACGGCTCCGTTCATGTACGGCTCCGAGACGGGCGAGCTCGGCTCGGCCGCGATCACCTTCGTGCTCACCACGCAGACGCTGGTCACCGTCCGCCACGCCACCCCGAAGGCGTTCGGCATGTTCGCCGCGCGGGCGCAGAAGAACCCGACGATGGTCGCGACCTCCGACGGGGTGATGCTCGGCCTCTTCGAGCACGTCGTCGACCGGCTTGCCGATATCCTCGAGCGGGTGGCGGCGGAGATGGACCGCCGGAGCCACGCCGCCTTCAAGTTGGCGAAGAGCCGCGAGACCGCCTCGGCAAAGGACGCCGCCCTCAAGGACGCGCTGATCGCTCTCGGCCAGGTGGGCGAGACGACCGCCCGCGCGTCCGACACCCTCGTCGGCCTCTCGCGGATCCTCGCCTTCATCGCGGTCGAGAAGGAGACGGCGATCCGCAAGGAGAACAAGCCGCGCATCAAGACGCTGGCGCGCGATGTGCGCGGCCTGCAGGAGCACGCCCACTTCCTGAACGACAAGGCGACCTTCCTGCTGGATGCCGTGCTCGGCCTGATCAACATCGAGCAGACGGCGGTGATCAAGACCTTCTCGGTGGTCGCGGTCGCGCTGATGCCGCCGACCCTGATCGCCTCGATCTACGGCATGAACTTCCAGTACATGCCGGAGCTGGAATGGAGCATCGGCTATCCGCTGGCGCTCGCCCTGATGGTGGCCTCGGCGGTGCTGCCGGTGATGTACTTCCGGCGCAAGGGCTGGCTGTAGCGGGAAGGTCGCGCGTCCGGTGCACGGCGCGATGCGCCGCGGGCCCTTCTCCGGCACGCCGGGCCGGGCGACGGTCGCCCAGTGACCTCCGCCGCGCTGCCCCTGCCGATCCTCATCCTGACGGGATTCCTCTCGGGGGCAGGAATCCGGCTCGCCGACCCGCTGCTGGCGCTGATCGCGTCAGATTTTGAGGCGAGGGTCGCCGCGGCCGCGCCGGTGGTGGCGGGATTCACCCTTGCCTACGGCCTCGCCCAGCCCGTGCTCGGCCCGCTCGGCGACCGGTTCGGCAAGCTCCGGCTGATCGCGGTCTGCATGGCCTGCTACGGCGCGGCGACCCTCGCGGCCGCCTTGGCGCCGAGCCTCGGTGCGCTGACGGTCGCACGCGCGGTCGCCGGCGCCTTCGCCGGCGGGCTCATTCCGGTCGCAATCGCCCTGATCGGCGATGCCACCACCTATGCGAACCGGCAGGCGACGCTCGGCCGGTTCATGACCGGGATGGTGCTGTCGAATCTCATCACCGCGCCGCTCGCCGGCATCGCCGGGGATGCCGTGGGCTGGCGGCCGGTGTTCGCGCTGCTTGGCGCGGCCGGCCTCGCGGACGCGGCCCCGCTCTGGCGCGAGGCGGCACGCCTCCCGCCGGCGCGGCACGGGCCCGGCTCAAGCGCCCTCGCGCGCTACGCCATGCTGCTGCGCCGCGCATCGGCGCGGCGGCTGCTGATCCTGGTTGGGCTGGAGGGCGCCTTCGCCTTCGGCGCGCCGCCCTTCATCGGCGCCTTCCTGGTCGAAGGCTACGGGCTCTCGTTCACCTGGGCCGGGCTGATCCTCGGCACGGCCGGGCTCGGCGCGCTGCTGTACACGCGAATCGCGGGTCTGCTGGTGCGGCACTTCGGCGAGCGCGGGCTGCTGATCGGCGGCGGGGTGGGGCTGGTCGTGTGGCTCGGCGGCGTGGGGCTCGCCCCGCCGCTGGTCGCGGTGGCGGCCGCGAACTTCATCGGCGGGCTCGCGCTGGGGTGCTTCCATGGCGTGTTGCAGGCGCGCGGATCGGAGATGCTGCCCGAGAGCCGCTCGACCGGGATGGCGGCCTTCGCCTTCTGCCTGTTCGTCGGCCTCGCCGCCGGGGCGGGCGCGGTGGGCGCGCTGCTGCCGCTGGTCGGCTACCGCATGCTGTTCGGCGCGGCGGCAACGGGCACCGCCCTCGTCGCGGCCGCAGCAGCGGCCGCACCGAGGGGCGCGCGCGCCTGAGCCCGCGTCAGGCGTTCGCCACCGGGGGTGGCGCGGGGTTCGCCCCGCCCGCCTGCTGCTGCTTGCGGCTCTGCCACAGGGCCAGGAAGTCGATCGGCTGCAGCATCACCGGCGGGAAGCCGCCGTCGCGCGTCACCTCGGCGACGATGTTGCGCGCGAACGGGAACAGCAGCCGCGGCGCCTCGACCAGCAGCACCGGCTCGACCAGATCCTGCGGGATGTTGTTCAGCGTGAAGATGCCGGCGTAGTCGAGCTCGGCGATGAAGGCGGCCTTGCCGGCCGACTTCGCCTCGGCGCGGATCGACAGCACCACCTCGAAGCTGCCCTGGGCGACCTGGCGCGCGTTCACGTCCAGGTTGATCGCCACCTCGGGCTGCTGCTTCAGCTGCACGAAGATGTCGGGTGCGCCCGGCACCTCGAAGGACAGGTCCTTCACGTATTGCAGGTTCACCACCAGCCCGGGCGCGGTGCCGCCCTGGCCGTCCCCGGCCTTGCCGTTGCCGTTGCCGGTCGTCTCGTTCATCGTCTCGCCCTTCGCGGTGTGCGCCGGCCCGCTACCACGCGCGGCCAGGGGCGGCAAGGCTCGCGGCCTTGACGGCGCGCGGGCGCGGGCCTAGCAGCCGGGCGCGCACCCCAAGCCCAGCGAGGACGCCTTGGCCTACGCGATCGATCCGCCGCCCGTGCCCGCCATCCCCGTCGCCGGCACCGACACGCTGTTCCCGGTGCGCCGCATCTGGTGTGTGGGCCGCAACTACGCCGAGCACGCGCGCGAGATGGGCCACGACCCGAACCGCGAGCCGCCGTTCTTCTTCGCCAAGCCCGCGGATGCGATCGTCCTCTCGGGCGCGACCATCCCCTTCCCGCCCGCGACCGAGGACCTGCACCACGAGATCGAACTCGTGGTCGCGATCGGCAAGGCCGGCATGGCGATCGACGAGGCGGCCGCGCTCGATCACGTGTTCGGCTACGCGGTCGGGCTCGACATGACGCGCCGCGACCGCCAGGCCGAGGCGAAGAAGCTCCAGCGGCCCTGGGAGATCGGCAAGGCGTTCGACCAGTCCTGCCCGATCACGCCGATCGTGCCGGCGTCGCGCATCGGCCATCCGGCCAAGGGGTCGATCTGGCTGAAGGTGAACGGCGCGATCCGCCAGCAGGGCGATCTCGCGCAGCAGATCTGGTCCGTGCCCGAGACGATCGCGTATCTCTCGCGCCTCGTCGCCCTCGCCCCGGGCGATCTGATCATGACCGGCACGCCCGCCGGCGTCGGCGCGGTGAAGCCGGGCGACCGGCTGGAGGGTCACGTGGACGGGGTGGGCGACCTGACCATCGCCTACGCCGCGGAAGGTGCCCGCGCGGCCGCCTGAGCGCCGCTCAGCCGATCACCCAGGGCACCGTCGCCGGCCCCGGCGCGGTCGGGTCGCAGCGGCGCCACTGGCCGTTCTGCGTCCGCTCGCCGGTGAGTGCCAGGATGAAGCCCCAGTGGCTCACCACCAGCGTGTCGGACCAGTCCGGGATCGTCGCCATCTCGGCCCGGAACGCGGCGGCGCGCGCCTCGATCTCGGCCTCGCTCTCGGTCAGCGCCGGCCACCACACCTCGTCGATGTGGCTGAAGTCGAGATCGGGCCAGCGGCGGGCGAGTTCGGTGACCGGCGTGCCGATGTCGCAGGTGAAGGCGCAGCGCTCGCGCACGATCGGGTTCACCACCACCGGCAGGTCGAGCGCGCCGGCGACGATGGCCGCGGTTTCGAGCGCGCGGGTGTAGGGGCTCGCGATGATGCGCGCGAGCCGCTCGCCCTTCAGCGCCTGCGCGGCCTCACGCGCCTGTGCACGGCCGAGCTCGGTCAGGCGCGGATCGACGATGCCGGGATCGACCCGGCTCAGCGTGAAGGCGGCGTTGAACTCGGATTGGCCGTGGCGGAGCAGGATCATGCGCCGCGCTTAGCCGGGCCGCGGGCCGGTCGCAAGCGGGCGAGCGGCGGCCAAGTCTGCTTGTGAATCCGCCCCCTGTCCCTTATGTCACGCGTGATGAGGGGCGACGATCTCCGATGAGCGGCGGTTTCCCGATCGACCTGATCCTGTTCGGGATGGTCGCCGCATTCCTTGTGCTCCGGCTGCGCAGCATCCTGGGCCGGCGCACCGGCTATGAACGCCCGCCGACGCCGGTCGAGCCGACCGGGGCCGGCGAGGAGGCCGCGCGGACGATCGACACGCGCGCCGAGGAGGTGGGGCCGCCCCAGATCGGCGGCCCGGGCCCGAAGCGCAGCCTCCCCGATCCCGCCAGCGCGGCCGGTCAGACCCTCGCCCGCATCCGCCAGATCGACCCGGACTTCGACCCGACCGGCTTCCTGGTCGGCGCCGAGGGCGCCTTTGCGATGATCGTCGACGCCTTCGCGCGCGGCGACCGCGACACGCTGCGCACGCTGCTGTCGCCCGATGTGTTCGGCGATTTCGACGCGGCGATCACCGCGCGCGAGCAGGCTGGCGAGCGCCAGCGCACCGATCTCGTGGCGCTGCGCGAAAGCGCGATCCTCGAGGCCGATCTGCGCGGGACGGTGGCGACCATCGGGGTCCGCTTCGTCTCGGACCAGATCAACATGACCTACGGCCCGGACGGCAGCGTGGTCGCCGGCGGCGAGGCGGTCACCGAAACGGTGGATGTCTGGTCCTTCGCGCGGGACTTGAACTCGGCCGACCCGACCTGGCTGCTGGTCGGGACCCGTTCGGAATAGTGGCGCGCGCGCCCGCGTCGTCCTGGCCATCCGACGTCCAGGTCCAGGGTCCGTTGCAACCGATCCGCGCAAGACTGCGCCGCAGCATCGCGGCTGCCTGCCTGATCGTGCTGGGCGGCTGCGTCGCCGTGCCGGTGCCGCAGGAGGCCGGCCCGCCCGACCGGCTGGGCCTCCAGCCGGCGCGCTTCGCCACCCTGCCGGGTTGGGCCGAGGATGCCCATGCCGAGGCCCTGCCGGCCTTCGCGGAGACCTGCGCGCGGCTGCGCCAGATGCCGGCCGACCGGACGCTCGGCGGCGGCGAGGCGGCCGCGGCGCTCGCGGGCCGGGTGGCCGACTGGCTGCCGCTGTGTGACGAGGCGGCGGCGATCGCGCCCGGCGATCACGCCGCGGCGCGCGCCTTCTTCGAGGCCCGGTTCCGGCCCTGGCTCGCCTCCAATGTCAGGACCCAGCCGAGCGACCCCTACGGCACCTTCACCGGCTATTTCGAGCCGGAGCTCACCGGCAGCCGGCGGCGGCGCGGTGCCGAACAGGTGCCGCTGCTGCAGCGCCCGCCCGACCTGATCGCCGTCGATCTCGGCGACTTCGTGCCCGAACTCGCCGGACGGCGCACGGCCGGGCAGGTGCGGGACGGCCGGCTCGTCCCCTATGCCAGTCGGGCCGAGATCGAGGGCGGGGCGCTGGACCGCCGCCGCCTGGAACTCCTGTGGCTCGATGATCCGATCGACGCCTTCTTCCTGCACGTGCAGGGCTCGGGCCGGGTGCGGCTCGCCGAAGGCGGGATCGCGCGGGTCGGCTTCGCCGGGCAGAACGGCCATCCCTACGTGCCGATCGGGCGCGTGCTGGTCGAGCGCGGCGCGATGACGCTCGATCAGGTCAGCATGCAGTCGATCCGCGCGTGGCTGCGCGCCCACCCGGGCGAGGCGCGCGCGGTGATGCAACAGAACCCGTCCTACGTGTTCTTCCGCGAGATCCGCGGCCTGCGCCCCGACGAGGGCCCGCCGGGCGCGTTCGGCGCGCCCTTGACGCCCGGCCGGTCGATCGCCGTCGACCACGTGCATATCCCGCTCGGCATTCCGCTCTGGATCGCCACGCGCGATCCGATGACGCAGCGGCCGCTCAACCGCGTCGTGCTCGCGCAGGATGTCGGCGGGGCGATCCGCGGCCCGGTGCGCGGCGACCTGTTCTGGGGCTGGGGCGAGGAGGCGGCCGAGGCCGCAGGACGGATGCGCGAGCGCGGGTTGTGGTGGCTGCTGCTGCCGGCTCAGCTCGGCCGTGTCGCCGAGGCGCCAGCCTCGGCCCCCGCGCGCTGATACCGGGCTGCCAAAGGTTTGACCGTTGGCAGCCCGGTATCGCGCGCAGGGCTGGTGTGGCGGCTGCGCGCCAAAGGAGGCCTCATACCCGGCGCACGAAGGTGAAACCTTCGTGCGCCGGGTATGAAACGGACCTCGGCCGCCCGATCCGCGCTCAGGCGCTCGCCGCGTCCAGCGCCGCGATCGCCTCCGCGTCGAGTTCCAGGCTCGCTGCCCGCACGAGATCGCGCAACTGCTCGATGCTCGTGGCACTCGCGATCGGCGCGGTGATGCCGGGGCGCGCGAGCTGCCAGGCGAGCGCGACCTGGGTCGGCGTCGCGTGGAGCCGGGCGGCGACCGCATCGAGCGCGGCCAGCACCTGCATCCCGCGCGGCGTCATGTGCTTCGCCACGCTGCGCGCGCCGCGCACGCTCTTGCCGAGATCGGCTTCGGATCGGTACTTGCCGGTGAGGAAGCCCGAGGCGAGCGAGGAGTAGGGGATCACGCCGACCTCGCGCGCGCGGCAGAGCGGCAGCAGCTCCGCCTCGATCGTGCGATCCATCAGGTTGTAGAGCGGCTGGAGGCTCTCGAAGCGCGGCAGGCCGAGCCGCGCGCTGGTCGCGAGCGCCGCATCGAGCCGGGCCGCGCTGTAGTTGGAGGCGCCGATCGCGCGCACCTTGCCCTGCTCGATCAGCCGGGCGAAGGCGCCGAGCGTCTCCTCCAGCGGCGTCGTCTCGTCGTCCTTGTGGGCCTGGTAGAGATCGATCGTCTCGATGCCGAGCCGCGTGAGGCTGGCCTCGACCGCGCGCGCGATCCAGGCCGAGGACAGCCCTTTGCCCTGGCCCGGCATCTCCATGCCGACCTTGGTCAGGATCACCACCCGGTCGCGCATCCCCGGGCGCGCCTTCAGCCATGCGCCGATGATGGTCTCGGACTCGCCTCCGGCATGGCCGGCCACCCAGGTCGAGTAGACATCCGCCGTGTCGATCGCGTTCAGCCCGGACGCCACCGCCTCGTCAAGCAGGCGGAACGACATCGCCTTGTCCGCCGTCCAGCCGAACACGTTGCCGCCGAACACCACCGGCGGCACGGCAATCCCGGACCGGCCCAGGCTTCGCTTCTGCATCCTCTGCTCCCCGTATCTTATACCCGGCGCACGAAGGTTTCACCTTCGCGCGCCGGGTATGAGGTTTCTTTTGGCGCGCAGCCGCCATACCAGCCCTGCGCGCAATACCGTCCGCACAAAAGTCGGACTTTTGTGCGGACGGTATTCGGCGGCGACAGCATGGACGCGCGGGTCGGGAGCGTCGAGCCGGCCCCGCGCACGAATCACTGGGACCGACTGGAGACCGTGTCGGCCGATCGTGCCGATCCGGGTGGTGATCCCGGCGGCCGCTGCTCGGTCACGCTGACGGCGGAGGCCCCGCGCCCGGCCATCCAGCGCGCGAACACGAAAGCGAGCGGATTGAGCGCGATCGAGAACAGCACCGCCGAGAGCGCGAGGTCCCGCCCCTCGACCGGCAGCAGCCCGAGCGCGATGCCCTGCTCGGCCAGCACGAGCGAGAACTCGCCGACCTGCGCGAGCGCGGCCGCGACCGTCCAGACCGCGGCCCGGCTCTGGCGGAACAGCGCCATGATCGCGATCGCCGCGAGCGACTTGCCGATCACCACGATCGCGAGTGTGGCCAGCACCGCGCCGGGCCGCTCGGTCAGCACCGAGGGGTCGAACATCATCCCGACCGCGACGAAGAACAGCACCGCGAAGGCGTCGCGGAACGGCAGCGACTGCTCGGCCGCGCGCGTGGCCATGCCCGAGCCGTGCATCACCATGCCGGCGAAGAACGCGCCGAGCGCGAAGCTCACGCCGAACACCTTGGCCGAGACATAGGCGATGCCGAGCGCCATGCCGAGCACGGCGAGCGTGAACAGTTCGCGCGACTTCAGATGCGCGACCATCACCAGCACCCAGGGCACGACGCGCCGGCCGAGCGGCATCATCAGCGCGACGAACAGCGCGAACTTGCCGAACACGATCGCGAGCGCGATGCCGAGCTGCTCGATGTCCATGCGGGCCAGCGCGCCAGCCGGGCTGCCGCCGAAGAACCCGGCGATGCCCGGCAGCACCACCAGCGCGACCACGACCGCGATGTCCTCGACCACCAGCCAGCCGACGGCGATGTGACCCTCGGGCGTGCCGAGCAGGTTGCGCTCGGTCAGCGCGCGCAGCAGCACCACCGTCGAGGCGACCGAGAGCGTCAGCCCGAACACGACGGCGGCGGGCCAGGACCAGCCCCAGAGATGCGCGACCAGGGCGCCGAGCACCGTCGCCGTGCCCATCTGCGCGATCGCGCCCGGCACGGCGACGCGACGCACCGCAAGCAGCTCGGCCGGGCTGAAATGCAGCCCCACGCCGAACATCAGCAGGATCACACCGAGCTCGGCGAGTTCGAGCGCGGTCGCCTGGTCGCCGACGATGCCGGGCGTGTGCGGCCCGAGCATGATGCCGGCCGCGAGATAGCCGACGATCGGCGGCAGCCGGATCAGCGCCGCGACCGTGCCGCCGACCAGCGCGTAGAGAAGGCCGAGACCGATCGTTGCGATCAGGGGATGGGTGGCATCCATGACGCCACCCTATGCAGATCACGACGCGCCGGCGCAACCGCCGCGTCGTGCCGCTGATCAGGCGCGGCGGGAGGAGGCCATGAACGGCAGCCCGGCCATCGCGTGGCGGCCGTCGCCGCGCGCCGGCTCGCCGCGGCGGTCGCCGCGGCCGCGCGGGCGCGGCTGCGCCTTGGCGGGACGCTGCGGTGGGCGATGCGGCTTGGGCGACGCGGGCGGCGCGGCCCCGCGCACGGGCTCACCCTCGGCGGGCAGGGCACGGCGGATGAGCGTCTCGATGTCGCGCAGGAAGGGCCGCTCCTCGGCCGAGCAGAAGCTGATCGCCACGCCGGCGGCACCCGCGCGCGCGGTGCGGCCGATCCGGTGCACGTACTGCTCCGGCACGTTCGGCAGGTCCATGTTGATCACATGCGTCACGCCATCGACATCGATGCCGCGCGCGGCGATGTCGGTCGCGACCAGCACGGGCACGCTGCCGTCGCGGAACTTGCGCAGCGCCGCCTCGCGCTGGCCCTGGCTGCGGTTGCCGTGGATCGCGTTCGCGGCGATGCCGTCGGCCTCGAGCTGGCGCACCACGCGATCCGCGCCGTGCTTGGTGCGCACGAACACCAGCGTGCGCCCGTCCGCTTCGCCCTTCAGCAGCTTGGCGAGCAGCAGGCGCTTGTCGCCCTGCGCGACGTGGATCACCCGCTGCTCGACCTTCTCGGCCGTGGTGGCGACGGGTGCGACCGAAACCCGCACGGGGTCCTTCAGCAGGTCGTTCGCCAGGCTCGCGATCGCCTGCGGCATGGTGGCCGAGAACAGGAGCGTCTGGCGCTGCTGCGGCAGGGCCGAGACGATCCGGCGGATCGGCTGGATGAAGCCCATGTCGAGCATCTGGTCGGCCTCGTCGAGCACGAACACCTCGACCGCATCGAGGAACGCCGTGCGTCCCTGCAGGTGGTCGATCAGCCGCCCCGGGGTCGCGACCAGGATGTCGACGCCACGCGCCAGCGCCGCGACCTGCGGCTGGTGGCCGACGCCGCCGAACACGGTGGCGACGCGGAGGCCGAGATGCCGGCCATAGGTGCGGAAGCTCTCGGCGATCTGGCTCGCGAGCTCGCGCGTCGGGCTCAGCACCAGGGCGCGGCAGGCGCGCTTGGGGGTGGGCCGGCGGTCCCGCAGCCGGTTCAGGATCGGCAGCGCGAAGGCCGCCGTCTTGCCGGTGCCGGTCTGGGCGATGCCGACCAGGTCGCGGCCCTGGAGCAGGACGGGAATCGCCTGGGCCTGGATGGGGGTGGGGGCGTCATAGCCCTCCTCGGCGAGCGCCTCGAGGATCGGGGCAGCCAGGCCGAGATCATTGAACGTCGTCACAGCAACAGTCTTTCGTGGTTCCGGCGCGTGCGCGCACGGGCGGTGCCGCGCCTGCGGCACCGCGATCGGGGGTTGGACGCCCCGCGTGAACCGGGCAATTCCGAGGAGATGTCGAGGGGCTTCGGCAGGACAGCGCGACCCGGATCGGGTCAAGCGCGCCGCTCACGCGGCCGAAGCGCCGCCGGGATGTTCTCCCGGCACACTGGCTAGATGCAGGTTCGGGCCGGGAAAGTCAAAGGAGTCGCGCGGATGGCTGATCCGCGTCCGGCGCCGCCGCGGCGAAATCCGCGCGCACGGGCCGCCAGATCCCGATCCCGCGCTCGCTCCGCAGCAGCCCCGGCAGCGCCGCGTGATACTCCCGGCGGTAGTCGCGCTTGAGCTGCACCTCGACGACATCGTCGAGATCCGCCCAGGTCTCGTAGAGCATGAACCGGGTCGGGTCCTCCGGGTCGCGGTGCAGCACGGCATTGATGAAGGTCGCCTCGTGCCGCATCGCATCCAGCACCGGCGTGAGCAGGCCGAGGAACGCGTCCTCGCATCCGGGCTTGACGTGCAGCGTAACGGTGAAGGCGACGGGCATGGTGCTCTCCCTGGCGATGGCGCGGGGAGAGTGACGGGATCAGGTGGTGGACGCGATAACCTTGGAGGTCATGGCGGCTCAGCAGCCGAGGGCTGAGGCAAGCCCGGTGAACGACGCGCAGACGACATCCCAAGGGCCGTCCGCGGCGAGATCCCTGGTCTGCGCCGGGCCGTACTCGGTCGGGCGCGCGACGAAGGCGGTGGCGAGGCCGCGCGCGGCCGCGGCCCTCAGGTCGCCGTTATGCGCGGCCACCATCATCACCTGCGCGGGTGGCAGGTCGAGCAGCCGGCACGCACCGTCATAGACCTCGGCGTCGGGCTTGTAGTGGCCGAACAGCTCGGCCGAGAGGATCACATCCCAGGGCAGGCGCGCGTGCTTCGCCATGGTCGCGAGCAGCGCGACATTGCCGTTCGAGAGCGTCGCCAGCGTGTAGCGATGGCGGAGCCGCCGCAGCCCCGCGACGCTGTCCGGCCACGGATCGAGCCGGTGCCAGGCGCGGTTCAGATGGTCGCGCGCCGCCTCGTCCAGGGCGGCGAGCCCGAAGCGCGGCAGCAGCGCATCGAGCGCGGCGCGATGCAGCCCGTCGATCGTGGTCCAGGGCAACTCGCCCTTGCGCACCCGATCCATCGACGGCGCGTATGCGGCGCGCCAGGCATCCGCGAGTGCGATCCCGTCCGTCTCGACCCCGATCCGGCGCGCGGCCGCCGCGACCTCGCGCGCGACACTGCTGCGCCAGTCCACCACCGTGCCGAACACGTCGAACACCAGCGCCGTGACGGTCATCGCCGTGCCCGCTCCTCCGCCTCGATCGCCGCCGTGGCTTTGGTCGCCTCCTCGCGGATCTGGCGCAGGATGTCGGCGCGCAGCGCGTTGAAGCGCGGATCGGTCAGGAGCTCGATCGAGCGCGGCCGCGGCAGGTCGATCACGATGCGGCTCCGCATCCGTCCGGGCCGCGCGGTCATCACATAGACCGTGTCGGCGAGGAAGATCGCCTCGTCGATGTCATGGGTGATGAACAGCACCGTGCCGCGCGCCTCGTCCCAGACGTGCGTGAGCAGCTCCTGCATCTGCATCCGCGTCTGCGCATCGAGCGCGCCGAACGGCTCGTCCATCAGATAGACGCGCGGGTTGAGGATCAGGCAGCGCGCGATGCCGACACGCTGCTTCATGCCGCCCGAGAGCTGATCCGGCAGGTGACGCTCGAACCCCGCGAGCCCGACCAGATCGAGGAAGCGCCGCGCCAATGCATCCGTCTCGGCCTTCGGCCGCCCGAGCATGCGCGGGCCGAAGGTGACGTTGTCCCAGACCGACAGCCACGGGAACAGCGACGCCTCCTGGAACACCACCGCGCGCTCGGGTCCCGGCGCGGCGACGGGCGTGCCGAACACGGTCGCGGAGCCTTCCGTCGGCGCTTCGAACCCGGCGATCACGTTGAGCAGCGTCGATTTGCCGCAGCCCGAGGGGCCGAGGATGCAGGCGAACTCGCCTTCCGCGAGCGTCATGTCGATCGCGGCGAGCGCCTCGACCGCCCCGGCGCGGCCGTCGAACACCTTGCGCAGGCCGCGGATAGCGACGGCGTGCGTCATGCCCGCGCCGTCTGCTTCCAGTGCAGCACGCGATGCTGCACCGCGACCAGCACGCGATCGGACAGGAACCCGGCGATGCCGATCGACACCATGTCGGCGATCACCACGTCCATGCGGCCGACATAGTAGGCATCCCAGAGCACATAGCCGAGGCCCGACTTCACTGCGACGATCTCGGCGACGATCACCGCGGTCCAGGCGATGCCCAGACCCAGCCGCATGCCGGTGAAGACGTTCGACAACGCGGCCGGCAGCACCACGCGCAGCAGAAGCTGCCGCTCGTTCGCCCCCATCATCCGCGCCGCGCGGATCAGGTTGCGCGGCACGTCGCGCGCGCCGGCGGTGGCGTTCACGACGATCGGGAAGAACGCGCCGAGCCCGATCAGGAACACGGCCCCCGCATCGCGGATGCCGAACACCGCGATCGCGAAGGGCAGCCAGGCGGTGATCGGGATCGGCCGGAGCGACTGGATCAGCGGATCGACCGCGCCGGCGACCATCCGGTTCCAGCCGATCATGATCCCCATCGGCACGCCGATCGCGATCGCGCAGGCGAAGCCGGTGAACACGCGCCGCGCGCTGAACAGCACCGTCTCGCCCCAGGTGCCGAGATACGGATTGAGCCCCATGCCGGGATCGGCGAAGGCCCAGTCCCACCACGCCTGCCCGACCAGGCTCGGCGCCGGCAGGATGCCCTGCGGCACGACGCCGCTGCGGCCCAGCGCCTCCCAGATCACCACCAGGATGAAGGGCAGGGCGAGACCGAGGCCGAGCTGCCCCAGCCCCGCACGCCCGAAGACGGCCGCGATCAACGCCTGACGACGGACTGGTAGATCGACAGGTCGAAGAACTGCGGCAGTTCCGCCGAGACGTCACGCGTCAGCACGCCGAGCCGATGGAACTCGCGCGCCTGGCGCTGCACCTGATCCACCGTCAGCGACTGCTCGAGCGTCATGTCGTCGGCGACCGCCTTCGCCACCTGCGGCGGCAGTCCGGTCCAGGCCGCGATCGCGTTGCCCAGCGCCTCCTTGCTGGCGGAGATGTCGTTCTGCACCTTGAGATAGGCCCACACCAGCCGGCGAAGCGCCTCGCGCTTCTGCTCCACGGCCGCACGCGTCGCGCCGACCATGCCGAGCTCGGCGCCGACCGCGCGGCTCGTCGAGTAGTCGAGCTTCGTCTGCCGGTATGCGAGGCCCTGCTGGATCGCCATGCTCTCGAACGGCTCCCAGCCGATGAACAGGTCGATGTCGCCGCGTTCCATCGCCTGCACGAAGGGCTGGCCGCCGCCCTGGATGTTGACGATGTTGAGGCGCCCATACGCGATGTTCTGTTCGGTCACGGTCGCGGCGAACTGGAACCACACCGCGCTGCCCGGCGCGATCGCGACGCGCTTGCCGTACAGGTCCTCCCACTTCTCCAGCGTCACGCCGTTGCGCACGATCGGGTGCTTCGCCGAGACGCCGACACCCATCAGCCCGATGATGCCGCGGAGGTTCTGGCTGACCGCGATCGGCACGTCGGCCGGCCCGATCGAGCCGACCTCGATCGAGCCCGACGCCAGCGCGGTGCGCACATCCGCATACCGGACGAAGTTGACCACCTCCACCTCGACGCCAAGGGGCCGCGCGATCTCCGCCACACCGTTGAACGGCGCGACATGCGGCACCTTCACCGCACCGATGGTCAGCCTCACCGGCGGGCTGAGCGGTGCGGGCGCGTCGATCAGCGGGGTGGTCGCAAGCGCGGGCGAGGCGAGTGTCGCCGCGAGCGCGATCGCGGCCAGGCGTCGGTGGGACATCTCGGAGGCTCCCAGTTTCGTTGTTCATGCGCGACGCTAGCCGGGTCGCCTCCGCCTGTCACGGCCCCCTCCTCCGCCTCCCGCGCCCGTGGTAGAGGGCTCGGGTCAGGAGCACCCGTTGAGCCGCAAGTTCTACACTGTCACCTGGGATCAGTTGCACCGCGACGGCAAGGCGCTCGCCTGGAAGCTCCTGCCGCTCGGCCCCTGGCACGGGATCGTGGCGATCACCCGCGGGGGGCTGATCCCGGCCGCGATCGTCGCGCGCGAGCTCGACTGCCGGCAGATCGAGACCGTCAGCATCGTCACTTACGAGGAGATGGATCGCGGCGAGCCGCAGGTGACGAAGCCGCCGATCGCGGCGGGCACGGGCGCGGGCTGGCTGATCGTCGATGATCTCGTGGACACGGGCGCGACCGCGAAGGTGGTGCGCGCGCTGCTGCCGGATGCGCATTTCGCCACCGTCTATGCCAAGCCCGCCGGCAAGCCGCTGGTGGACACCTACGTCACCGAGGTGAGCCAGGACACCTGGATCCTGTTCCCCTGGGACACCGAGCCGCAATTCGTCCAGCCGATCGCGAAGGCGAACGGAGTGCGCTGACATGCCAGTCATTCCACCACCCAATCCGCTGCCGCCCGAACTCGCCGCAATCCGCGACACGGTCACGCGGCTGTTCGAGAGCCGGATCATGGGCGAGATCGGCGGATACGAGGCGCGCCGCACGTTTCCGCGCCCGCTGATCCGCGCCATGGGCGAGGCGGGGCTGTTCGGCGCGGCATTCCCCGAAAAGCTCGGCGGCACCGATCTCGGCTTCATGGCGGTCGCGGTGATCTCGGAGGAGATCAGCCGGCTCAGGCCCGATCTCGGCTACTGCATGAACCTTCAGGCGATGACCTGCCCGTTCACGATCCTGAACTGGGGCACCGACGAGCAGGCCGCGCGGTTCGTCCCGCCCCTGATCGGCGGCGAGCGGATCGGCGCCTTCATGCTGACGGAGCCCGGCGGCGGCTCGGACCCCGCCGGAGCGATGAAGGCCCGCGCGGTGCGCGACGGCGACACCTACCGAATCTCCGGCTCGAAGCAGTGGATCACCTTCGCGCACGAGGCCGACACCGCAGTGCTGTTCGCCAAGACCGACCCCTCGGCCGGTCATCGCGGCATCACCGCCTTCGTGATCGAGCCGCGCTCGGCCCCCGGCTACCGCGCCGATCCGATCGCGATGCGCAACCTCTCGCCCGTGCTCTCCTCCTGCGCGGTGTTCTTCGACGAGTTCGCCGTGCCCGCGGCGAACCGGCTCGGCGCCGAGGGCGAGGGCTTCCGCATCGCCATGAACGCGCTCGAGTTCGGCCGGCTCACCGTCTCGGCACGGCTGGTCGGCGCAGCCCAGGGCTGTCTCGATCACGCGGCGGCTTACGCGCGCGAACGCGTCGTCGGCGGGCAGGCGATCGGGCGCTATCAGATGGTGCAGGCGCTGATCGCCGACATGGCGGCCGAGATCGCGGCCGCCCGCGCGCTGGTGCGCGAGCTCGCCGAGACCATGGACGCCGGCGCGCCCGCGAACCGGATCGCGAGCCTCGCCAAATACTTCGCCTCGCGCGCGGCCAAGACCGCGGTCGCCAACGCCACCGAGATCTTCGGCGGCTACGCGCTCGCCGACGAGTATCCGATCAGCATGTTCAAGGGCTTCATCGAGATGCTGAATGTCGGCGAGGGCTCGTCGAACGTGCAGCGCGTGCTGATCGCCGAGGATGCGCTCGGCTACAAGGACGCGAACCGCGCGAGCCTGCCCGCGCGCAAGTTTCGCCCTCGTGCGGCGGCGGAGTAGCGGCGATGCCCGGACTCTGGTTCGAGGAGTTCGCCGAGGGGATGGTGATCGAGCACCCGATCCGCCGCACCGTCACCGAGGCCGACAACACGCTGTTCTGCGCGATGACCATGAACCCGGCCGCGCTGCATCTCGATGCCGAGGCGATGAAGGCGAGCCCGTTCGGCGAGCGCATCGTCAACTCGCTGTTCACGCTCGGGCTGATGGTGGGGATCTCCGTGCACGACACCACGCTCGGCACCACGGTCGCCAATCTCGGTTTCGAGGAGGTGGCGTTCCCGGCCCCGCTGTTCCATGGCGACACGGTGCGCGTGCGCACCACCGTGCTGGGCGTGCGGGAAAGCAAGTCCCGCCCGTCCGAGGGCATCGTGACCTTCCTGCACGAGGCGATGAAGCAGGACGGCACCGTGGTCGCGCGCTGCCGCCGTGCCGCGCTGATGCGCAAGCGGCCCGCATGATCCCGCGCTCGTTCCTGTTCGTCCCCGCCGACAGCGACCGCAAGCTCGCGCGCGGCCCCGAGAGCGGCGCGGCCGCGCTGATCCTCGACCTCGAGGACTCCGTCGCCCTCGACCGCAAGCCGGTCGCGCGCGAAATGACCGCTGCCTGGCTGCGCGCGCGCCCCGCCTCGCCACAGGCCTGGGTGCGCGTGAACGCGTTCGACACCGGCCTCACCATGGCCGACCTCGCCGCGATCGTCGCCGCGCGCCCGGACGGCATCGTGCTGCCGAAATGCGAGAGCGCGGCCGATCTCGCGCGCCTCGATGCCGCGCTCTCGGCGCTCGAGGCGCGCGAGGGCCTGCCCGATCGTTCCATCCCCGTGATGCCACTCGTCACCGAGACCCCGGCGGCGATGTTCACCCTCGGCGCCTACGCCGGCGCGCCGCGCCTCGCCGCGCTGACCTGGGGCGGGGAGGACCTCGCCGCCGGGCTCGGTGCGCGCACGAACCGTCTGCCCGACGGCACCTGGGACGAGCCCTACCGCCTCGCGCGCGCACTGACGCTCATGGCCGCCGGTGCCGCCGGCGTGCCGGCGATCGACACGATCTATGCCGATGTCCGCAACCTCGACGGGCTGCGCGCCGAGTGCGAGGCCGGGCGACGCATGGGGTTCGCCGGGCGCATGGCGATCCACCCGGCGCAGATCGCGGTGATCGAGGAAGCCTATGCACCAACGGCGGAGGAACGGGCCTGGGCGGAGCGGGTGATCGCCGCGTTCGAAGCGGCCACTGGCGCAGGCGTGATCGCGCTCGACGGCAAGATGGTCGACAAGCCCCACCTGGTGCAGGCACGGCGACTGCTGGGCAAGTAGCAGGGTGGGGGGACGACGGTCGTCCCCCCACACCCCCCTCCATTATCGGGCGCCGGTCTCGGACTCGTAGCGCGCCTTGGTCTCCGCGTTGGGCGGGTACAGGCCAGGCAGGGGCACGCCCTTCTCCACCTCGCGCATGATCCAGGCTTCGAGCTTCTCCTGCGCCTCGGCCTCGCGCGTCACCGCCTCCACCATCGCCTGCGGAATCAGCACCGCGCCGTCATCGTCCGCCACCACCACGTCGCCGGGATAGACCGCCACACCACCGCAGCCCACCGGCTCCTCCCAGTTCACGAAGGTCAACGCCGCGACCGAGGGCGGCGCCGCTTCCAACGCGCACCACACCGGCAGGCTCGTGCCCCGCACGCCCACCGCATCGCGCACCGCCCCCTCGGTGACCAGCGCAGCCACGCCCTTCTTCGCCATCCGCGCGCACAGGATGTCGCCGAAGATACCCGCCTCGGTCACGCCCTCGGTGCTGGCGACCACCACCACGCCCTCAGGCATCGCCTCGATCGCCCCGCGCGTCGAACGCGGATTCGCCCAGCTCTCGGGCGTGGCCAGATCCTCGCGCGCCGGAATGAAACGCAGCGTGAACGCAGGCCCCACCACGCGCTTCTGGCCTGCGCGCAACGGCCGCGGCCCCGTCATCCAGGTCTTGCGCAGCCCCTTCTTCAACAGCACCGTCGTCAGCGTCGCCGTCGTCACGCCCGCGAGCGTGTCGCGGATGGCCGGTGTCAAGGTCATGGTCGCGTCCTTGTCCTTTCCGAACGATGATCAGTCGAGCCGCGCGCCCGAGCGCCGGACCACTTCGGCCCAGCGCGCGGTCTCGGAAACCACGAAAGCGGCGAACTCCGCCGGCGTCGCGCTCAACGGCTCGGCGCCGAGTTCGCTCAGACGCCCGAGCAGGCTGCCGTTCGGTCCGGTCATCTCGGCCATCGCCGCGGCAAGGCGCTGCACGATCGCATCCGGCGTGCCGGCCGGCGCGAACAGGCCGAACCAGGCGCCGGTGACGAAGCCCGGCACCCCCGCCTCGGTGAAGGTGGGCACATCGGGCAGCGCCGCCATCCGGGCGCGCGAGGCGACCGCGATCGGCCGCACGCGCCCGTCGCGGATCTGACCGATCGTGCCCGGCAGCAGTTCGAACATCAGCTCGATCCGCCCGGCGATCAGGTCGGTCTGCGCCGGCGCCGAGCCGCGATACGGCACGTGCTCCATCTCGATGCCGGCCGCCGCCTTGAACATCTCGCCGGCGAGATGGATCGAGGTGCCGTTGCCGGACGAGCCGAAGCGCAGCCGGCCGGGATTCGCCTTCGCGTAGGCGACGAATTCCGCGACGGTGCGGGCAGGCACGTCCGGGTGCACGACCAGGATGTTGGGCACGATCGCAAGCGGCGCGATCGCCACGAAATCCTTGATCGGATCGTAGGGCAGGCGCTCGAACAGCGCCGCGTTCGCCGCGTGCGTGCCCTGGGTGCCGAGGAAGACGGTGTAGCCGTCGGGCGCGGCGCGCGACACTGCCTCGGCGGCGATGTTGCCGGAGGCGCCGGGCCGGTTCTCGACCACCACCGGCTGGCCGATCGCCGCGCCGAGCCGCTCGGCCAGCAGCCGCCCGAGCACATCCGCGGTTCCGCCCGGCGGAAAGGGCAGCACGAGGCGGGGTGGTCGCGTTGGCCAGCTCTGCGCGCGCGCGAGCGTCGGTGCTGCCGCCAGCGCAGCGAGCAGCACGCGGCGTGTCATCCTTGCGTCCATCAGGGCAGTCCCGGGTTGCCGTGTCGGGGTCGATCAACCATCCGCGGCGCCCGGCGTCAATGCGGCCGTCAGCGGAACAGGGTCTTGGGCAGCCAGGTCGCGAGCTCGGGGAACATCCAGAGCACGCCGAGCGCCAGAACCTGCAACGCGACGAACGGGATGCTGCCGCGATAGATGTCGCCGGTCGTCACCGAGCCCGGCGCCACGCCGCGCAGATAGAACAGCGCGAAGCCGAACGGCGGCGTCAGGAAGCTCGTCTGCAGGTTCACCCCGATCATCACGCCAAGCCAGATCGGATCGATGTCGAGCATCAGCAGCGCGGGCGCCGTCAGCGGCACGACGATGAACACGATCTCGAACGTGTCGAGGAAGAACCCGAGCACGAACATCAGCCCCATCGCCGCGAGCACGGCGCCGACGCGCCCACCCGGCAATCCGTGCAGCACCTCCTCGATCAGAAGCTCGCCCCCCATGGTGCGGAACACCAGGCTGAAGATCGAGGCGCCGAACAGGATCACGAACACCATCGCGGTGGTCTTCAACGTACTTTCGGCGGCCTCCTGCAACCGGCCGAACGAGAGCTCGCGGCGCACGAAGGCGAGCAGCACCGCCCCCACGGCGCCGACCGAGGCACTCTCGGTCGGCGTGGCGATGCCGCCGAGGATCGAGCCGAGCACGGCCATGATCAGCACCAGCGGCGGCACGAGCGAGGACACGATCCGCCGCGGCAGGCTCGCCCGCTTGGCATCGGTCATGGTGATCGCCGGGGCTCCGGACGGGCGGAGCGCGGCGAACAGCACCGCCCAGACGATGTAGAGCCCGACCAGCAGCAGTCCCGGCAGCACTGCCCCCGCGAACAGGTCGGACACCGACACGGGGTCGGGCGCGAAATTGCCCTTGCGCAACTGCGCCTCGGAATTGGCGCCCTGAATGAAGTCGGCGACGAAGATCAGGATCGTCGAGGGCGGGATGATCTGGCCCAAGGTGCCGGAGGCGCAGATCGCTCCCGTCGCGAGTTTCGGGTCGTAGCCCGCGCGCAGCATCGCCGGCAGGCTGATCAACCCCATCGTCACCACGGTCGCGCCGACCACGCCGGTCGAGGCCGCGAGCAGCGCGCCGACGATGATGACGGAGATCGCAAGCCCGCCGCGCACGGGGCCGAAGCACTGGCCCATCGTCGTCAGCAGCGCCTCGGCGATACGGGTCCGCTCCAGCACCGTGCCCATGAAGATGAACAGCGGCACCGCGACCAGCACCTCGGATTGCATGATGCCGAAGTAGCGCGGCGCGATGGTCGCGAAGTAGGACGGGTCGAACGCCCCGACCAGCCAGCCCGCGAGCGCGAAGGACAGCGAGGTGCCGGCCAGCGTGAACGCGACCGGATAGCCGAGCATCAGCGTGCCGATCGTCACCACGAACAGCAGGACGGAGAGGATCTCCCCGAGAACGACCGGCTCCATGGTTCAGGACGATCCGGCCGTCAGATGCGGCGCGTGTTCGGGCCGCCCGCCGAGCAGCAGCGCCGCCTTGGCGGCCTGCGCAAGTCCCTGGAGCCCGAGCATGACGCAGAAGCCGAGCACACAGGACTTGAGCAGGTAGAGCCCGGGCAGACCCCCGATGTTCTGGCTCCCTTCGCCGAACATCCAGGAAAGCCGGACCGCCGGCCACGTGTACACCCAGATCACGGCCAGCATCGGCAGCAGGAAGACCACCGTCCCGAGCAGCTCCACCTTCGCCTTCGTGCGCGGGTCGGCCGCGCGGTAGAACAGATCGACGCGGACATGCGCGTCCGCGCGCAGCGCGAAGGCCGCACCCAGCGTGAACCCCGCGCCGTTCAGCCAGACATAGACGTCCTGCATCCAGCTGAACGCGATGCCGAAACCGTAGCGCAGCACGACGTTGACGAAGCAGACGAGCACGGCCGCGATCAGCCCCCACGCGAGCAGGCGCCCTACCGCGTTGCTCAGCGCATCGACCGCGCGCACGAACAGGACAAGTGCCGCCATGGCCCCAGGACGTATCCCCCGATCGCGGCACGGCCCGAACGGGCGCCGCGCGTCGGACCCTATGGGGAGGGCAGCGCAAACGCAAACGAAACACGGAAGCGCGTGGGAACCGCGGGTTGCGGACCCGGCCCGCGCTGTGGCACGGCCTGAGGCCATGCCAGGACGTCGATGGATCACGCTCGGTTGCACGGCGCTCGTGCTTGCGGGGCGTCCTCGGGCCGCCCGCGCCGAGGATGCAGCCTGGGGTGCCGCGCGGCAGGGACGCGCGGCCGTGCTCATGCGCCACGCGGTCGCGCCGGGCGGCGGCGATCCGCCCGGGTTCCGGATCGACGACTGTTCCACCCAGCGCCTGCTCTCCGAGGCGGGCCGCGCCCAGTCCCGCGCGATCGGGGAGGCGCTCCGTGCCCGCGGCATCGCGTCGGCGCGCGTGCTCTCGTCCGCCTGGTGCCGCTGCCTCGACACCGCCGAACGGCTTGGCCTCGGTCCCGTGACCATCGAGCCGATCCTGAACAGCTTCTTCGCCGATCGCAGCACGGCCGAGGCGCAGACGGCGGCGCTGCGCGGGATGTTGCGCAACTGGAGCGAGCCGCGCCCGCTCGTGCTGGTGACCCATCAGGTGAACATCACCGCGCTGACCGGCGTGTTCCCCGCTTCGGGCGAGGCGCTGTTGGTGTATACCGGGACGCGCGCCGGCACGGTTGCGCTGCGCGTCCCGCCTCCCCCCGCCTGAACGGACCCCGACCGCAATGGACATGACCTCCGCGTTGCAGGCGCTGCTGCTCGGCATCGTCGAGGGCGCGACCGAGTTCATCCCCGTGTCGTCCACAGGCCACCTGATCCTGGTGATCGACCTCCTCGGCTTCGTCGGCACGCCCGGCAAGAGTTTCGAGATCGTCATCCAGATGGGCGCGATCCTGGCCGTGGTCGCGATCTATTTCCGCAAGCTCTGGGGGCTCGCCTTCGGCATGGTCACCGATCGCGAGGCGCGGCTCTATGTGCGCAACCTGCTGCTCGCCTTCCTGCCCGCGCTCGTGATCGGCGCCACGCTCTACGGGCCGGTGACGCGCTTCCTGTTCAATCCCTACGTCGTCTGCGCCGCGCTGATCGCCGGCGGCATCGCGATCATCCTGATCGAGCGGTTCCGCGGCGAGCCGACCGCGCACCGCGTCGAGGCGATCACGCCGCGCCTGGCCCTCGCGATCGGCTTCTTCCAGGTGCTGGCGATGGTCCCGGGAACCTCGCGCTCCGGCGCCACGATCATCGGCGCGCTGCTGCTCGGGGTCGCTCGCCCCGCCGCGCTCGAATTCAGCTTCATGCTCGCCATCCCCACCATGTTCGCCGCGACCACGTACAGCCTCTACCGCGAATGGTCGGCGCTCACCTGGGACGGCGCCGGGCTGATCGCGATCGGGTTTGCATCCGCCTTCGTCGTCGCCTTCGCCGTGGTCCGCCTCGTGCTCGCCTTCATCGCGAAGATCGGCTTCGCACCGTTCGGCTACTACCGGATCGCGCTGGGCCTTGTCATGCTGGCGGTCCTGACGACGCGCTGAGGGAGCGACGATGAAGCTGTTCATGGCGGGGCTGGCGACCGAGACCAACACCTGGGCGCCGATCCCGACCGGGCGTGAGGCCTTCATGGGCCACCGCTACTTCCGCCACGACGCCTCGCGCCAGCCGCCCGGATGGGGGAATCTCGCCATGCGGGTCTGGCGCGGCCGCGCCGAGGCCGACGGGATGGGGATCGCCGAGAGCCTCGCCGCCGCGGCGCAGCCGGCCGGCACCACCGTGCGCGCGGTCTATGAGGAGCTGCGCGACATGATCCTCGCGGACCTGCGCGCCGCCATGCCCGTGGACATCGTGCTGCTCTCGATGCACGGCGCCATGGTCGCCGACGGCTATGACGACTGCGAGGGCGACACGCTCGCCCGCGTACGCGCGATCGTCGGTCCCGAGGCCGTGGTCGGGATCGAGCTCGACCTGCACTGCCACCTGACCGAGACGATGCGGCAGGCCGCCGACCTGATCGTGCTCTTCAAGGAATATCCGCACACCGACATCGCGGACCGCGCCAACGACCTCTACGACCTCGCCGTGCGCACCGCGAAGCGCGAGATCCGCCCGCGCATCGCCTATCACGACCTGCGCATGATCTCGATGTGGCGCACCCCGGTCGAGCCTATGAAGTCCTTCGTCGCCGACATGACCGCGGCCGAGGGCAAGGACGGTATCCTCTCGGTCTCGTTCGGCCATGGCTTCCCCTGGGCCGACGTGCCGGATGTCGGCGCGAAGATGGTGGTGATCGCCGATCGCGACGAGGCCAAGGCCGCACGTCTTGCGCGGGATTTCGGCGCCCGGCTCTGGGCCATGCGCCATGAGACCCACCCCAAGCTCGAGGACGCCGACGCGGTCATCTCGGCCGCGCTCGGCGCCAACAGCGGCAGGCCCGTCGTGATCGCCGACGTCACCGACAACGCGGGCGGCGGCGCGCCCTCCGACAGCACCTTCCTCATCCACCGGCTGGTCGCGCACCAGGCAAAGGGCGCCGCGGTGGGACCGGTTTGGGATCCCGTCGCCGTATCGTTCTGCCGCGAAGCCGGACCCGGCGCGCGGATGCGGCTGCGCGTCGGCGGCAAATGCGGCACGATGTCGGGGCCGCCCGCCGATCTCGACGTCGTCGTGCGCGCGGTCGCGGACGAGCACGAGCAAACCGGTCTCTCCGGCAGCCGTGCGTCCTTCGGACCCTCGGCCTGGGTGGAGGCGGACGGCATCCACCTGCTGCTGATCACCAACCGCCAGCAGGGGTTCCATCCCGACGCGTTCGAGGGGCTGGGGCTCGCGCTCGGCGGACTCAAGCTCGTGGTGGTGAAGTCCTCGCAGCACTTCTATGCCGGCTTCGCACCGATCGCCTCGTCCGTGCGCTATGTCGGCGCGCCCGGCGCGATGGACCACGACTTCGCCGCGCTGCCCTACACGAAGCTCACCACGCCGTACTGGCCCAAGGTCGACGACCCATACAGGACCTAGTGGGGGGAGGACGCTGCCGGGTCCCATCGCGGCTTGCCGCGATGGGTGCCCAGTCCCCCAACACCCCCCTGCATGAGCTCCTACCCGTCCCGTGACCAACACTTGGCGCCGAATGATCGCCGCCGACCTCGCCGCCGTCGCGGCGATTGAGCGCGACTGCCACAATCCGCTGCCACCCGAAGGCGCGGCCGTGTTCGCCGACCGGCTCGCGGCGTTTGCGGAGGGATGCTTCGTGGCCGGACCGGAGCGCGGCGTCGCGGGCTACGCCATCGCGCATCCCTGGCGGCTCGGCACCGTGCCGGCGCTCGGCCTCGCGCACATCGACATCCCGCAGGCCCCCGACTGCCTCTGGCTGCATGACGTGGCGCTCCGCCCTGCCCTGCGCGGCCGCGGCCTGATCCCGGCGCTGCTCGCCAGGCTCGATGCGCTCGCCCGCGCCCACGCGCTGCCGATGCTCGCCCTCACCGCCGTGCACGGTACCGAAACGCTCTGGTCGCGGCACGGCTTCGCGGTCGTACCAGGCTACGACGCGGCGCTCGCCGCCTACGGCGCGACCGCGCGCGTCATGACCCGCCCCGTGCGCTGAGCACCGGCAGCAGGTCGTTCATCGCCGCGAGATCCCGCCCCCACGCCGCCGAGGCGAGCCGCACCACGCCCTCGGTCACGGGCATGGCAACGCCAACCTCGCGCGCCTGCGCCAGGTAGAACACCAGGCCGAACGGCACGTCCTCCAGCACGTAGCGCGTCTCGATCGTGGTCGGCCCGGCCGGGCCGCCGCGCCGCGCGTGCAGCTCCACCATCATTCCAGCGAGATCGGGCGCGCTGAGCGCGTAGGAGCGGCGGAAGAACTCCTCCGCGGTCGGGATGCGCACGCCGCACGCAGCCGCCAGCGCCTGCCGCTCGGCGTCCATCGCCAGGATCAGCCGCGCCACCGACGGCGTGGTGCAGTGGTACTGCGGCCAGACCTCGCGGTGCTCGATCCGGCTCAGATTGCAGAGCGCCATCGCCGTGTGCGCGATCGGGTTGATGTTCGCCAGCGCCGCCGCCAGCACGCTCTCCGCCGGCACGAACCGCGCGCCCCAGAGCTCGGCCGCGGTCGCGATCGCCGCATCCGTCTGCTCCGCCCGCACGGCCGCGACATCGCACGCCCCGCGCAGTGTGGCCACCTGCACCGAGGCCCCGTCCGCCCCGCGCCGGGCCGTCAGCGCGGTGGTGCCGAACCCCGCGACCGTCACGCCGCACGGCCCGATCAGCCGATCAAGATACAACGGCGACAGGCTGGCCGCGGCGCTGACGAACACCGTCTGCCCCGCGACGAGATGCGGTGCGACCGCCTCCATCACCGCCCGGTGCCCGTTCGCCGGCACCGCGACCAGCACGCACGTGGCCCCGGCGACCGCCTCGGCGGCCGTCGCCGCCACGCCCAGTTCGAACACGCCCGTGACTTCCCCGGTCGCGGTCAGTCGCCCGCCGCTCGCGCGCAACCCCGCGGTGCCGCGCCCCGAGGGTGACCAGAGGCGCACCGCGTGCCCGCGGGAGGCGGCCAGGGCGGCGGACGCGAGGGCGATCGCCCCCGCGCCGAGAACGGCAAGCTGCATGATGCTCCTGATGTCCGGGGTTCAGTCGGCGGTGATGTTCCCGCGTTCGACCACGCCGGTCCAACGCGCGAGGTCCTCGCGCAGCAGCGCGGCGAAGCGCTCGGTCGGGCCGCCCGCGGGCGTCGCGCCGAGTGTCGCCAGTCGCTCCTTGACCTCCGCCTCGCCGAGGATCTCGGTGAACGCCGCGTGCAGCCGCGCGATCACCGGCGCGGGCGTGCGCGCGGGCACGGCGATCCCGGTCCAGATGCTCGCGGTGAAGCCCGCGACACCGGCCTCGATCATGGTCGGCACGTCGGGCAGCGGCGCGAACCGCTCAGGCGAGGTCACCGCCAGCACGCGGAACTTGCTCGCGTCGCCCGCCAGCACCGACGGGGCGGAGACGAACATCACCTGGATCGCGCCGGCGAGCAGGTCGTTGAACGCGGGTGCGGCGCCGCGATACGGCACGTGGGTGACGCGCAGCCCCTCGCGCTGGAGGAAGTCCTCCATCAGCAGGTGCGTGTTGGTGCCGACCCCGGTGGAGGCGTAGTTCAGCGTGTCGGGGCGCGCGCGGGCCGCGGCGATCAGGCCGCGCACATCCGCGATCCCGCTGCCGGCCGCGGCGATCAGCACCACGGGGCTGTCCACCAGGTGGATCACCGGGGCGAAGTCGGCATCCGGGTCGTAGCCCATCTGCCGCTTCAGCGCCTTGGCGATCGTCCACTGCCCGGCGGTGACCAGCAGGATCGTGTGGCCGTCCGGCGCGGCACGCGCCACCTCCTGCCCGCCGAGCAGCCCGCCCGCGCCGCCGCGGTTCTCGACGATCACGCTCTGGCCGAGCAGCGCGCCGAGCCGGTTGGCGAACACCCGCCCCATCACGTCCTGCGAGCCGCCGGGCGCGAACGGCACGACGAGCCGGAGCGTGCGCTCGGGGAAGGTCTGGGCGGCGGCTTGGCGCGCGAACGGGGCGAGCCCGGCGGCAGCAAGCAGCGAGCGGCGGCGGATCACGTCACTTCATCCCCTTGATGACCTTAGCCACTTTACGCGGCTTGCGCGGGCGGGCGCGAGAGGGGGGACAGGATGGCAGCGCCGTCGCGGCCCGCTCGCCCACCCCCGGCACCGCCATCGTCACGCCCCATCCGCCATGGCAAACCCCCTGCGCGCCCTCCCGGCCCCAGCACAGAGGAAAGCCCGATGCGTCCCGTCCTTCTGCTCGTCGCCGCCCTCGCGATCGCCGCCCCCGCCCAGGCCCAGGCCCAGGAGACCCTGCTGCGGCTCTCCGAATCGGCCGAGCGCACCGTGCGCGCCGACGAACTCCGCGCCACGCTGCGCGCCCAGGCCACCGGCACCTCCGCCGCGGCCGTGCAGCAGGCGGTCAACCGCCAGATGGCGGCCGCGCTCGAACGCGCACGCGCGATCGCCGGCATCACCGTCGCCACCGGCAGCTACTGGTCGTGGCGGTCGGGCGAGCGCGGTCAGACCTGGACCGCCTCGCAGGAACTCCGCCTCAGCGCGATCGAGGCCGCGCCCGCCCTGCTGGAGCTGGTCGGCACGCTCCAGGGCCAGGGGATGCTGATCGGCGCCCTCGCCTACGAGGTCTCGGCCCCGCTCGCGCGCCAGACCCGCGACGAGGTGACCGAGGAGGCGCTCGCCGGGCTGCGGGCGCGGGCGGAGCGGCTCGCCAGCGCGCTCGACATGCGCTTCACCGGCTTCCGCGAGGTGCGCGTCGATGCGCCCCGGCACATGCCGCCGCCGATGCCGCGCATGGCGGCAGCCGCGCGCGCGGACGCCGCACCCCCGCCGCCCTCGGCCGAGCCCGCCGAGGTGCCGATCAGCGCCACCGTCGAGGGCGACGCCGTGCTGGGGCCGCGCTGAGCCGGTCGCCCCACGCGTCAGGCGCGCCCGCAGCGATGCAACCCGCGGTGCAACCCTGGCGCGTCATCACCGGCGTTCAGGACTGATTAAGGTTTGCACTGCGGCGCAGTTCCAGTATTCTTGATGCATCGGCGGTCATTTCACGCCGAGTACCCGCGGGGACGGTCTCCCCTGCCGAACCTCGCGGTTTTCCGTACGGAAAAAGCGGCGCCCGGTTACCCCCCTAACCGGGCGCTTTCTTTTGGCCGCGGCGGTAAGCGGGGCGAGGCTCGACCCTCGCCCTTTCGCCGTGCCACCCAAGGTTGTCCTGCATCAGCCGAGGCGCTGGCCGGTGCCCGGGCAGGGCGCGCGTCACACTGATGTGATGCCCGGCGCCGCCTCAGGCCGGAACGCTCAGCTCGACCACCGACCCGCATCCGGTCGCCGTGGAGCGGCCCGACCGCGCCGACCGTGGCTGCCGCCACACCAGTCCTATGCGCGACACAGTTCGCACAGAAGTCGGCCTCTTGTGCGAACGGTCTCAGTGCGCCTCGGCCCAGCTGCGCGCCGCCCCGGTCTCGACCACCAGCGGCACGCGGATCGTCGCCGCGCTCTCCATGGTGCGCTTCACGGTCGCGGCGGTGGCGTCGCGTTCGCCTTCGGGCACCTCGAACAGCAGCTCGTCATGCACCTGGAGCAGCAAGCGGGCAGCGAGCCCCGCCTCGGCGAGCGCGCGCGGCAGCCGCACCATGGCGCGCTTGATCACATCCGCCGCCCCGCCCTGCAGCGGCGCGTTGATCGCCTGGCGTTCGGCGAAGGCGCGCCGCGCGGGGTTCTTCTCGCCGATGCCGGGGATCCAGATGCGCCGCCCGAACGGCGTCGTGACGAAGCCCTTCATGCGCGCCTCCTCCTTCATCCGCTCCATGTAGGCGCGGATGCCGGGATAGCGCTGGAAATAGGCGTCGATATAGGCCTTCGCCTCGCCCGGCGTGATGCCGAGCTGGTTCGCCAGCCCGAAGGCCGAGATGCCGTAGATGATGCCGAAATTGATCGCCTTGGCGCGGCGGCGGGTGAGTGGGTCCATGCCCTGCATCGGCACGCCGAACACCTCGGAGGCCGTGCGCGCGTGGATGTCCTCGCCCTTCTCGAACGCCTCGCGCAGCGCCGGCACCTCCGCGACATGCGCGAGCAGCCGGAGCTCGATCTGGCTGTAATCGGCCGAGAGCAGCAGATGCCCTGCCTCCGCGACGAAGGCACGGCGGATGCGCCGCCCCTCCTCGGTGCGCACGGGGATGTTCTGGAGATTGGGGTCGGTCGAGGCGAGCCGGCCGGTGGCCGCGCCGGTCATGGCGAAGCTCGTGTGCACGCGGCCCGTGGCGGGATCGATCTGATCCACCAGCGCATCGGCATAGGTGGATTTCAGCTTCGCGAGCTGGCGCCACTCCAGCACCTTGCCGGGCAGCGGATGCTGCGAGGCGAGTTCCTCCAGCACGCCGGCGTCGGTCGCGTACTGGCCGGTCGCGGTCTTGGCGCGCCGCCCGCCCGGCGGGGTGAGGCCGAGCTCGTCGAACAGCACCTTGCCAAGCTGCTGCGGCGAGCCGACGGTGAAGGCGCGGCCGGCGAGCGCGTGGATCTCCTCCTCCAGCACCTTCAGCCGATCGGCGAACTCGGCCGACATCTGCCTCAGGTCGCGCGCATCGACCTTGATGCCGGCGCGCTCCATCGCCGCGATCACCGGGATCAGCCGGCGCTCGACATGCTCGTACAGCACCAGCACCTGCTCGGGCCGGAGCCGCGGCTTGAGAAGCTGCCAGAGCCGCAGCGTCACGTCGGCGTCCTCGGCGGCGTAGGCGGTGGCGCGGTCGAGCGGCACCTCGGCGAAGCTGATGCGCGCCTTGCCGGTGCCGGTGACGGCGTCGTAGCTGATCGGTTCGTGGCCGAGATGGCGCGCCGAGAGCTGGTCCATGCCGTGCTCCCAGCGCCCGGCATCGAGGCAGAAGCTGATCAGCATGGTGTCGTCGATCGGCCCGAGCGCGATGCCGCCGTTCTCGGCGCGCGCCAGCACGGCGAGATCGTACTTGCCGTTCTGCATCACCTTGAGGACGGACGGGTCCTCCAGCAGCGGACGAAGCAGCCCGATCGCGGTCTCGAACCGGAGCTGCTCGGGCGCGGGGTCGGCGGCGAGGTCCGCGCCGCGCCCGACATGGCGCAGCGGCACGTAGCAGGCGCGCCCCGGCGCGGTCGCGAGGCTGACGCCGACCAGCCGCGCACGCTGGGCGTCCAGGCTGTCCGTTTCGGTGTCGAAGGCGAGGAAGCCCTGCGCGTTGGCCTCGGCGATCCAGGCGCGCAGCCGCTCCGCCGTCGTCACCGTCTCGTAGGGACCGAACGCTGCCGTCTCCGGCTCGTGCTGCGCGGTCGCCTTGGCCGGCGCGGGCACCTCGGACGCCGCTCCGTCCAGCCCGAGCCGGTGCAGCGTCGAGCGGAAGTTCTGCGCCTTGAGCCACGCCGCGAGCTTGGCGCGATCGGGCTCCTTCAGCTCCAGCGCCTCGAGCGGCAGCGGCAGCGGCGCCGAGGGATCGAGCGTCACCAGCCTCTTGCTGATGCGCGCCTTCTCGGCGTGCTCGATCAGCGCCTCGCGCCGCTTCGGCTGCTTGATCGTCGCGGCCTTCGCGAGCAGCGTCTCGAGATCGCCGAACTCCTCGATCAGTTGGGCGGCGGTCTTGACGCCGATCCCCGGCACGCCGGGCACGTTGTCGGTGGAGTCGCCGGCGAGCGCCTGCACGTCGATCACCTTCTCGGGCGTCACGCCGAACTTCTCGACCACCTCGGCCGCGCCGATCGGCTTCTGCTTGATCGGGTCGAGCAGCGTCACGCCCGGGCGGATGAGCTGCATCAGGTCCTTGTCGGAGGAGACGATCGTGACCGTGCCGCCCTCGTCCGTCTCGGCCTTGGCGTAGGCCGCGATCAGATCATCCGCCTCCCACCCCTCGGCCTCGATCGCCGGCAGGTCGAAGGCATCGACCGCCTCGCGGATCAGGCCGAACTGCGGGATCAGCTCCTCGGGCGGGTCGGGGCGGTGCGCCTTGTAATCGGGGTAGATATCGTTACGGAACGTCCGCCGCCCCTTGTCGAAGATCACGGCGATGCGGTCGCCCGCGTGCTCGGCGATGAACTTCGCCAGCATGTTGGTGAAGCCGAACACCGCGTTCACCGGCGTGCCGTCGGGGCGCGTCATCGGCGGCAGGGCGTGGAAGGCGCGGAAGATGTATCCCGACCCGTCGATCAGGATCAGGTGCGGGCGGCGGGCCATGCGCGCGGCTCAGGCCGCCTTCGCGCCCTTGAGGACAAAGAGCCGCGAGCAGTAGGGGCACATCACCCGCCCCTCCACCAATGTCAGGAACACGCGCGGATGGCCGAGCGCACCGCCATTGCCGTCGCACGCGACCGTGGTTTCGTCGGTCTCGATGATCTCGGTAGGCTCCGGCGCCTTGGGGGCGGATGGGGCGGACATCGCACTTCCTGTCGGGGTTCGGGGCGCGGATGATAGCTTCCGTGAGGAGCCGGGCAACAGCGAGGGTGGGCAGGCGCGCGGTGCTGGCCGCGGCCCTGGCCGGCTGCGCCCCGCGGCTCGCCCTGCCGGGGCCGCCGAACGGGCCGCCGCGCGACGAGGGCGAGGTGCTGGTGATGCCCGACGGGGCGCGGCTGCCGCTCCGTTCCTGGCTGCCGGAGGGTCCGGCGCAGGGCGCGATCCTCGCACTGCACGGGTTCAACGACTACAGCCGCGCCTGGCGCCTGTCGGCACCGCTGTTCACCGCCGCCGGCTGGGCGGTGCACGCCTATGACCAGCGCGGCTTCGGCGCCGGGCCGCATCCGGGAATCTGGCCCGGCCATGACGCGCTCGCCGCCGACGCGACCGCCGCCGCGCGCCTGATCCGCGCGCGCCACCCCGGGGCCCCGCTCGTGCTGCTCGGCGAGAGCATGGGCGCGGCCGTGCTGCTGGTCGCCGCGACCGCGCCCGACCCGCCGCCCGTGGACGCCTACGTGCTCTCGGCTCCGGCGGTCTGGGGCGGCGAGACCATGGGCGAGATCGGCCGCTGGTTCCTCAATCTCGCCGCCCACACCGTGCCCGCGCTCGGCATCGTCGGCGGCTCGCCCTTCATCCGCGCCTCGGACAACGAGGCCGCACTGCGCGAGATGGGGCGCGATCCGCTGGTGCTGAAATCGACGCGCGTCGATGCGGTGCACGGGCTCGTCGCGCTGATGGACGCCGCGCTCGCCGCCGCCGCGCGGTTCGACGCACCGGCGCTGTTCCTCTACGGCGAGAAGGACGACCTCGTGCCCGAGCGCGCGATCGCGGCGATGGCCGCCCGGCTGCCGGGGCTCGCCTCAGGGCGGCAGCGCGGCGTGATCTACCCCGACGGCTATCACCTGCTGCTCCGCGATTCGATCCGCGAGCGCGTCGCTGCCGACGTCCTCGCCTGGCTCGCCGATCCGCATGCGGCCCTGCCGTCGGAGGCCGCGGGCGGTTTGCCGCCCCGCACGGCTTCGGCTATAGGGGCGGGCACGGACCCGTAGCTCAGCTGGATAGAGCGCTGCCCTCCGAAGGCAGGTGTCAAGTTCGTTGACGGAAAAGAGGAGATTGAAAGAGGCTTAAAACACAAGGACTTGCGCAACGGGTATCCAGCCCTTCAAAGTCGCAAGAAGTTCACGTAAGCACCACGTAAGCAACACGGCATGCACCCATAGCTCAGCTGGATAGAGCGCCACCCTCCGAAGGTGGAGGTCACAGGTTCGAATCCTGTTGGGTGCGCCACTCTAAGTTTGCGCGACATCGTTCGCGTTTTCCCCGCCAGCGCCACCAGACACGCTCAACAGCAAGAGCATTGGGGACGTTGTTAGGTGTAGTTCCCAACGAGAGGTGTAGCGCCCCGGGGGCGGACAATCGTGACCCGGCTTCGGGCGCGCGTCATGCCGACACGAAGCAGACGGCGGCTCCGCTGATACGGTGGCTGCTCCCGGTTGGTGTCGAAAAACTGGGAAACAAACGCGCCCTCCACAAGCAGCACGCCGTCGAACTCCTTGCCCTTGGCCTTGTGGATCGTCATGAGGACGCAACCCTGCGGATCGCGGTCGGCGGCAAGCAGGCGTTCCCGGTCGAGGATGCGCTTCACAAGGTCTGATGCGCCCGCATAATTTCCCTGGGACAGCCACAGCTCGCTGAGGCTGCTTCCGAGCGCATCGGTTGCCCGGAACATCCTAACCATCCGCGCCTCGCGGAACAGCTCGTTGAGAGCCTTTATCTCTTGCAGGACGCGCCGCGCCTTCCGCCAGTCATCAACAGGATCGCCCGCAAACGCAAACCCATCGGGGGCGAGAGCGGCCAGTTCCTTTGCCGCCTTGATCTTCGGCGCCTTGCCGCCCTCGATCGCCTCGGCGGCTTCATCGAACTTGCGGGCATTCTCACGCGCCGCGTTCGATGGCGTCTCAGCGTTCTTTATCCGGTAATAATGCGCGATCAGGCGCAGTGTATCGCTGACGGCGCGAGAGGCTTCCTTTCCGGGCCACTCAAGCAGCGAGCCGACCACCTGCGCAGCGGCGGCGGAAAGGTCCGCATCCCAGAGCACATCATGCTCGACGGGCGGCAACGTCTGGTTCTTGAACTGGTGCTCTTCGGCCAGTATCGCCGAAAGCTGGGCGACAAAGGAATTGCTCCGGCACAGCACGGCAACGCTGGGGCGTTCAATGCCGTCATCCTTCCTGAGCTTGCTGAAAGTCCAGAGCGCTGCGGCATGAACCGTTGAGGCAAATGATTTGGCGTAGTAGTGAAGAATCGTCACCTCGGGCGCGCCGGGCAGAGGTGAGCGGTTTTCGAGAACGGCATCGGCGAACTGGCGAATCCCTGCCGTCGGACTCCTGTGATTGTCACCGCCAAGATCAAACTCGGCGGGGCGGATCAGGTAGCGCAGGGCCTCGATCCGGCGCGGATCGACATTCTCTCGGTACTCGAATATGCGCTGCTCGGGATCCGCGAGACAGAAAACCTCCGTGGATTCCAGGAATTTTTGAATGATGCGCCACTGGTCATCGTCGGTGTCCTGAAATTCATCGACAATCACCAGCGGATATTTGCCGGCGTAGAGCTTCCGCACTGCCTCGCACTGCTCGAAGAGCGTGGCGATGGCGGGGGCGACCAGATCAAAACAAAAAAGCCCTTCATCCACGGAAAGCCGCAGCCGCTCGTCCTCCCAGGCGCCGTCAAACTGGGATTTCGCAAGCCGCTCGTCGCCGGGATACATGAACCGGGCCTGCCTTCCGCACAGCAGACGGCCATGCGCCGCAAGAGCCTCAAGGCAAAAGAGATGATAGGTCTTGACCTGGATGAGCCTGCGCTCCGCGGGCCGGAGAATATCTTTGCAGCGAACGAGAATCTGCCTGACGGCGGCGCGTGAAAAACTCAAAAACAGGATTTCCTGGCCCGGCAACAGTGCGCGGCAGCGTTCCTGGGCCTTGAGAAGGGCAATGGTTGTCTTTCCCGATCCGGGGCCGCCGGTGACAAGAAGGTGGCCTTGCGTGGAAATGATGTCCTTGCGCGTTTGATCGAGTTCGATCTTCAAGCGCCATCCCCTCTCGGTGCCGCTTGCGCCGCAGGTTCGGCTGCCTCAGCCGCCTGCTCGCCGCCAACCTCCGGCTGGGCACCGCCCGGCTGAACGGCTGGCGGCGCAAGCATATCCTGGATCTTCGCGAGAACGGTGCGGATGGTCGCGGGCAGTTCGTTCTCCGTCTTGCATTCCGCGATCAGCAAGGCCGCGTAGCCATGCGCCTCACCCTTGCGGTCTTTGAGGACCTTGCGCGCGAGGTCCTTGACGGCAGCATCATTCATGTTCGCAGCCGGCTTCGGGTGATGAGTGGGATAATCGGGACGGTCCTTTGCGGTGTCGAGGAAGCGGCGCAGGACGGGCACCGGGACTTCCTCCGCCAGCAGGTTTTCGGCGCCCCTGTGCGGCGATTCCCAGTGATGGGTGTAATCCGCGAGCTGGGCGCTCGCCTGGGCGGAGAGCGGCGCCGCCGGTTTGTCGTAAAGGCCGAAAGTCGTCTTGCCGAGCGCCTTGAAGATCGGGCCGAACCGGGGCACGGAGCCGTCGCCGCCCGCGTCAAAGACGGTAACTCCCGCAAGATCAAAATGCGTGTAATTCTTCGGCCCGCGCGCCAGCTCCATTACGGTTGACGCCACGGGGAATATGGCGGTTTCCGTCGATCCCTCGACAACGAGAACCGCGCGGCTCAAGACCGCCTCCGCGAACTGTCTGCGCTCGGTTTTGAAGGTCTTCGCCTTGATGCCGGTCGTGTCGATGGGAGCGCCTGACAGTGCGCCGTTGTCGCCGCGATTCAGCATGACGATCTGTTCGGGTTCGAACTGCTCGATCACATACGGCGAATGCGAGGTGACGATGGTTTGCCCCATCTCGCGCAGCACGAAGCGGACGACGCGCCTTTGCGTGTGCGGCGGAAGCGCGATCTCGGGCTCCTCCATCGCGAAGATGACAGACTGCTTTTGCTTGAGCTCCGCTATAAATGTCAGAAGCGCGAAGACAAGCATATTGATGGCGCCGGTGCCCTGACGCTGGAATGGGACCAAGTGTCCGCTCTTTTTTGAGGCCACGAAGAAACGCACAACCTCGCGCAGATGCTCGCGCGTAAGGTCGGAGGCAAAGAAAGCGGTTGCGTCGCCATCGGCAGCCAGATTGACGAATTGCGCCATGCGGCTCTGAACTTCGGCTCGAATCTGCTTGAGCTGGCCGATGTCGCCGATCGCAGGGTCAAGGCCGCGCAGGCGCTCAAGAGTATCCTGCCACATCTTGTCGAGGCCGGTTCCGCCGATGCGCAGGATGGTGTCAAGCAGCGATCCGCGTTGCAGGCTCAGGGCGCGCGAGCCCGTGCGCAGCGTTCGCAGGAACAGGAAGCCGCAAAGTCTCTTGTGCTCCCGCGTGAAGGGCCGCAGCCCGGCCCCAAGCTTCGCCTCCGCGTCATCGTCAACCTGAACCGCGTCTTGGGGATGGGCAAAAAACGTGTTGCCGATAAAGTCATCTTCGGACGGGTCATAGCGGCCAATAAATGTGACGGGCAAGGCCCAGCAGGTCCCGGCAGCATCGCCGGCCCGCGGGCCGCCACCGGCCTCGTCGGCGAAGCAGCCCTTGGCGTCATCCCACCGGCGTAAATGGTTGTGAAAGCGCTTCTCGGCTTCGGAGGAAATGTCGAGAAGAATCGCGTCCAGGCGGATTTCGACGGGCTCTTTTTTGTCCAGATACCGGCTTTCATAAAAATCGTGCTCGTTCACCACCGGGCGCCGGTAAAGCCGCTCCGGCCCCAGCAGCAGATCAAGAGCCTCACATATTGTGGACTTGCCGGCATTGTTGCCGCCGACTAGGAGAGTATTCGGCGCGAAGTCAACGGCTCCGTTTTGGATGCCGCGAAAATTCTTCAGCGTCAGCCGCCTGACTCGCATGAATCCCCCTTCGGTATGGCCTATCTCACCTGACACTCCGCAATTCGCAGGGCTGCCGCTAGTCCGCGTGGACAAACCCGCGGTCTGGGGATTCCCATCGGACTGGGGTGAACCGCTCCGGTTTTGCTGGAGGCTGTTTGGTTTGAGTCACGCGGCCAGTTTCTGGTCGTCAAGCATGGCGTAGTAGCGTTCCTCGGCTTCGGCTGGCGGGATATTGCCGATGGGCTCCAGCAGCCGGCGATGGTTGAACCAGTCGACCC
>NZ_KB899938.1 GCF_000378465.1 Elioraea tepidiphila DSM 17972
CCGGGCGTCGCCGCGCACCATGAGGCCGCGGCGCCGTGCTGCCGGTCGCGCGATACAACTGCGACCAACGCACCGCGCTCGCCACGCTCACCGAGAACAGCTTGGCCGCCTCGCGGCAACTCGCGCCATTCCGCATGGCCGCCACGACGCGATCACGCAGATCACAGGACAGGGCTCGGGTCATCGGCTGCTGGCCTCCAGCCCAGCCAGCAGCTTGAATCAGAAAACCAAACGCGCCGGAACACCCAATCCGATTCCACCAGAAGGAATCAGGCTCTAGGGACGCTGCGCGCGTCGGCGATACGGCATGCGAGATTGGCGAGGCACTCGACCACTTGAGGCGCGGTGACCTGCTGGGCTGGCGCTGGCGTCAGTCCGAACCGGGTAAACTTGTCCACCGCGCGCCCTGAGCAGGTGCGAACCGCCACGACCGTCGCGGCCAGCTCGACCGCCGGAATAGCGATCACGCACTCCCTGGTCGCCCGTCGCGCGGTGACGCTGTATGGCCGCTGCTCACGGTGCAGGCGACCAATGGCGGCTCGAAGTCCACCATCATATGCCAGGACATCGTCATGACATTCGGCTTGCCGCGGTGAGCCGTCGTCAGGAGGACGACCGGGCCGGGTTCGAGCAGCTGATAGACCTTGCCGAGCGCCAGGGTCCGCATCGCCCCCTCCGGCGGGGAATGATCTTGCATTCTCCTGCGATCGGCGTGCCGATCGCAAGATGAGGCGCTGACGGGGAGGGGGCCGCGCCTAGCGCGCTGCGGGATGCAGCCCGGCGAAGAACGCCGCGCGATCGCGGGCCCCCCGCAGCAGCAGCGTCATGTCGTTCTCGGTCAGCACCATCCGCACGCCGGCGCCGATCGCCGCACGCCAGACGGCCTCCACCGGCGGCCCACCGAGCCCGACGAACTTGCCGACCGCGCCGGCGGCTGCCGTGCACGTCGCGACCGCCTCCGCGAGCTCGCGGCTCTGGTAGCCGCCGGGCAGGCCAAGGTCCCAAAGCAGGTCGGAGGCACCGATGAAGATGCCGTCGATCCCTTCCGTCGCGGCAATCGCGGCGACATTCTCGACCGCCCGCGCGCTCTCGATCATCGCGATCACGACGACCTCTGCGTTGAACCGCGCGCAGGCCTCGGCAAGCTTGAGGCCGTAGCCGAATTGCGGCAGCGAGCCCGGCACCGAGAGCTTCCCACGCGGGGCGAAACGGCAAGCGGCCGCGATCGCCGCCGCCTGTTCGGCCGTGTCAACGTGCGGGGCCAGCACGCCGAGCGCGCCGTTGGTCAGCAGTCCAGCGATCTCACACGCATCGTGTGAGGCCGGACGCGCAAGCGGCAGCACACCAGACCGGATCGCGCCGAGCGCGATGTCGTAGGCGAGATGCGGTGTCATCGGGCTGTGCTCGAAGTCGAGCATCATCCAAGCGAAGCCGCACTCGGCGAGCATCGCGCCGATCTCGGCGCTACGGCTGAAGCGCACATTGCTCCCGAGGACGATCCCGCCACCGCTGATCGTCGCACGGAAGCGTGTCGCCGGACTGACCGTCATCAGGCCCGCCAGCGCAGCACGTGACGCTCAAGCCGCTTCAGTCCGCCGTTGATCGCTGCCCCCACCACAGCCAGGACGACGAGTCCGGCGAAGGTGCTCGCGGTGTCGAACATTGCCGAGGACTGTGCGATCAGGAACCCGACCCCGCGGTTCGAACTCATGAACTCGCCGACCACGGCACCGATCAGAGCGTAAGGGACCGACACCTTGAGCCCGGTGAACACCCACGCCGCCGCCGAGGGCAGGATCACTTTGCGCAGCAGCTGCCACTCGCCTGCCCCCATGATGCGTGTGGCATGGATGTGCACCGGGTTGACGTCGCGTACCCCCGCATAGGTGTTCAGGAACACGAGGAAGAACACGATCACGGCGGATACGGCGACCTTGGACTCGATGCCTATCCCGAACCACATGATGAACAGCGGCGCGAGCGCGATCTTCGGCAGGCAGTAGATCGCGGTGATGTAGGGATCGAAGATGGTCGCGAGATCGTTCGACCGGCCGAGCGCGAAGCCGATCGTGAAACCGATCAGCGAGCCGAGCAGGAAGCCAAGTCCCGTTGCGGTCAGCGTGAAGGAGAGATGGTAGAACAGCGTGCCGTCCGAGAGCCACTGCCACAGCCGGCCACCGACCGCGACCGGGCTCGAGACGAAGAATGCGTCGATCAGCCGGTCGGAGGCGAACTCCCAGAACGCCAGGAACACCACACCGACCAGCACGCGCAGCGCCATCAGCACCTGGTGGCGGCGCGCCTCGGCCGCGGCATGGGCAGCAGCAGCAGCGGAAGGCCGGCCCGGGGCGAACTCGTCGGCCTCGTAGACGCCGGCCCGCGTGGTCATGCGGCATCCTCCTCGCGGCGGATATCGGGTTCGAGCGCGGACCAGAGCGTCTCATAGAGCTCCTGGAAGCGTCGGTCGAAGCGGATGCGGAAGATGTCGCGCGGCCGCGGCAGGTCGATTTCGTGCACCGACTGCACGCGGCCTGGCCTCGTCGTGAAAACCACAACCCGATCGGCGAGTGCCACCGCTTCGGCGATGTCGTGGGTGACGAACACCACGGTCTTGCGGCTCTCCTCCCAGATCGCCGTCAGTTCGGCCTGCATGACGAGCTTGAGCTGCGCGTCGAGGGCGCCGAACGGCTCGTCCATCAGGAGGGTCGGCGGGTCATAGGCGAGCACCTGGGCCAAGGCGACACGCTTGCGCATCCCGCCGGAGAGTTCAACCGGGAAGTGTCGGCGAAACTGCTCCAGCTTGACCATGTTCAGCATCCGGTCGATGCGTGCGCTCGCGTCCGGTTTGGCCATGCCCTGGAGTTCAAGCGGCAGGCCGATATTGTCCTCCGCGGTGCGCCAGGGCAGCAGGCTGTCCACCTGCGTCATGTAGCCGACGCGTCGGTTGATGCCGTCGACCACGCGGCCGTCATGGACGATGCGCCCATCGCTCGGCGGAATGATCCCGGCGATCATGTTCAGCATCGTCGACTTCCCGCATCCCGATGGGCCGAGGAAGGCGACGAACGCGCCATCCTCGATCGTCAGGGTCACCGGGGCGAGCGCCTCGATCTCGCGGCCGCGACGCAGGTAGCGCTTGGCTGCGCCCTCGATCTCGATCGCCATCTCCGCTGCTCCGGTGGCGTGATCAGGCCTTCATCGCGGCTTCGACGAACCGAAGGTCCCACGCGTCGCCGAAGGCATAGCTTTCGGGCGGCGGCGGTTGGTTCGTGAGGCGAAGCTCGTCCTTCAGGAACTCCATGTTCAGCTCGAAGTGACGCTGCGTCGGTACCGGCGTGGCCATGTAGATGTCGATATTGTTCACGAAGCTCGTCTCGAACAGCTGGTCCTCCATGCCGGTGAACCACTCCTTGGACCAGGCCTTGAAGTCGTCAGGAGTCTTCTTGATGGCTTCGAGTGCCATCGCCACGCCCTTGCAATAGGCGGTGAGCAATTCACCCTTCTCGCGCAGCGTCCGCTCGGTGACCGACGCGGTGATGTAGAGATAGTCAGCGAGCGCTGGCGGGGGATTGGTGGACATGTTGAACAGGTACACCGCGCCGAAGCGCTGCACAGCGAGATCGGACGTCGGCGACGACAGACAGAAGCCGTCGAGCTGGTTGTTCTGCATTGCCGCCAGCATCGCCGGTCCACCGCCACGCACGGGCACGAGCTGCCCATCGCGGTCCGGATCCAGCCCACCGAGCCGCATGACGTAGCGGATGAGCTGGTCCGGGCCAGCGCCGACGCCGGTGGTGCCGAGCCGCAGCCCCCTCAGCGCGCGCCCCTTCGCGGCCGGATCGGACGCCTCCGTCACGCCGGCGCGATCGGCGAGCTCCTTCTTGATGACGATGTTCGAGGCGTACTTGTTCACCATGCCGCAGATCATCTTGATGGGCTGACGGCGGATCTGGACGCGCATGTTCTGGGTAGGCGCGCCGAGCAGGATGTCGGTGGCGCCGGCCAGCAGCGCATCCTGGTTCACGCCCCGCTCGGTCGCGGCCATTCGGACCCGGAGCCCGGCCCTCTCGAACATTCCCCGTGAGCTGGCATAGTCCTCGGCCGCCCAGAGCCACGACTTGGCGGTGGCGCGCAAGGTGCTGAGCTCGCCCGTCTGCGCGCGTGCGGACGGTGCGAGCAGCAGGGCCGAGGCGGCACCCTGCATGGCGGCGACACCACCGACCGCAAGGCTCGCGCGCAGCATCGCGCGGCGCGACTTGGCCATCTCCAGCGTCCTGTCCATCTCCGGCTCCCCATCCATCCTCCCGTCCCTTTGGCGACCGCCGATGCGGATGGCGCATGCGCGGACGGGTTGTCGTGTCACCGTAGTGCAGGCATCCTTGCCCGGCAAGGCAGCCTTGCTGTTGCAGAGCCGAAAGCACAATGCGCGCGCCCACCCACGCGACTGATGTCGTCACGCTCGGTGTCCTCTGGCAGCGTTTGACCGGGCTGATGGATGAGGTCGCGCAGGCCTTCGTGCGCACGAGCTTCAGCGCGGTGGTGCGCGAGAACTGGGATCTCGCGGTGTCGCTGATGGACGCGCAAGGCCGCCAGTTCGCGCAGTCCTCGCGCTCGATCCCCTCTTTCCTCGGCACCATGCCGCGCACCTTGCGGGCCATGCTGGCGCGCATCCCTGCGCAGAGCCTGAAGCCCGGCGATGTGCTGATCAGCAACGATCCGTGGCTCGGCACCGGGCATCTGAACGACATCACGCTCGCGCGACCGATCTTTCTCGACGGCCGGCTGATCGCATTCGTGGGCGGCACGTTCCACTGCGTCGATGTCGGTGGGGCGCCGCGTCCCGATGCGCGCGACGTGTACGAGGAGGGACTGACCATCCCGATCTGCCGCATCGTCAAGGCCGGGGTCGAGGACCGTGAGATCGTCGGCTTCCTGGTCGAGAACTTCCGCGAGCCCGACGAGGCGATGGGCGATATCCGTGCGATGTTCGCTGCCTTCGGGGTGGCCGAGCGGCGCCTGCTTTGCATCCTCGATCAGGAGCGGGTTGTGGAACTCGGGCCGATCGTGGACGCGATCCTGGCACGTTCGGAGGCGAGCATGCGTGCGGCGCTCGCGGCCGCACCCGACGGCGTGGTCGAGGATGAGACGGTGGCGGACGGGTTTGAGGCGCGGCTGCCTATCCGCTGCCGGATCGAGAAGCGTGGGGACGGGATCGCGCTCGACTTCGCCGGAACAGCACCGCAGGTGCCGCATCCCGTAAACTCGCCGTTCGGCTTCAGCAGCGCCTATGCCGCCTACGCCGTGAAGTGCGCCTTCAATCCGCGCGCGCCGAACAACGATGGTGGCCTGCGACCGATCACGATCAGCGCGCCGGAAGGCTGTCTGGTCAATCCGCGCCGGCCGGCGCCGGTGTGGGGCCGGCATCTGTCCGGCCACTATCTGCCGTTCGTTGTCCTCGGCGCGCTTGCGAAGCTCGTGCCCGAGCGCGTGGCGGCGGAAGCCGGGGCGCCGGCCTGGAACGTGTACTTCCGCGGCGAAGACCGCACGGGTCGGCGCTTCGCGAAGATGTACTTCATGAGCGGTGGCCACGGTGCGCGCGCCGCAAGCGACGGCCCGTCGGTGCTGTCGTTCCCGACCAACGTCGCGAACACCCCGGCCGAGCAGTTCGAGAACGATGTGCCGTTGCTGGTGACGGAGCGGCGGCTGATCCCCGACAGCGGTGGCGCGGGCCGGCAGCGTGGCGGGCTCGGCCAGCGCATCGCGTTCCGAAACATCGGCATGGCGCCGGTGCGTTTCATGTATCGGCACGAGCGGGTGCTGCACCCGCCGCGCGGCCTGCTCGGAGGCGAGCCGGGCGCATGCGGTCGCGAGCTGCTGGACGGCAAGCCCATCCCGGCAAAGACCGCGGGCTCGCTCGATCCCGGCAGCACGCTCGCTTTCGAGACGCCCGGCGGCGGTGGCTTCGGCCCACCTTCGGAACGCCAGCAGGCCGACCACGAAGCCGATCTCGTCGAGGGCCTGATCACGGGCGCAGGACGTCCCGCGTGAGCGATCCTCGGCTGCGGCTCGGTGTCGATATCGGCGGCACCTTCACCGATCTCGTCCTGAGCGATCCCGCAAGCGGCGCGCTGTGGAACGGCAAGGTGCTGACCACGCCCGCCGATCCATCCGAGGGCGTCCTCGCAGGCATCGATGAGGTGACGCGGCTTGCCGGTGTCGCGCCGCAGGCGATCGCCCAGGTCATCCACGGCACCACCCTGGTCGCCAATGCGATCATCGAGCGCAAGGGCGTGCGTACCGGCTTCGTCACCACGGCGGGGTTCCGTGATCTGCTGGTGATGGCGCGCGAGTGGCGCTGGGACATCTATGACCTGAACATCACGCTTGCCGCGCCGCTCGTGCCCCGCTCGCGCTCGGTCGAGGTCACCGAACGGCTCGGCCCCGACGGAGCGGTCCTGATCCCCTTCGACCCAGGCTCGGCGGAGGAGGCCGTGGAGTGGCTTGCCGCGATGGGGGTCGAGGCGGTGGCGGTGACATTTCTGCACGCCTTCCGCAACCCCGCGCACGAGCGGGCGATGGCGGAGGTCATCGCCCGCCACCTGTCCGATGTCGAGGTGTCGCTGTCCAGCGAGGTGGCGCCTGCGCTCGGCGAGTACGAGCGTGCGACGACGACGGTTGCCAACGCCTATGTCCAGCCGGTGTTTCGTCGCTATCTCGCGCGCCTCGCCGAGGGGCTGCGCGCGCTCGGCGTACGCTCGGAACTGCTGCTGATGCAGTCGGATGGCGGCACGATCCATCAGGGAGCGGCCATGCGATACCCGGTGCGGCTGGTGCAGTCCGGCCCGGCGGGTGGTGCGCAGGCGACTGCGCTTGCCGGTGCGGCGATCGGCGCCCACGACGTGCTGGCCTTCGACATGGGCGGCACCACCGCCAAGGCCTGCCTGATCCCCAACGGCGAGCCGTCTCACACCTCCGTCTTCGAGGTCGCGCGCATCGCCCGTTTCCGCCCCGGCAGTGGCCTGCCGCTGCTGGTGCCGGCGATCGACATGATCGAGATCGGCGCGGGCGGCGGCTCGATCGCGCGTGTCAACGCGCTCGGCGTGATCGAGGTCGGGCCGGACAGTGCCGCGGCCGATCCGGGCCCCGCGTGCTACGGCCGCGGCGGCACGCAACCGACCGTGACGGATGCCGATCTGCTGCTCGGGCATCTCGATGCCGGAAGCTTTCTCGGCGGTACGATGCGCCTGGACCGCGCCGCTGCGGAGGCGGCGATCCGGCGCGCGATCGCCGAGCCGCTCGGGCTTTCGGTGATCGACGCCGCGCTCGGCATTCGCGCGATCGTGGACGAGAGCATGGCGCAGGCCGCAGCGATCCATGCGATCGAGAAGGGCGTGCGCGTCGCCGACTACGCCATGGTCGCGATCGGCGGCGCCGGGCCGGTCCATGCCTGCGATGTCGCGCGTCGGCTCGGCATGCGCCGGGTGATCTGCCCGGCGGGTGCGGGTGTGGCCTCGGCCTTCGGCTTCCTCGCGAGCCCCGTCGCCTTCGCTGCCGCGCGTTCGCACATCATTCCGCTCGCCGCCGTCTCCGCGGACGAGGCGGCGGTACTGCTTGACGCGCTTGCCGACGAGGCGCTCTGCCATCTCGCCGGCACGGGCGTCGATCACAGCGCGGCCGGGCTCGATCGGTTGGCGGAGCTGCGCTATCGCGGCCAGGGGCACGCGATCGAGGTGGCGCTGCCCGATCCGCGCGCGGGCGACTGGCACGGGCGCACGCAGGCGGCGTTCGAGGCGCGTTACCGGACGCTCTACGACCGGATCGAGCCCAGAGGCGAGATCGAGATCGTGACATGGCGTGTCGTCGCGCGGGGTCCACGGCCGCAGATGCGTATGTCGGCGGCCGTGACGTCCGACGGCGAGGCAGTCAAAGGTGTTCGGGCCGTGTTCTGCGCCAACGCCCGCAGGTTCCGTGACGCGACCGTGTACGACCGCTATCGTCTTGCGCCGGGAAGGCTGATTGTCGGACCTGCGGTGGTCGAGGAACGCGAGAGCACGGCCGTGATCCCAGAGGGCGCGACCGCTTCGACGGATGCGGCCGGCCACCTGGTGATCAGGCTCGCGGAAGCAGACGGGGGAGAAATGACGTGACGGTTCAGGCCAGGACCGCCATCGCTGCGCCGACCGTGGCGGATGTGCTGGCGGATGTGTTCGCCCAGCTCGGCGTCAGCCGAATCTTCGGCGTGCCCGGCGGCGGATCGAGCCTCGATCTGATCGAGGCAGCGGCGCGTGCCGGCATTCCGTTCACCCTCGCGCGCCACGAGGGGGCTGCGGCGATGATGGCGACCGCCTGCGCCGAGGTCACCGGCCGGCCAGGTGCGGTCCTGGTCACCAAGGGGCCAGGGCTTGCGAACGCCGCCAACGGCATCGCCAATGCCTCGCTGGAGCGCGCGCCGGTGCTGCTGGTGACGGACGGGTTCACACCGACACAGGCCGGCTATGTCACGCACCAAGTGTTCGATCAGGCGGCGTTCATGGCGCCGCTCGTGCGCGGCTATGCCGTGACCAGCGGACCCGATCTGGGCGCAAGGATCGCCGAACTTGTCGCGGCGATGCACGGGCCGTGTCGCGGCCCGGCCGTTCTGGAGATGACCGGGGAGGCGGCGCGGCGGCTCGCCGAGACCGTGACGCTCGGTCCGCTGCCGTTCGCGTCGGCGCCCGATGACGCCAGCGTGACATCCGCAGCGGCGCTGGTGCGGAAGGCACGGCGCCCGGTGATCGTCGTCGGACTGGAGGCGCGCGACGCGTCGCGCTCGGTGCGCGCGCTCGCCCGGACGCTCGGCGCGCCGGTGCTGGTCACCTACAAGGCGAAGGGCGTGATCGCCGATGACGACCCGTTCTTCGCCGGCATCTTCACCGGCGGCGCGGCGGAAGCACCGCTCGTCGATCAGGCGGACGTGATCCTGCTGGCCGGCGTCGATCCGGTGGAGCTGATCCTGCAACCCTGGCGCTACCGCGCCCCGGTGATCGATCTCGTGCGGTTCCGTCGTCCGGTGCACTACACGGAGCCTGCTGTGGTCATCGAGGGCGCGATCGCGGCCGGTCTGGACGCCCTCGCGGCGGACGCGCGCGCAAGCGCCTGGAGCCCGACGGAGATCGCGAGGGCGCGGACCGGCTGGCTCGCGGCGCTCGCCAATCCCGGCGCGGGCGATCGCGTCGGGCCCGAGCGCGTCGTCACGCTCGCCGCCGAGGCCTGCGCGCGCGCGGGGCTCCATCCGCGCGTGACGGTGGATGCGGGCGCGCACATGTTCAGCGCGACCAGCTTCTGGCCGTGCCGGGAACCCAACGATCTGCTCATCTCGAACGGCCTCGCCTCGATGGGCTTCGCTCTGCCGGCCGCAATCGCCGCCGCGTTGGCGGACCCCGAGCGCCCGGCACTCGCCTTCACCGGCGATGGCGGCCTCCTCATGTGTCTCGGAGAACTCGCGACCGCCGCGAGCTCCGGTGCGCGGGTCGTCGTGATCGTGTTCAACGACGGCTCGCTGAGCCTGATCGATCTGAAGAAGGGACGGCGCGCGCTGCCGCCGGGCAGCGTCGGCTGGGCGCATCCCGGCTTCGCCGAGGCGGCGCGGGGGATGGGGTGTCTCGGCTTCACCGTCGAGACGGTGGCGGAGTATCGTACGGCCCTCGACGCGGCACTCGCGGCGCCAGACCGGGCGCTGATCGATGTGCGCATCGATGCCGCGGGCTATCCGGCCCAGCTCGCGGCCGCACGCGGATGAGCGCCTCGCCGCTGCCCTCCGGCACGTCGGCCCGACTGGGCGCGATCGTGCCGCCCGCCAACCCGGCCGCCGAGCCGGAGCTGCACGCGTTGACCGGTCCGTCCGCGGTGCTGCACATCGCCCGCCTGCCTGTGCTGCCGGGTGATCTGCGCGCGCGCTGCGAGGGCTACGGCGCGGCCTATCCGGAGGCCGTGCGCGCGTTCGGCGATCTCGATCTCGCCGCGATCGGCATCGCCTTCATGAGCGCGACCTATCGCGACGGTCCGGACGCCGACGCCGCGCTGTGCGGGCGTCTCTCCGAGCTGGCCGGACGTCCGGTCGCGACCGCGAGCTTCGCCGTGACCGAGGCGCTGCGTGCGCTTGGCGTGCGGCGGATCGCACTCGTCTCGCCCTATCCCGACTGGCTGACCGAGTGGTCGCGCGGTTATTGGCGGCAGGGCGGGTTCCAGTTGGCGGCCTTGGCGACGATGGGCGACGTGTTCCGCGCCTATGACGCGAGCGAGGACGAGCTGGCCGACGCGATTGCGGCGGTTGGTGCCACGGAGGCGGATGCCGTGCTGCTCACCGGCACGGGTGCCTACACGATCGGCGCGCTGGCGCGCATCGGTGCAGCGCACCAGGGGTGCTACCTCACCTCCAATCTCTGCCTCGCCTGGTGGCTGATGCGCGCGGCAGGGCTCCCGCAGGCGCCCCTGCTCACGGCCCTCAACCCCGACCTCGCCGCCCGCTGAGAGCCCCCGGAGATCCTGAGAGCATGCCGGACGATCCAGATGCCCCTGACGGCACGGCGATCCTCGCCGAGGTGGAGGCGAAGCGCGGCTACACGCTCCCGTATCACCGCATGTTCGCTGCCCACGCACCCCGGCTGCTGCGTGACTACGACCGTTTCTACGAGAGCCTGACGCTCACGCCCCGCGTGCTGACCCCACGCGAGCGCGAGACCGTCTGGGCAGGTCTGCTGGCGGCCGCGCGGGAGGTGCACGGCTTCATCCACATGCGCCGTGCCGTCGCGGCAGGACTCAGCAACGATGACATCGCGCGCGCCGTGGCGATCGCGGCCGTCACCGAAGGTTTGGGCGTGGTCGAGTTCGTCGGGGCGCATTGGCCGCGCTGGGCCCTCCCGGATACGCTGAAGCAACGCTACCTCGCCGCGTTCGAGGCGGTGCGCGGCACGCTGGAGCCGTCACTCGCGCATCTGGTTGCCGCGACATGCCAGGCGGCGCGCCGGCACCGTCAGGGCACGGTGCTGCATCTCGCCGAGGCCTGCGCTGCCGGCGCTACGTCTGCGCAGATCTGCGAGGCGTTCTCCTATCTGCTGCTGCCCTGCGGCGGCAACACGCTGATCGAGGCGGTCGAATACTGGGAGGAGGCGGCGCGCGAGCGGCTGGTTCCCCCGCCCTACTGAGCCACAGATCCTGCACGCTGCACGGCCTCGTCGAAGCCGCCCTGGCCTTGCAGCCGTGCCCAGGCGGCGAAGGCCGGTGATGGTTGCACGGTGCCCGCACGGATCAGATCGAGCCAGACGCGCGCCGCCTCGACAAAGCGCGGCACGCTGCCGGGGAACATCATGATGGTGAGCGCCTCTGCGAGTTCGAGCTCGGGCACTCCGATCACATAGGCGACGGCGATTGCGCGCGCGAGCAGCGTGAAGTCGCCACGCGCGGCATGCACCGCGGCGACGGCCGGAACGGCGATGCGCAGCGCCATGTCGCCCGCGTTGACCGCGAGATCGGCGCGGTAGCGGTCGGCGATCGGCACATCCGGCAGGTGCCGGGCCCAGTGCTCGGCGATGAAGGTGTAGGCGGGTGCACCGACCGCCCAGGCGGTCAGGCGGATTGCCGCGGCGATCTCGTCCGCCGTGCCGCCGCCCTGGCGGAACCTGGCGATGTGATGGCTGGCGATCGCCTCGTCGGTCGCGATCAGCACGCAGAGCCAGACGAACTCGCGCGCCCGGTCGTCGAGCTGTTTCCGTTCGAGCGCGAGTGCGGTGTAGAGCGCGTCGTAATGCGCCAGCATCGTCTCGGACATCGCGGCGAGCAGGCCGTGATGCGGCAGCAGATAGCCGCGCTTGTCCTTGACGGCCCGAACCCGCGCGATCAGCACCTGATCATCGCTCGCCATGGCATCATTCCCTTCCGCTGCGGCTCCCCCAGAATCGGGCCGATCTTGCGGGAGTGTGCGGGTTTGTCACGGGGCGGGGGAGGGCCGGTCCCTCGACAGGCGCTCGAGACGTGGCTCGGGATCACACGAGGGGGCGCAACGAGCGGAGCGCGGCGAGGCACGCCTCGACGTCGCTGAGCGCGTTGTAGCCATGCACGCTGATGCGCACGCGTCCGCGGCCGTTCCACACCAGCACGCCCCGTTCGGCGAGCCGCGCGGTGATCTCCTCTGCGTTCGGGCTCTCGAAGCAGACCGAGGCGCCGTGATGCGCGGGGTCCGCGGGCGTGGTGCTGGCGATGCCGAGTTCGGCGAGACCGGCGAGCAGGGCCGTGGTGCAGCCCTGGATGTGCCGCTGCACCGCTGACGGGTCGAAGTCGCGCAGGTAGTCGAGCGCGCCCGCCAGCACATAGACCGGCCCGTGCGCGGGATTGCCACGGCAGAACCGCATCGCGTCCGGCCGCAGCGCGGGTACTTGATCCCAGCGCGGACGTGCCGTGCCGCCGAGCGAGTGCCAGCCGGCCGTGCGCGGCGCCCAGCCGGGCTGGCGCGCGCGGTTCCAGTAGGCGACGGCCACGCCGGTCATGCCGAGCAGCCATTTGTAGGTCGCGGCGAAGGCGAAGTCGGCGATCGCGGCGGCGATCGGCATCGCGCCTGCGGCCTGCGTGTGATCGACCACCAGCAGCGCGCCGACGCGGTCGGCGAGCGCGCGCAGCGCCGGCAGATCGGCCCGCGCGCCGTGCAGGTACGAGACATGGCTCGCGCCGATCAGCCGCGTGCGGCCGTCCACCAGGCTCGCCATCGGGCGTTCGGCCGAGGCGAGCCGCACCTCGGCCGCGCCCGCGACCAGCAGCGGGGCGATCACCGAGGGATACTCGTTCGCGTCGAACACGGCGTTATCGCCCGGCCGCCAGTCGATGCTCTCGATCAGCATCGAGACGCCCTCGGCGACCGAGGAGACGAAGCCGATATCCTCCACCGCCACACCCCACAGGGCGGCGGCGAGGGCGCGGGCGCGCTCCACCTCCGCCTCCTGGGCGTGGCGGCCGGCCTCGCCGTTGCTCTTGTCGACCGCGTAGCGCCGCAGCGCCTCGTCGTGCCGGAGCAGGAACGGAGTTTCGCCGCCAGCGCAGAGATGTGCGATCCCGGGTCCGATGCGGAAAGCCGCAGGATCGAACAGCGGGACCGCGGGGGCGCTCACCGCATCAGCCCGCGCTGGTCCATCCAGGCCTGGATGCGGGCCGCGATCGCGTCGCTGTTGCGGTCCATCATCAGCATATGGCTGTTGCCGGGAATGCCCTCCTTCGGCAGGTCGAGCGTGTCGGCACGCCCGCCTGCCGCCGTGATCGCCTGTTGCCAGCGCGTGACATTCGGGACCAGCCGCGTCCACAGCGGATGACCTTCGATGAAGTCGCCCCACACGACGAGATGCGGGACGTCCTTCAGCACCGTCGCATCCGCGCGCGCCGGGTCGGGCGCCCCCGAGGGCTCGATCGCGATCAGCGCCTTGACCTTGTCGGGGGCGGCGAGGGCGGCGTTGAAGCCGAAATTGCCGCCCTGGCTGTGCACCATGATCACGCAAGGGCAGACGCGCTGCACGAGCGCGTTGTATGCCGCCTGGATCGCCGGATCGGTGGTGACCCAGCGCGGCACGGACTGCTTGCCGAACTGGTCCCAGGCCGCCACGGGGAACTGGGTGGTCGGATAGGCGCGCCGCTGCGCCGGGTCCGGGTTCCAGCCGTCGGCGGGGCCGACACGAAACAGGTGCCAGCCCTCGGCAAGCGAGCGGAAGATCGGCGCGGTGGGGAAGATCTCAGGAAAGCGCGCCCAGCCTGAACGGCCACGCTCGACCGCATCGGAGACATAGACGTCATGACCCGCGCGCAGGAACGCCATCTGCCAGCCGGGCCGACCGTCGGGCGTGGTCTCCCAGGTGACGCCGGTCAGCCCGCCGCCATGCCACATCAGCAGCGGATAGCGCGCGCGGGGGTTCGCGAGCCGCACGTACTGGACATACATCTGCTCGACCTGGAACTGCCCGTTCGGGTCGTAGCGGAACGGCGGCGCGCCGGCGGTGAAGGTGATCTCCTGGGTCGGCAGCCCCTCCAGCGTGGCGGTCCGCCCGCCGATGTGGAAACTGCCGATCTCGCGCACCGCGATCTCCTGCGCGGCGGCAGGGGCGGCGAGCAGGAGGGCGGACAGGGCGGCCGCGATTGGGCGCATCGTTCTCTCCCTGACGGTTGGGTCAGTGACGCATTCGGAGCAGGAAGGGGTCATCAGAGCGGGCGCAGAACGTGGATCGCCACACCCTTGACATAGGGTTTCACGGCGGCGCGGTAGGCCGTCATGTGCGGCGCGGTGCTGTGCGCCTGCAAGGCCGCCGCATCCCGCCAGCGCTCGACGATCACCACGGTGTCGGGCGGCAGAGGGCTCTGGGCGCCGAGCACGCCCGGTTGCTCCAGCGTCGCCTCGTAGGCCTCGCAGCCGTCCTCGGCCAGCACGGCGGGGCGGACCTCGGCGAAGGCGCGGCTCCAGGGCTCGAACCCCCCCTCGGCGAGCGTCACAGTGGCGATGACATGCAGCATTGCGGGATTCCTCGGGATCAGAGCACGCGGTTGGCGCGCGCCAGCACGGCCTCGAACAGCACCTGCGCACCGGCGGCGGCGTGCTCGGGAAGGATGCTCTCGGCCTCGTTGTGGCTGAGCCCGTCCTTGCAGGGCACGAAGATCATCGCCGTCGGGATGATGCGCGCGACGGCGCAGGCATCATGTCCGGCACCGGAGACGATCTCGCGCGCGGGGTAGCCGAGCCGCGCCGCCGCCTCGCGCACCAGCGCGACGCAGGCCGGGTCGAAGGGCTGTGCCGGATAGCGGAAGATCCGCGAGAGCGAGAGATCGAGCTTCAGGTCGGCCGCGATCGCGCGCGCCTCGGTCTCGAAACGCCGATCCAGCGCATCGATCACCGCATCCGATGGGTGGCGGAACTCGGCCGAGAACGTCACCTTGCCCGGCACCACGTTGCGGCTGTTCGGTTCGACCGCGAGATAGCCGACCGTGCCGCGTCCGTCCTCGCCCTGCTCGCGCATCAGCCGATCGACGAGGTCGATCACCCGCGCCGCGCCAACGAGCGCATCCTTGCGCCGCGAGGGCGGCGTGGTGCCGGCATGGCTCTCCCAGCCGGTGAGCGCGAGATCGTACCAGGCCATGGCCTGCGCGCCGGTGACGATGCCGATGGTCTTCTCTTCGGCCTCCAGGATCGGGCCCTGCTCGATGTGGAGCTCGAAATAGGCATCGGCCGCGAAGGCGCTGGCAGGCTGGTCGCCCTTGTAGCCGATCTGTTCCAGCGCCTCGCCGACCGTCATCCCCTCGGTGTCGGCGAGCGCATAGGCCTTCTCCAGCGCGATCCCGCCCACCCACACGCCCGAGCCCATCAGGGAGTGGCCGAAGCGGCTTCCCTCCTCGTCGGTCCAGTTGCAGAGGATCAGCGGCGCCTCGGTCTCGATCCCCCGCTCGTTCAGCGTGCGGATGACCTCCAGCCCGCCCAGCACGCCCAGCGCGCCGTCGAACTTGCCGCCCGAGGGCTGGCTGTCGAGATGGCTGCCGAACATCACCGGCTTGCGCGCGGGGTCGCGGCCTTCACGCCGCGCGAACATGTTGCCGATCGCATCGACGCTCACCGTCAGCCCCTCGGCTTCGCAGAGCGCGCGGAACCGGTCCCGTCCCTCCTTGTCGACCGTGGACAGGGTGAGTCGCCGCACACCGCCCTTCGGCGTGGCGCCGATTCGCGCCATTTCCATCAGGAGATCCCACAGTCGCCGCTCGTCGATCCGGACATTGCCGGCGAACACACCCATCGTCCGCTCCTTGTCGCTCGGCCCATCTTGCCGGTGCGTGCCGCCTCCGCAACCCTTGGCCGCGCATCTGGCGGTGGAGGGCGGAAAACCGGGCCTCGGGCCTTCCTCTGCCGCCGAACCCTCTGCTAGAGGTTGCATTCCTTCGCCCGCCCGCTCGCGACCGCCCTCCGACCCTTGGGGACCCGCGCCACCGTGAAGCCGCTCCGCTGCCCCCCGCCTCTCGCCCTGGTCGCGCTCGGGTTGGCGCTGTCCGGTTGCCAGATGCTCCAGCACAGCGAGGCGCCGGTGCAGCGGATCGAGATTCCGCCCTCGGCGGAGGAGATGGCGGCGTTGGCGACCGCCCCGCCGCGGCTGACGCCCACCGGCACGGTGGTGGATTCGCGGGTGCAGCAGCTCGGCGCCGAGCTTGGCGCGCTCAAATCCGCTGTGAACGGCACGGCGCAGGAGTTCCGCACCACGCGCGCCGCGATCGCCGATCTCGCCGCACGCTATCAGACGCTCGTCGCCGGCATCACCGCGCGGCTTCAGGTCGGGACCACGCCGGGCAACCCGGAACTGATCTCATCGTGGAACGAGGCGCAGGGACTGCTCGGCCAGCTCGAGCAGAATGTCGGGCGGCTCTCGGCGTTGTCCACGCGCGCAGCCGCGAATGCCTCGACCGCGAGCTTCCTGCAGAACTCGATCCGCTCCGCCTACCGGCTCTCGGGCGGCATCGACCAGGACCACCGCAATCTCGATCTGCTGGAGGATGACACCAACCGCACCATCGTCGCGATCGAACGGGTGCTGAACGAGATCGCCGACGATGTCAGCCGCCAGTCCGCGACCGTGGCGTCGGAGCGGCGCACCATGGGCAGCTTGGCGCTGTCGATCAACAGCGGGCGGATGTACGGCGCGCCGTTGTCCACCCGGGTCGCCGCCACGCCGACGGCGCTGCCGACGCGGCCGGTACCAGCCGCGGCGCAGCGCCGCCCGCTCGTGACGATCCGCTTCGATCGCCCGGACGTCGCCTACCGCCAGCCCCTCTACGACGCGGTATCAGCGGCGCTGGACCGCAACCCGGGGGTGCAGTTCGAGGTGCAGGGCGTTGCCCCGGCGCGCGGCGAACCGGCCGATCAGGCGCGTGCCGCGAACGATGCGCGCCGCCAGGCCGAGGGCGTGGTGCGCAGCCTCGTCGAGATGGGGCTGCCGTCGGACCGGGTGTCGCTGTCGGCCGCCACCGCGCGCGAGGCGTCGGTCACCGAGGTCCGGGTCTTCGTCCGCTGAGCCGCTTGGCTCAGGTCAACCCGGCTGCCATGTCCTCGAGCGTCGCGCGATCGAGCACGCGCACATGCGTGGTGTCATCGAGCGCGATGAGCCGCCGCTTGCGCAGGGCCGTGAAGGTGCGGCTGACGGTTTCGATCGTGAGGCCGAGATAGTCGGCGATGTCGCTGCGGTTCATCGGCAAGGCGATCGGCTCACCCGGCTCGCCGCGCCGGACCTGGCCCTGACCGAGCAGCAGGAGGAACGAGACGAGCTTCTCTTCGGCATGCTTGCGGCCGAGCAGCACGAGCTGTTCCTGCGTCGCCGTGAGCTCGTCGATCGAGAGCTCAAGCAGGCGCTTGTCGATGCGCCCCATGCGCTCGCGCAGCATGTCGAGCTTGCGCCGCGCGAACCGGCACACACGGGTTTCGGTCAGAGCCTCGACCGAATAAGCGTAGTCGGCGCCGGCGGTGAGGCCGATGAAGTCGCCTGCGAAGCGGAAACCAAGGATCTGTCGCCGCCCGTCCGCCAGGAGCTTGTAGAGCTTCACCGCACCGCGCGTGATGTTCATCACGTACTCGGCGGGCTCGCCCTCGCGGAACAGCGTGCCATGGGCCGGCACCTGCGCCTCGGTCAGGATGCGCGTGAGCTCCGCGATCCCCTGCGGTTCGAGGGCGGCGCAGAAATTGCGCTCCCGCACGTCGCAGCCCGCGCAGGGCGCGGGCAGTGAGCCCAGTCGCTGCGAGACAACGCGTAGCGCTTCCGGATGGACCATCGCGGCGCTGCACTCCCGGGCCATTCATTGGATGGCGGCCCGGTCGCGCCGTACCGCCTCACCGTCCCACGAAGATGAGAATAGACGTGCGACAACGCAATGCACAACCCAAAACGGGATGCATTGCTCATCAGCGATGCGGCCGCCATGGTCTGGCGCGTGACCAACCCTGTTCCTGACCGCGTGACCCTGCGCCTGCGCCCCGGCCATGACCGGCGACTGCGCGCCGGTCATCCGTGGGTCTTCTCCAACGAGCTCGACTGGTCGGCCGACATGCGTCAGCTCGCTGCGGGGCTCGTGGTGCGGCTGGAGGCCGCCGGCGGCCGGCCCGAGGGCACCTTCATCTTCAACCCGCGCAGCCTGATCGCGGCGCGGCGGCTGTCGCGCGACCCCGAAGCGGTGATCGACCGCGGATTCGTCGCCGAACGGTTGGAGCGGGCCGGCGCCCTGAGGGCCCGGCTGTTCGCCGCGCCGTTCCACCGCCTCTGCCATGCCGAGGGCGACGGCCTGCCCGGGCTGGTCGTCGACCGCTACGGCGACGTGTTCGTGGTCAGCCACAACACGGCCGGGATGGCCGCGCTGGAGCCCGCGATCCTGGCCGCGCTGACCGACCTGTTCGCGCCTGTCGCGGTGGTGGCGCGCGACGACAGCCCGGCGCGGACGCTCGAGGGGCTCGGCGAGCGGGTGGCCGTCCTGGCCGGCGCGCTGCCCGAGCGCGTGACCGTGCAGGAGGGGGGAGTCGTGTTCCCGGTCGATCCCCTTGGCGGGCAGAAGACCGGCTGGTTCTACGACCAGCGCTTCAACCGTGACGCCGTGGCGGCGCTGGCGCGTGGTGGCCGGGTGCTGGACGTCTACTGCCACACCGGCGCCTTTGGCCTGCGCTGCGCGGCCGAGGGAGCGGAGCATGTCTCGCTGGCCGACCGTTCGGAGCCGGCCCTGGCGTTGGCGGCGGAGACCGCGCGGGCGAATGGCCTCGCCGCGCGGATCGAGATCATGCGCGCGGAGGCGTTCGGGCTGCTCGAGCGCCTGGCGGGGGAGGGGGCGCGCTACGACCTCGTGGTGTGCGATCCGCCCGCCTTCGCCAAGTCGCGCAAGGACCATGGGCCGGCGCTGAAGGGCTACGAGAAGCTCGCGCGGCTGGCGGCCGCCGTCGTCGCGCCGGGAGGGTTCCTGTTTGTCGCCTCGTGCAGCCACCATGTGAATGCCGAGGAGTTCGCGACCTGCGTCGCGCGTGGCTTGGCGCGCGCGGGCCGCGAGGGGCGCGTGCTGCGGTCGGCAGGCGCCGGGCCGGACCATCCGGTGCATCCGCACCTGCCGGAAAGCGCGTATCTGAAGGCCGAGTTGTTGCAGCTCGACTGAGCGTGCGTTCACGGGGTTGGAGGCAAAGGCCCTTGGCCCCAAACACAGAAAAGATTGGGGGAAGGGCCGGAAGGCCCTTCCCCCAAACCCCGATCCCTGGAACTTGGCGCTACGCCGCTTTCGCCATCCCGCGCAACACGTAATGCAGGATGCCGCCATGGCGGTAGTAGTCCACCTCGTCCACCGTATCGATCCGGCAGAGCACAGGAACCTTGTCCACTGCGCCATTGGGGCGGTGGATCACCAGCTCAAGCTCCATCCGCGGCTTCAGGTCCGCCAGCCCGAGGATGTCCAGCACCTCCTCGCCGGTGAGCGCCAGCGTCTTGCGGTCCATCCCCTGCGTGAACACCAGCGGCAGCACGCCCATGCCGACCAGGTTCGAGCGATGGATGCGCTCGAAGCTCTCCACGATCACGGCCTTGACGCCGAGGAGCGCCGTGCCTTTGGCCGCCCAGTCGCGCGACGAGCCCGTGCCGTACTCCTTGCCGCCGATCACCACCAGCGGCACGCCCTCCGCCTTGTAGCGCATCGCCACATCGTAGATCGGCGCGATGTCGCCCGAGGGATAGTGCTTCGACACGCCGCCCTCGATGCCGGGCGTCATCTCGTTGCGGATGCGGATGTTGGCGAAGGTGCCCCGCATCATCACCTCGTGGTTGCCGCGGCGAGCGCCGTAGCTGTTGAAGTCGTTCGGCCGGATCTGGCGCTCCAGCAGATACTCGCCGGCGGGCGAGGCCTTGCGGATCGATCCCGCCGGGCTGATGTGGTCGGTGGTGATCGAGTCACCGAGCATCGCGAGGATGCGCGCCCCCTTGATGTCGCCCACCGGCGCGGGCGTCATCGTAATGCCCTCGAAATAGGGCGGGTTCTTCACGTAGGTCGAGCCGTCATTCCAGCGATAGGTCTCGCCGCCATCCACGGCGATCGACTGCCACTGCTTCGGCCCCTTGAACACGTCGCCGTAGCGCGCCTGGAACATCTGCCGGCTGACCGTGCCATGCACGACCTGTGCGATCTCGGCGTTCGAAGGCCAGATGTCCTTCAGATAGACCGGCTTGCCGTCGCTGCCGGTGCCGATCGGTTCGGTGGTGATGTCGATGTTCATCGTGCCGGCGAGCGCATAGGCCACCACCAGCGGCGGCGAGGCGAGGTAGTTCGCCCGCACATTGGCGTGCACGCGGCCCTCGAAGTTGCGGTTGCCCGACAGAACCGAGGCCACCACCAGCTTGCCGTTCTCGATCGCATCCGCGATGTGGTCGTCGAGCGGACCGGAATTGCCGATGCAGGTGGTGCACCCGTAGCCCACCAGGTTGAACCCGAGCGCGTCGAGATCGGTCTGCAGGCCCGACTTCTCCAGATACTCGGTGACAACCTGCGAGCCCGGCGCAAGCGAGGTCTTCACCCAGGGCTTCACCTGCAAGCCGCGCTTGTGCGCGTTGCGTGCGACCAGCCCCGCCGCGACCATGACATACGGGTTCGACGTATTGGTGCAGGAGGTGATCGCGGCGATCACCACATCACCGTGGCCGAGCTCGTAGTTCGTGCCCTCGACCTTCACCCGCTTGCCCACATCGTTTGCCGGCACGCCGAGCGACTTGGTCAGCTCCTCCTTGAACGACTTGCTCGCCGCCGAGAGGAGCACGCGATCCTGCGGCCGCTTCGGCCCGGCGAGCGAGGGCACGACGGTGGAAAGGTCGAGTTCCAGCGTGTCGGTGAACACCGGGTCCGGCGTGTCCGCATCGCGGAACATGCCCTGCGCGCGCCAATAGGCCTCGGCGAGCTTGATGCGGTGCGCGTCGCGCCCCGTCAGTTCGAGATACTTCAGCGTCGCCGCATCCACCGGGAAGAACCCGCAGGTCGCGCCATACTCGGGCGCCATGTTGCCGATGGTCGCGCGGTCGGCCACCGGCAGCTCGGCGAGGCCGGGGCCGAAGAACTCGACGAACTTCCCCACCACGCCCTTCTTGCGCAGCATCTGCGTGACCGTCAGCACGAGATCGGTCGCGGTCGCGCCCTCGGGCAGCTTGCCGACGAGGCGGAAGCCGATCACGTCCGGGATCAGCATCGCGATCGGCTGGCCGAGCATCGCGGCCTCGGCCTCGATGCCGCCGACACCCCAGCCAAGCACGCCGATGCCGTTGACCATCGTCGTGTGGCTGTCGGTGCCGTAGCAGGTGTCGGGGAACACGTAGCTCGTGCCGTTCTCCTCCGAGGTCCAGGCCGCCTGCGACAGATATTCGAGGTTCACCTGGTGGCAGATGCCGGTGCCGGGCGGGACGACGCGGAAGTTGTTGAAGCTCTCCTGGCCCCAGCGCAGGAAGGTGTAGCGCTCGACGTTGCGCTCGAACTCCACCTCGACGTTCTTCTGGAACGCATCGGGCTTGCCGAAATAGTCCACCATCACCGAGTGGTCGATGACGAGATCGACCGGAACCAGCGGGTTCACCTTCTGCGGGTTGCCGCCGAGCCTGATCATGCCGTCACGCATCGCGGCGAGGTCGACCACGGCCGGAACGCCGGTGAAGTCCTGCATCAGGATGCGCGCGGGGCGGAACGGCACCTCCTTCTCGGAGTGCGCGCTCTGCAGCCACTCGGCGATCGCCTTCGCGTCCTCGACCTTGTAGCTGCGCCCGTCCTCGAAGCGGAGAATGTTCTCGAGCAGGATCTTCAGCGTCACGGGCAGGCGCGTCAGGTCGGTGCCCAGGGCCTTGGCCGCGTCCTCGATGGAGAAATACGCATAGCTCTTGCCGTCCACCGTCAGGGTCCGGCGGGTCTTCAGGCTGTCCTGCCCGATCATGCTCATGGGTTCGCTCCGCGTTTGCGCCCAGAAGGCTCACAGCGCCCGGGCGTCTTTGCGGGAGCAGGGCTTACACCATAGGGTGCGGGCGCGTCCATGCGGGGTCGGAAGGGTCAGGGGTGTTCGAGGCGCAGGAACTGGCGGGCGAGCGCGGGGGACGGATCGTCTTCGCCGCCGTCTCCTTCGTGCTGGCGCCGGGTGGGGCGCTGCTGCTGACCGGGCCGAACGGCGCGGGCAAGACGAGCCTCCTCCGGGTTCTGGCGGGGCTCGGGCAGGTGGCGGATGGCGCGCTGCTCTGGGACGGGCGGCCGGCGCTGGAGGACCGTATCGCCCATGCCTCGCGGCTCGCGCTGGTGGGGCACCAGGACGCGCTGAAGCCCGCGCTGACGGTGGCGGAGACGCTCGGCCACGAGGCGCGGATCATCGGGGGGGACGCCGGTGCTGCCCTCGCGGCGCTGGAGCTTGAGGGGCTGGCGGATCACCCCGTCCGCATCCTCTCGGCCGGGCAGCGCCGGCGGGTGGCGCTCGCACGCCTGGTGCTGGGGGCGGCACGCCCGCTCTGGCTGCTCGACGAGCCGACCGTCGCGCTCGACGTCGCCGGCGTGGCCACGCTGGGGCGCGTGCTCGCAGGCCATCGCGCGCGCGGCGGCATGGTGGTGGCGTCCTCGCATCTAGCACTGCCGCTGGACGACGCAACCGAGCTTCGGCTTGCGGCATGAGGGCGATGTTCGGGCTGATCCGGAAGGACCTTGCGCTTGCGCGCCGCAATGCCGGCGACACGCTGGCGGCGGTCGCGTTCTTCCTGCTCGCCTGCGGATTGTTCCCGTTCGGGGTCGGTCCGGACCCGAACGTGCTGGCCCGGATCGCGCCGGGTGTGGTGTGGGTGGCCGCGCTGCTGGCGGCGCTGCTGCCGCTCGACCGTCTGCTCGGCGCGGACTACGACGACGGCACGCTCGATCAGCTCCTGGTCTCGGGACTGCATCCGGCAGCGATCGCGGCGGCCAAGGCGGCGACGCACTGGCTTGCGACCGCGCTGCCGCTGCTGCTCGCGGCACCAGCCGGGGCGATCATGCTGAACCTGCCGATCGGCGCGATCCCCGCGTTGGTCGCTGCGCTGGCGCTCGGCATGGGTGTGCTCTCGCTGCTCGGCACGGCCGGGGCGGCCTTGACGCTCGGCGCGCGCCGCGGCGGCGTGCTGCTGCCGCTGCTTGTGCTGCCGCTCGCGATCCCCGCGCTGATCTTCGGTGCGGCGGCGGTGGAGGCGGCGACGCTCGGCCTGCCGGTGCGGCCGCACCTGGCGATGCTCGCGGCGATGCTGGCCGCAGCACTGCCGCTTGCGCCGCTCGCCGCGGGGGCGGCGCTGCGCAGCGCCGCGGAGTGATAGTGGTGCCCATGGGGAGTGCCGCGCGATCGGCGCGCCGACCGCCCAGGGCGCTAAACGCTTCAGTTCAGAAGTGCGAACCTGGGAATGCCGCCAGATCGCCGCGCGCAACCGGCATGGTCCAGAATCGCGTGCTGCGCGCTCGGAAATCGTCAGCCGTTGGCGAAGTAGTCCATGATCCACGCGAATTCCTCGATCACCGCCCCACTCCTGACCGGCGGCTGATTGCGACGCCAGTTCTGGTCGCAGATCTCCCCGTCGCGGATGTAGGTCCAGCCGCCCCCACCTCTGCCCTGCTGGCCGTCGCTCCAGGCCAGCATGGACACGGCCAGGCGGATGTCGCCGCCGACCCTGACGGTACGGTTCCCCCGGATGCGCAGGTGCAGATGCGGATGCTCGGTCGTATTGTTCCCATTATAATAAAGATCGCCCCCCGAGCCGCGTACCCAGCCGCGATCGCGGAACTTCTTCGCGATGTCGTCGGTGAACATGTAGTTGATCGGTGGCGGTGATCCGGACATGGCAGATACTCCCGGATGTGCAGACCGAACAGAACAATATGCCCGCGGCTTCACGCGGGCAAGTTGCACCACGACGGCCTTCAGCGGTCATTCAGCGAGGGCGGGGCATGACCGGATGTGCCGGGACGGGCGCTGCGGATCATCTCCCAGGCCTCATGTCCTGCGAACGCTTCAGCCACCCGTATCGACCCAGCCTGCTGATGCCGCGGACGGGATCAGCAGGCCGTCGACCAGCCGATGCAGATCGCGGCATGTCCCATCGCTCCGCCCGAACGCTGGGTCGGGTCGGAGGTCATGACGACGCTCAGGCCGAGACGCGGCACGATGTGGATCATCTGCCCGCCGAAGCCCCAGGCGTAGAAGCGCGGGTATCCGTTCACTTCGGCCAGGAACCACGCATAGCCGTGCGGTGCGCCGGTGAAGCGCGAGGCGGTGCGCGGCGTCCAGCAGGCACGGATCCAGTCCTCGCGCAGCACCCGCGTGCCGCCGATGCGCCGCCAAGCCGATGGAGCTCAGCGAAACGCAACAGGTCGCGCGGCGAGAGCAGCATGTCGTTGCCGCCGACATAGATGCCCTGCGGATCGCGTGGCCAGGGCGGGATCTTGATGCCAAGCGGGGCCCCGAGCCATTCCCGCGCGAGCGCCAGGGTACTGCGCCCGGTGGCTTGCGTCAGCAGCGCGGCGAGCAGGTGCGAGTCGCCAGTGGAGTAGAGCATCGGCCCGCCCGGATCGGCGACGAAGGGGCGGGAGAGCACGTGGCGCACCCAGTCGGGGCTGATGACCCAGCGTCCGTAGTTCACGCACGAGGTGCGATCCAGCCCGGCGCGCATGGACAGCAGATGGACAGCAGGTGGTCGATCGTGATGGCGTGCAGCCGCGGGTCGGGGTTGCGCGGCAGCCGGTCCGCGAGCAGCGGCGCGATGGTCTGGTCCAGGCCGGTGAACACGCCGCGGTCGATCGCGATGCCGACGAGTGCGACGATCACCGCCTTCGACACGGACTTGATGTTGGCCCGCCGGTCGAGCGGCGGGCCGCCGAAGCGACGCGCGACGAGAATACGGCCGTCGCGCGCGACGATCAGGCTGTGCAGCGGCGTCAGGCCCGCAGCAGTCTCGAGCGCCCGGCCAAGCAAAGCCGGTTCGAGCGGCTGCGCCCTGGTTGCATACGGTACGGCGAGCGCGGCAGGTCCGACCAGGGCGGCGCGGCGTCGCCACGGTCGCATGAAGCCGATATAGCGCATCGATCCGTGCCCGCGAGGCTCGCTCGCGGGCGTTTCATCCTGCGTTGTACGCCTCGGCGTCGGTGCGGAGCGCATGTGGTGTAGGATGTTCGGCGAGGATCGGACTCCGGCGGCATGAGGTGACAACATGGCCAAGCCCGTGGCGTGGACGCATGGTTTCAAGCCCGCGATCACCCAGCAGCAACAACAGTTGATCCTCTGGTTCGAGGGCATGATCGTCGGGCTGGCCGCGCGTGCCGGCCAGCATCTCGGCGCACTCGACGTCGAAAGCGCGGGCAAGTTCGGCCTCAAGCTCGAGGAGCGGTTCCTGGCCGACAACCCGAAGCCTCATCGCTTCTTCCGCGCCTCGATCGGCTCGACGGTCGAGCGCAAGGTCTATGGCGAGCTCTGCGGCCTCTGGACCGGTGCAAAGCGCGTCATCCCGAGCGGGGACTGGGCCGGGGTGTATCAGGGCGAGATCGGCACCAAGGACGACATCGTCACCATCACCTTCGCGATCGAGTATCAGGCAAGCCACTCGCCCGTGCTGCCGTGCAGCTTCAAGAACTCGCGCCCGGACATCCGCCTGTCGATCGGCGCCGGCAGCGACGGGGTGAACTACGAGGCGCTGTTCGACCTGACCTCCGAGGGGCAGGTCGGCCACGTGTTGAAGAAGGGCGACAAGTGGCTGAGCAAGGCAAACGTCGCCTACGTGTCGGAGATCGTCTGGACCAACGACGACATCATGCACAAGTGACGGAGGGTCCGGGGACCGTTGGCCCCCGGGCTCATCGGTTCCTGAGGAGCTTCGCCGCCGCAGGCGCGAAATAGGTCAGCACCCCATCGGCGCCCGCGCGCTTGAACGCAAGCAGGCTCTCCATCATCGCCCGTTCGCCATCCAGCCAGCCGTTGCGCGCGGCACCGGCGATCATCGCGTATTCGCCTGACACCTGATACGCGAAGGTCGGCATGCCGAACGCGTCCTTCACCCGCCTCACTACGTCCAGATAGGGCATCCCGGGTTTCACCATCACCATGTCGGCGCCTTCGGCGATGTCCATGGCGACCTCGCGCAACGCCTCATCGGTGTTCGCAGGGTCCATCTGGTAGGTCTTCTTGTCGCCCTTCAGCGCGCCGCCCGAGCCGACCGCGTCGCGGAACGGCCCGTAGAAGGCCGAGGCGTATTTCGCCGCGTACGACATGATCCGGATGTGGATCAGTCCGGCCTGATCGAGCGTCGCCCGGATCGCGCCCACCCGTCCATCCATCATGTCGGAGGGCGCGATCACGTCGATCCCGGCCTCGGCCTGAACCAGGGCCTGCTTGCACAGGATCGCCACGCTCTCGTCGTTGGCGACATAGCCGTCGCGGATCACGCCGTCGTGGCCGTGCGAGGTGTACGGGTCGAGCGCGACATCGCCGACCAGCCCGATCGCACCGCCGACCGCCGCCTTGATGGCGCGGGCCGCCCGGCACATCAGGTTCTGCGGATTGCCGCTCTCCGTGCCATCCTCGTCCTTGAGTTCAGAGGGCGTGACCGGAAAGAGCGCGATCGCAGGGATGCCCAACGCCACGGCCTCTTCGGCGGCCCGCACGGCGCGATCGATGGTGAGGCGTTCCACGCCAGGCATCGAGGCGACGGGCTCGGATGCGTCCACGCCTTCGCGAATGAAGATCGGCCAGATCAGGTCGTCCGCGGTCAGCGTGTGCTCGGCGACCAGACGGCGCGTCCAGTCGTCGCGGCGGTTGCGGCGCGGCCGCGCCGTCGGGAATCGGCCCGTGTAGCGTTGCGGCACGGTGCTACTCCGCGGCCTTGCGCGCCGGCGCGGCCGCGGCCTCCAGCGCCTGGTCGATATCGGCAAGGATGTCGTCGATGTGCTCGATGCCGATCGAGAGGCGCACATAGCCCGGCGTCACGCCCGTCGCGGCCTGCTCCTGCTCGTTGAGCTGGCTGTGCGTGGTGCTCGCGGGGTGGATCGCGAGCGAGCGCGCATCACCGATATTGGCGACGTGGTACAGCAGCTTCAGCGAGTCGATGAACCGGCGCCCGGCCTCGCGGCCGCCGGCGAGCTCGAAGCCGATCAGCGCACCATAGCCGCCCTTGAGATAGGCCTCGGCGCGACGCCTCTGCTCGCCCTCGAACAGCGAGGGATGGATCACCCGCGTGACGGCCTTGTGCTGGGCAAGATGATTGGCGACCTTGAGCGCGTTCTCGCAGTGCCGCTCCATCCGCAGCGGCAAGGTTTCGAGCCCCTGGAGGAACAGGAAGGCGTTGAACGGGCTCATCGGTGCGCCGAGGTCCCGCAGGAGGATCACCCGCATGCGGATGATGTAGGCGATCGGGCCCAAGGGCTTCACCGCCTGGGTCCAGACCGCGCCGTGATAGGATGGATCGGGCTCGTTCAGGAGCGGGAAGCGCCTGGCGTTCGCTTCCCAATCGAAATTGCCGCCGTCGACGACGATGCCACCGATCGAGGTGCCGTGGCCCCCAATCCACTTCGTGGTGGAGTGCATCACGACCGCCGCGCCATGTTCGATGGGGCGGCACAGGACGGGCGCGGCCGTGTTGTCCATGATCAGCGGCACGCCGAGCCTGCGGCCGATCTCGGCGACCTCGCGCACGGGGAAGACGTGCAGTTTCGGGTTCGGCAGCGTCTCGGCGTAATAGCAGCGCGTCCTGTCGTCGGTCGCGCGGGCGAAGGCCTCCGGATCCGTCGGATCGACGAAGCGGACGTCCACGCCGAAGCCCTTCAGCGTGTTCGCGAACAGATTCCAGGTGCCGCCATAGAGATCGGTCGAGGAGACGATGTTGTCGCCCGCCCGGCAGAGATTCATCACCGCGAAGGTGGTGGCCGCCTGGCCCGAGCCGAGCGCGAGCGCGGCCACCCCGCCCTCCAGCGCCGCGACGCGCTTCTCCAGCACATCGACGGTTGGGTTCATGATCCGGGTGTAGATGTTGCCGAGCTCCTTCAGCGCGAACAGGTTCGCCGCGTGCTCGGTGCTGTCGAACTGATAGGACGTCGTCTGGTAGATTGGCACGGCGACGGCGCCGGTGGCGGAATCGCGCCGGTGGCCCGCGTGCAGGACGATGGTCTCGGGACGATGGCTCTGCGACATGGCGGTGTTCCCCGGAGTTGCCCGTGAGGGATGGCCGCGACGATAGGGCAGCCGGGCGGCAGCCGCTACCCGGGCGCGAGGTGATCTACGAGCACCGCCGGTTCGGCGCCTGGTTGCGGGTGGCGGCGGTTGATGCCGCAACAGGGCTGGAGGCGGTGGCCACCGGGCCGGCGGATGCACCGGCGATGGTGGAGCGACTGGCGGCGGCCAAGCTGCGGCGGCTGCTGGATGGACGACGATGATCGCTTGGATGCGGCTGTTGGTGTTCGCGACGGCGCTGCTCGTGGCGGCGCATGCCGAGGCAGGCGAGACTATGCATCTGACCTCCCGGGACGGTACCGTGCTGAACGCGGTGTTGATCCGACCGGCGGGGGAGGGGCCGCATCCGGCGGTGATCCTGCTGCATGGATGCGGCGGGCGCGATGCGCGCGCGGGCGGGCTCGATCCGCGCCACGCCGACTGGGCCAGGCGCCTCGCCGAAGCAGGTTTCGTCGTTCTGCTGCCGGAGAGTTTCACCTCGCGCGGACAGGGGCCGCAATGCGCGGTGCGCGAGCGGCACATGCTGCCCTGGCGCGAGCGGCGGGCGGATGCGCTGGGCGCACGCGACTGGCTGGCCGCCCAGCCCTTCGTCCGGGCCGACGGCATCGCTCTGATGGGCTGGAGCCATGGTGGCTCGACCGTGCTCGCGACCGCCGATGCGCCCGGATTTGCCGGATTCGTCGCCTTCTATCCCGGCTGCTCGCGGACGCTGCGCGCACCGTCCTTCGCCCCCGCGGCGCCGGTCCTGCTGCTGATCGGCGAGGCCGATGACTGGACGCCGCCTGGGCCCTGCCGCGCACTCGCCGAACGGGCGGGGCCGGTCGTCACCTATGTCGGCTATCCCGGCGCCTATCACGGCTTCGACGCGCCGGGGGCGCGCGTAAGGCTGCGCACGGGGCTTGCATTCACCGTGCGTGGCGACGGCACCGCGCATGTCGGCACCGACCCCGCGGCACGCGCGGATGCGATCGCGCGCGTGCCCGCCTGGCTCGTCGAGCGCACGGGCCGCTGAGGCCCCGGCGCACGCCGCCGCGACGGGCCTGGTGGCCGGAGCAGGTTCCTGTTGCCGTTCTGCACCGGACTGGGCAAGGCTTCATCCGTGGTAACGGAGTGCCCGCCATGCCCGAACTCGTCTGCCCGCGCTGCAAGCCAGCGTCCACCACCCTGACTAACGTGATCACCTGCATCGCCATGGGGCAGAAGGGGGTGACCAATCCCAATCCTCCGGGAGGAACGCTCGACATGCCGGCGATCGACACCGACAAGATGCGGTTCCCGTATTTCGGCAAGGGGCGGTCAAGAAACCTGATGGGCGCGGGATTCGTGGTCGGGTTCAAGGAGGAGATCACCAACGGGAACGGAGCCAATGGACGCGGCAACCGTTGGCGGCTCGACTACGATCCGGACAAGGGCCTGCATGTCAATTTCGAGAGCGACACGGTGCCGAAGATGGCGCACCGCTTCCATCGCATCGACGCCCAGCCCTTCGTGGCGAAGGTATGCGACTTCCCTGACGGCATGGCGAAACTGCATCCCGAGGAACAGGTGAAGCGGATGTGGTTCTCCTGGACCAAGATGTTTGTCGCCAAGGGCAAGCAGGTCGCCGAAGTGCAGAACGAGATGGCGAACGCCTACAAGGATATCGGCATCAAGGATGCCGACACCTTCATCAAACGGTTTGGCACGGGCTCGACCTACGGGAGCGTCGCCGACCTGCTGACGAACACGAACAGCTGACGGGTGAGGTGGGCGCGCGGACTCAGGCGCGGACGGGCAGGAAGGGCTCGAACCGCGTGACCACCGCGTCGAGATCCTCCGACAGATAGGCCCGGGCGGTGCGTGCAATGTCGGCGGGCAGCCCATGCACGGCTTCGGCGACCGCACCGGCAATGCAGCCCAGCGTATCGGCATCGCCGCCGAGTGCCACGGCCGTGCGCACCGCGCCCTCCCAGTCCCTTGCCTCGAACACCGCGGCAAGCGCGGGGGGCACGGTGCCGGCGGCGGAGACGTCGAAGCGCCCGGGCCTCAGCGCGGTCTCCGGCGTGAGATCGTAGCCGAACTGGGCGGTGATCCGCTCGCGCAACACCTCCACCGGTTTGCCGTGGCGCCCCAGCAGGATGGTGAGCGCGACCGCCTGCGCGGCCGCGATCGCGTCCGGGTGGTTGTGGGTGACCGCCGCCTGCGCCTCGGCGACGTCGAGCGCCTCGGTCTCATCCGCGGCAAGCCAGCCGACCGCTGAGACACGCATCGGCGCGCCGTTGCCCCAGGAGCCGTAGGCAGGGGCATGGTCAGTGTGCGCCCAGCGCCGGAACATACTGGCATAGCCGCGATTCGGATGCTGCCGCACGAATGCGCGCAACGCGCTTGCGTAGTCGCGATCGCCCATCAATGCCGCGGCGATCGCGATCGTACAGACGGTGTCGTCGGTGAAGCGGCAACGGGGATGGAACAGCGCAAAACTGCGCCGAGGGGCCGCATGCCCCTCGAACCGCGAGCCGATGATGTCGCCTGCGATCGCCCCCAGCATTCCGCATGCTATCAGGCCCAGGCCATCACGGCCATGAACGCGTACCCGGCCGCGAGCGCGCCAAGCGCCGCGAACGCCAGGTAGGCGGCGAACACCCGGGGCTTGACCAACGCCCACACCGCCATGGCGGCCGGGATGCTGGTGACACCACCGGCGAGCATGAAGGTCAGCCCCACGGCCGGGCTCATGCCGAGCCCGATCAGCCCCGAGACCAGCGGAATCGCGGCGAAGCCGTTGAGATAGGCCGGCACGCCGAGCAGTACCGCGAGCGGGATCGCGAACGCGTTGCCGTCACCGAGCAGCCGCGCGACCGCCTCGCCCGGGACCCACACCACCATCAGGCTCTCGATCAGGAAGGCGAGCGACAGCCAGCGCAGCAGGAACCAAGCCGACCGGCCCGACTCGGTGACGAACATCTGCGCGCGCTCGGGCTCGGTCCAGAAGCGCCAGACCGGGGCGGGCGGCTTGAGCGAGCGCTTGGCGCGGCAGGCCGAGGGCCGGCCGACGGTCGGGCGGAGCGGATCGGCAAGCCCCCCGGCGCCGACGATGGCGAGCGTGCCGAACCCGCCGAGCAGGCCGATCCCCAGGGCGGCGACCGTCTTGGCCACCGCGAACTCGACCCCGATCGCGCCGACCAGGATCGCGAACTGGTTCGGGTCCATCAGCGGGCTCGCGAGCCAGAACGCCATCACCGGCGCGATCGGCACGCCAGCGGCGAGCAGCCCCGCGATCAGCGGGATCACGCCGCAGGAGCAGAACGGCGAGAGCGCGCCGAACCCGGCCGCGGCGAGGATCGCAACCGTCTCGCGACCCTGGAAGGCGCGCGCGACCTGCTGGTCCGCGCCCGTGGCCTTGGCCCAGCCCGCGACCAGCACCGAGATCGCGAGGAACGGCGCGATCGAGGCGAGCGCGGCCGCGAGGAAGCGCAGGCTCGCGACGGCCTGACCCGGCGCAGCGATCAGCAGAACGATCAGCAGGGCGGAGATCGCGAGCAATACGCGGTCGGCGCAGCGGAGCCGGGCGCGCCAGTCCGGCTTCGGTGGGAGCGCAGCGTCGATCGCCGGGGTGGTCGTGGTCATCGGGTCATCTCCACAGGACCAGAAAAGTCGTTATTTCCGGGCACAAGACGATCACGCCGCATCGCGCGACGCGTCCTCCACGGCCGGCAGACCGGTGCAGCACTCCTGGCGCAGGAAGGCGATCACGTCGGTCAGCGCCTCGAAGCAGGGGCGGCAGAGCACGGTGCGGCCATCCTTCGTCTGGGTGACGAGATGGGCGGAGACGAGCCCGCGCAGATGGAAGGCAAGGGTGGAGGCCGGCATGCCGAGATGCGCCTGGATCTCGCCTACCGTCAGTCCATCCGGGCCGGCCTTGATCAGCAGGCGCATGATCTCCAGCCGGGCACGGTTGCCGAGCTGGGCGAGGGTGTCGGCGGCCTCCTCGAGCGTCATAATAATACTATGACACGGCGCTTCGACAAATGCAACCATATTTCCGGTTTTATCGTGATGAGCCTCCGTCCAGCCATGTCTTGTGTGCCGGTTTCCCCGCCTCCGCAGCCCGTGGTATGACGCGCCGGCCCGCCGGGATGCGGGCGCGAGGACTCCCCCGATGGCCGAGACAGGAACCAAACCAGCGGTCGCGATCGGCGCCGATCACGCCGGCTTTCCGCTGAAGGCGGCGCTCGCCGAGGCGCTGCGCGAGATGGGCCACCAGGTGCTGGATCTCGGCACGGACGGGACGGTTTCGGTCGACTACCCCGACTTCGCCCATGCCGTGTGCCGCGCGGTGGCCGAGGGCCGCGCGCGCTTCGGCGTGCTCGTGTGCGGCACCGGCATCGGCATGTCGATCGCGGCCAACCGCCATCCGGAGATCCGCTGCGCGCTGGTGCACGACGCCACCGGCGCGCGGCTCACCCGCGCGCACAACGACGCCAATGTGCTGGCGATGGGTGCGCGCATGACCGGCGTCGAGCCCGCGCTCGATGCGCTGCGCGCCTTCCTCGCCACGCCGTATGAGGGCGGCCGGCACGACCGCCGCCTCGCCAAGCTGACGCCTGTCCTGGAGGCCACCCGATGAACGTCGCCACACCCGCCGAGAGCCGCACGCGCTTCTTCACCGCCCCGCTCGCCGAGGTCGATCCGGCTGTGGCCGAGGCGATCGCGGGCGAACTCGCGCGCCAGCAGGACGGGATCGAGCTGATCGCCTCGGAGAACATCGTCTCGGCGGCGGTGCTGGAAGCCCAGGGCTCGGTGATGACGAACAAATACGCCGAGGGCTATCCGGGAAGGCGCTACTACGGCGGCTGCGTCGAGGTGGACAAGGTGGAGACCCTGGCGATCGAGCGCGCGCGCAAGCTGTTCGGGTGCGCCTTCGCCAACGTCCAGCCGCATTCGGGCGCGCAGGCGAACCAGGCCGTGATGCTGGCGCTGCTGAGCCCGGGCGACACGATCCTCGGCATGGACCTCGCCGCCGGCGGGCACCTGACGCACGGCGCCGCGGTGAACCTCTCGGGCAAGTGGTTCAAGGCGGTGACCTACGGCGTGCGGCGCGAGGACAGCCTGATCGACATGGACCAGGTCGCGCGGCTGGCCGCGGAGCACCGCCCCAAGATGATCGTGGTCGGCGGCAGCGCCATCCCGCGAGCGATTGATTTTGCGGCATTCCGCAAGATCGCCGACAGCGTGGGCGCGTACCTGATGGCGGATGTCGCCCACTTCGCCGGGCTGATCGCGGCGGGCATCTACCCGAGCCCGTTCCCGCACGCCCACGTGGTCACGACCACCACGCACAAGACGCTGCGGGGTCCGCGCGGCGGCATGATCCTCTCCGACGACGAGGCGCTCGGGAAGAAGATCAACTCGGCCGTGTTCCCGGGGCTCCAGGGCGGGCCGCTGATGCACGTGATCGCCGCCAAGGCGGTCGCGTTCGGCGAGGCGTTGACCCCCGCCTTCCGGGCCTATCAGAAGCAGGTGCTGGAGAACGCCCGGGCGCTGGCCGACGAGCTGCTCGGCCAGGGGTTCGGCGTCGTGACGGGCGGCACCGACTGTCACCTGATCCTGGTCGATCTCAGGCCCAAGAACCTCACCGGCAAGGCCGCCGAGGCGTCGCTCGAACGCGCCCATATCACCTGCAACAAGAACGCGGTGCCGTTCGATCCGGCCAAGCCCATGGTTACGTCCGGCATCCGGCTCGGCTCGCCGGCGGCGACCACGCGCGGCTTCGGCGTGGCCGAGTTCCGCGAGGTCGGGCGGATGATCGGCGAGGTGCTGGACGGGCTCGCGAAGTCGAATGACGGGTCGAACGATGCGGCCGAGCGTGCGGTGGCCGAGCGGGTGAAGGCGCTCTGCGCGCGTTTCCCGGTCTATCGCGCCTGAGCCGCCGATGCGCTGTCCTTTCTGCGGCCATGACGACACCCAGGTGAAGGATTCCCGCCCCACCGAGGACGGGGCGGCGATCCGGCGGCGGCGCTACTGCCCGGCGTGCAGCCAGCGCTTCACCACGGTCGAGCGCACGCAGCTCCGCGAACTCACGGTGGTGAAGAGCGACGGACGGCGCGTCGCCTTCGACCGCGACAAGCTCGCCAGGTCGATCCGCATCGCGCTCCGCAAGCGCCCCGTCGACGACGACAGGATCGAGCGCATCGTCAACAGCATCCAGCGCCAGTTGGAGACCTCCGGCGAGAGCGAGATCCCGTCCAAGATGATCGGCGAGATGGTGATGGACGTGCTGCGCGATCTCGACCCGGTGGCCTATGTGCGGTTCGCCTCGGTGTACCGGGATTTCCGCGAGGCCAAGGACTTCGAGCGGTTCGTTGGCGCGCTCGCCGATGGGCGCGGGGATTGAGCGGGTGTGACCGGCCCTCACCCTGACCCTTTCCCGCACGCGGGAGAGGGGACGCAGCGTCGCCACCGGGTTCCCTCTCCCGCCTCGGTGGGAGAGGGTCAGGGTGAGGGCCATGCTTCATGAGCCCCCCCGACGACATCGCGCATATGCGCGCCGCGCTTGCGCTCGCGCGCCGGGGCCTGGGCAATGTCGCGCCCAATCCGGCGGTCGGCTGCGTGATCGTGCGCGACGGCGCGGTAGTCGGTCGCGGCTGGACCCAGCCCGGCGGCCGGCCCCACGCCGAGACCGAGGCGCTGGCCCGGGCCGGCGAGGCGGCCCGGGGCGCGACCGCCTATGTCACGCTCGAACCCTGCTGCCACTGGGGCCGCACCCCGCCCTGCACCGATGCGCTGATCGCCGCCGGCATCGCGCGCGCGGTGGTCGCGCTGCGCGATCCCGACCCGCGCGTGAACGGCGAGGGCCTCGACCGGCTGCGCGCCGCCGGCATCACGGTGACCGAGGGCGTGCTGGAGGCCGAGGCCGCGCGGCTGAACGCCGGGTTCCTCTCGCGCGTGCGCGCAGGCCGTCCGCTGGTCACGCTCAAGCTCGCCACCACGCTGGACGGGCGCATCGCGGCCGCTTCGGGCGAGAGCCGTTGGATCACCGGGCCGGAAGCGCGCCGCCTCGCGCATCGGCTGCGCGCGCGTCACGACGCGGTGATGGTCGGATCGGGCACCGCGCTCGCCGACGACCCGGCGCTGACCGTGCGCATCCCCGGCCTCGTCCCGCCCGGGCACGCGGGCCCTGTGCGCATCGTCGCCGACGGGCGCCTCCGCCTGCCGCTCACCTCCGTGCTCGCCGCCACCGCGCGCGCCACGCCCACCTGGATCCTGACCACCCAGGGCGCGGACCGGCACCGCGTCTCCGCCTTCACCGATTGCGGCGTCACGGTCATCTCGATCCCCGCCGACCCGAACGGCCAGCCGGAACCGCGCGCGGCCTTGCGGGCGCTCGCGCAACGGGGCATCACCCGCGTGCTGGTCGAGGGCGGCGCGCGGCTCGCCGCCTCGCTGCTCCGCGCGGGCGTGGTGGATCGGCTCGCCTGGTTCCATGCCCCCGGCGTGCTCGGCGGAGACTCGGTGTCCGGGATCGAGGCGCTGGGGCTCGCCGGGCTCGACGCGATGCCCCGGTTCCGCGTCGTGGACAGCCTGACCGCGGGGCCCGATCGTCTGACGCTGTTGGAACGGGAGTAGCGCGATGTTCACGGGGATCGTCACCGATCTCGGCACGGTCCGGACCGTCGAGCCCGCGGGCCAGGGGCGCGACCTGCGCATCGTCATCGCCACCGCCTGGGACACGGGCGGGATCGCGCTCGGCGCCTCGGTCGCCTGCAACGGCTGCTGCCTGACGGTGGTGGAGAAGGACGAGGGCACGCTCGCCTTCAACGCCTCGGCCGAGACGCTGTCGAAGACCACGATCGGCCGCTGGCGGCCCGGCACGGCCGTGAACCTGGAGCGCTCGCTCCGCCTCGGTGACGAACTCGGCGGGCACCTGGTGCAGGGCCATATCGACGGGGTCGGCACGGTCGCGGAGGCGATCCCCGAGGGCGGCAGCACCCGGGTGCGGATCCGCCCGCCGCCGCACCTGATGCCATTCATCGCGCCGAAGGGCAGCGTTGCGGTGGACGGGGTCAGCCTGACCGTGAACGACGTTGACGCCGATGCCTTCGGGGTCAACATCATTCCCCACACGGCCAGCGTCACCACCTTCGGCCGGATGAAGCCCGGAGATCCCGTGAACATCGAGGTCGATCTGGTCGCGCGCTACCTCGCGCGGCTGCTGGATGCCAGGAGCTAGGCGTGGAGACCACGCGCATCCATTGGACCGACGCGCTCTCGCCGACCGAGGAGATTCTCGCCGAGGCGCGGGCGGGGCGGATGTTCATCCTGGTCGATGATGAGGACCGCGAGAATGAGGGCGACCTCGTCATTCCCGCCCAGTTCGCTGACGCGGCCGCGATCAACTTCATGGCCAAGCATGGCCGCGGGCTCATCTGCCTGGCGCTCACCGGCGAGCGCGTCGAGCAGCTCGGGCTCCGGCTGATGGCGCAGTCCAACGCCTCGCGCCACCACACCGCCTTCACCGTCTCGATCGAGGCGCGCGAGGGCATCACCACGGGCATCTCGGCGGCCGACCGCGCGCGCACGATCGCGGTGGCGATCGACCCGACGAAAGGGCCGAACGACATCACCACGCCGGGCCATGTGTTTCCGCTGCTCGCGCGCGAGGGGGGCGTGCTGGTGCGCGCGGGCCACACCGAGGCCGCGGTCGATCTCGCGCGCATGGCGGGGCTCAATCCCGCCGGCGTGATCTGCGAGATCATGAACGACGACGGCACCATGGCGCGGCTGCCGGACCTGATCGCCTTCGCCCAGCATCACGGGCTGAAGGTCGGCACGATCGCGGACCTGATCGCGCATCGCCGCCGCACCGAGCGCCTGGTGGAACGGCGCGCCGAGACCGTGATCGACAGCGTCCATGGCGGCACGTTCCGTCTGATCGTCTATGTCAACACGGTCGAGTACGCCGAGCATATCGCGCTGGTGAAGGGCGACATCGCGGCACCCGGTCCGGTGCTGGTGCGCATGCATGCGCTCAACGTGCTGACGGATGTGCTCGGAGATCGCGGCGGCTCGGACCTTGCGGCGGCGATGCGGATGATCGAGCGCGAGGGCAGGGGTGTGGTGGTGCTGATCCGCGAGCCGCGTCCGACAGCGATCTCCGAACGCGTGCTGCGTGCGGCCAATGGCGGGACGCCGCAGCTGCGCGACTACGGCGTCGGTGCGCAGATCCTGCTCGATCTGGGCGTGCGCGAGATGGCGCTGCTGACCAACCACCCGCGGACGATCGTGGGACTCGAGGGCTACGGGCTCTCGATCGTCGAGCATCGTCCGATCCCGCGCGAGGAGCGACCGTGACCGCACCGCATGTCCTGATCGTCGAGGCGCCGTACTACGCCGGGATCGCGGCCGGCATGCTGCGCGGCGCGACGCGCGTGCTCGACGAGGCCGGCGCGACGCACGAGGTGGTGCAGGTCGCCGGCGCCTTCGAGCTGCCGGGCGCGGTGCGGCTCGCGCTGAAGGCGATGGCCAGGACGGGTGGGCCCCGGTGGGACGGTTTCATTGCCTTGGGCTGTGTGGTGCGGGGCGAGACCGACCACTACGAGCACATCTGCACCCAGGCCGCGCGCGGCATCATGGACCTGACGGTTCAGTTCGGCGTCCCGGTCGCGTTCGGTGTGCTGACCGTGCATGACGAGGCGCAGGCGGAGGCGCGCGCGCGCGACGATGACATGAACAAGGGCGCGGAGGCGGCCAAGGCCGTGCTGGCGCAGGTCGCGCTCGCGCGGCGCTGGGGGGTCTGATGGCGCGACCGAAGCGCGGCACCCCGCCCGGGCGTCCGCGCACCGCCGCGCGGCTTGCGGCCGTGCAGGCGCTCTATCAGGCCGAGCACGCCGGGATCAGCCCGGAGACCGCGCTCGACGAGTTCGTCCGCCACCGTGTGGCCGGCGCCGAGGCCGCGCCGCTCGCCGAGGCCGCCGTGGAGGAGGGCAGGGCGCCGGGCGCGCATGTGCCGCTGCTCGCCGCGATCGTGCGCGGCTGGGCGGTCAACGCCGAGGCGCTCGATGGCGCGATCTCGGCTGCCCTCGCAAAGGACTGGCCTATGGAGCGGCTCGACCCGGTGCTGCGCGCGCTCCTGCGCGCCGCCGCCGCCGAGCTGTTCGACGCCGCCGGGGCGCCCGCGCGCGCGGTGATCAACGAGTATCTCGACATCGCCCACGGATTCTTCTCGGGCGACGAGCCGCGTTTCGCCAACGGCGTGCTCGACCGCCTCGCGCGGCTGATGCGCGCGCAGGAGTTCGAACAGGACCGGGCGGGCGCCTGATGGCCCTGCCCGGAGAGTTCGCCCTGATCGCCCGGCATTTCCGCCCGCTCGCCGAGGGCGTGCCGGGCGCGCTCGCCCTCGCCGACGATGCCGCCCTGCTCGATGCGCCGCCGGGGCGCACGCTGGTGCTGGCGGCCGACGCGATGGTCGCGGGCGTGCATTTCCTGCCCGACGATCCGCCCGACACGATCGGCCGCAAGCTCCTGCGCGTGAACCTCTCGGATCTCGCCGCGATGGGTGCCGAGCCGCTCGGCTATCTGATGACCACGGCGCTGCCGCCGGACATGACGCCCGAGTGGCTGGACGCGTTCGCGCGCGGATTGAAGGAGGACCAGCGCAGCTTTGGCTGCGGTCTGCTCGGCGGCGATACGGTCTCGACGCCGGGGCCGCTGACATTGTCGCTGACGGTCGTCGGCAGTGTCGCGCCGGGGCGCGCGCTGACGCGGGCCGGCGCGCGCCTCGGCGATGCCGTATGGGTCAGCGGCACCATCGGCGACGGTGCGCTCGGGCTGCTTGCGTTGACGGATCGGCTGCCGCAACTCGCCGAGGTGCAGCGCGACGCGCTCGCCGAACGCTACCGCCTGCCGCGGCCGCGCCTGCTGCTCGGACGGCTTCTCTCCGGCATCGCCACCGCCTGTCTCGATGTCTCGGACGGTCTGGTGCAGGACCTCGGCCATCTCTGCCGCGCGGCCGGACTCTCGGCGGAGCTCGACGCCGAGGCGGTACCGCTGTCCGAGGCCGCGCGCGCGGCGGTCGCGGCCGATCCGGCGCTGCTCGCGCGCTGCCTGACGGGTGGTGATGACTACGAGCTCGTGTTCACCGCGCCCGAGTCGGAGGCCGTCATGCTCGCGGGCATCGCCACCGCGGTCGGCATCCCGGTCGCGCGCATCGGCCGGATGATCGCGCCCGGCGAGACCGAAGTGCGCGTGCTGCGCGATGGCGCGCCGCTCCGGCTCACCGAGACCGGCTGGAGCCACATCCGATGATCAGGCTCCGCGAGCCGAAGCGCACGGTCGGGCTGCTGTTCCTCGCCCAGGCGCTGAACCAGTCGGCGATGACCGGGCAGGTGGCGATGGCCGCGCTGATCGGCCACGCGCTCGCCGAGGACAAGGCGCTCGCCACCCTGCCCATGGCCGTGCAGATGCTGGCGACCATGTCGGTGTCGATCCCGGGCGCGGTGATCTTCGGCAGGCTCGGACGTTATGCTGGATTCCTCACGGGCGCGGCCGCGTCCCTGATCGCGATGGGCGTGTTCTTCTCCGCGCTCTGGATCGGCTCGTTCCGGCTGTTCCTGCTGGGCTGCGTGTTCTCGGGCGCCGGCTTCGGCATCTCGATGTATTACCGCTTCGCCGCCGCCGAGGTCGCCGAACCCGCCTACCGCCCGAAGGCGATCAGCCTGGTGATGGCGGGCGGCGTGATCGGCGCCTTCCTCGGCCCCACTGTGGTCAAGCTGACCAAGGACCTGTTCGCGCCTGTGCTGTTCGCCGGCACCTATCTCGCCTTCGCCGCGATCCCGATCCTGACGGCGCTGCTGGTCACCGCGATGCGCCTGCCGCCGGCGCCGCACCCCGCGGGCTCGGCCCCGGTCAGGCTCGGCCCGATCCTGCGCCGGCCCGGGGTGTTCGTCGCGATCCTCTGCGCGGTGGTCGGCTGGGACACGATGAACCTGCTGATGGCGGTCACCCCGCTCGAAATGATGTTGTGCGGCTTCACCGTCAGCGACAGCGCGACGATCATCCAATGGCATGCGGCGGCCATGTTCGCGCCCTCCTTCGTCACCGGCCATCTGATCGCGCGATTCGGCCTGCTGCGCGTGATCGGCACCGGCGCGGTGCTGACCGGCATCTGCGCTGCCGTGGCCCTCTCGGGGGCGAGCTTCGCGCATTTCTGGGTGGCGCTGGTGGCGCTCGGGGTCGGCTGGAACTTCATGTTCGTCGGCGCGACCGCGCTGCTCACCGCCTCGCACACGCCGGCCGAGCGCACCAAGGCGCAGGCCGCGAACGACGTGATCGTGTTCGGCTCCGTCACGATCACCTCGGTCGCGTCGGGCGCGATCCACCACCTGTTCGGATGGGCGGTGCTGAACCTCGCCGTGATCCCGGCGCTGATCGTCGCCCTCCTGGCGCTCGCCTGGCTGGCACGGCAACGCTCGGCGGCGCAGCTCCGGCCGGCCTGAGCCCGGCCGCTCCCCGGGCCGGATTGCGCCTCCGGGAGAGGTCTGGCATACCCCGCCCGCCTCGCGGCGCCGTGACATGCCCGGGGGCCGGGAGGCGCGCCCGCCGCGCACGCCGCGCCATGAACGACCAGCACCGGATCGGATGCCGCCCATGATGACTTTCCAGTTCATCCTCGTGATCGTCTGCGGCCTCTTGGCCGTGGGCTTCGGCGCCTACGCGGGCAAGATCGTGCTCGCCGCGCCGGCCGGGACCGCGCGGATGCAGGAGATCGCGGCGGCGGTGCAGCAGGGCGCGCAGGCCTATCTGAACCGCCAGTACACCACGATCGCGATGGTCGGCGTGGTCGTGACGGTGCTGCTCGGCGCGTTGCTGTCGCTCTGGTCGGCGATCGGCTTCGTGATCGGCGCGGTGCTCTCGGGGGCCGCCGGCTATATCGGCATGAACGTCTCGGTGCGCGCGAATGTCCGCACGGCCGAGGCGGCGCGGCAGGGGCTTCAGCCCGCGCTCGACCTCTCGTTCCGGGCCGGCGCGATCACCGGGCTGCTGGTCGTCGGCCTCGGCCTGCTCGGCGTGGTCGTGTACTGGGCGATCCTCGCGGGCGCCGGCGTCGAGCAGCGCGTGATCCTCGAGGCGCTGATCGCGCTCTCCTTCGGCGGCTCGCTGATCTCGATCTTCGCCCGCCTCGGCGGCGGCATCTTCACCAAGGGGGCCGATGTCGGCGCCGATCTGGTCGGCAAGGTCGAGGCCGGCATCCCCGAGGATGATCCGCGCAACCCGGCCGTGATCGCCGACAACGTGGGCGACAACGTCGGCGACTGCGCGGGCATGGCGGCCGACCTGTTCGAGACCTACGTGGTCGCGATGGTGGCGACCATGCTCCTCGGCGCGATCTTTTTCTCGGGCGCGGCCGTCAGCACGCTGATGATGCTGCCGCTGGTGATCGGCGGCGTGTGCATCGCGGCCTCGGTCGGCGGCACGTTCTTCGTCAAGCTCGACGGCTCGAACAACATCATGAAGGCCCTCTACAAGGGCTTCATCGCGACTGGCGCGATCGCCGCGTTCCTGATCCTGATCGTGATGTTCCTGTTCGTCGGCCTGACGACCACCTACACGCCGTCGAGCGGGCCGTCCTTCACCGGCTTCGGGCTGTTCGTCTGCGCCCTCGTCGGGCTGCTGGTGACGGCCGCGATCGTGTGGGTGACCGAGTACTACACCGGCACCGACTATCGTCCGGTCAAGACGATCGCCGATGCCTCGACCACGGGCCACGGGACCAACATCATCCAGGGCCTGGCCATGAGCATGGAGGCGACCGCCGCCCCGGTGATCGTCATCTGCCTCGGCATCCTGGTGAGCTACCTCACCGCGGGCGTCTACGGCATCTCGATCGCGGTCACGACCATGCTGGCGCTCGCCGGCATGGTGGTGGCGCTCGACGCCTATGGTCCGGTGACCGACAACGCCGGCGGCATCGCCGAGATGGCCGATCTGCCGCCGGATGTGCGCGTGACCACCGACGCACTCGACGCGGTCGGCAACACCACCAAGGCGGTCACCAAGGGCTACGCGATCGGCTCGGCCGGGCTCGCCGCGGTGGTGCTGTTTGCCGCCTATATCGAGGACCTGAAGCACTACTTCCCGGATATCGAAGTGGCGTTCTCGCTCGCCGATCCGTTCGTCGTGGTCGGCCTGTTCGCGGGTGGCCTGCTGCCCTACCTGTTCGGCGCGATGGGCATGACCGCGGTCGGCCGCGCGGCGGGCGCGGTGGTGGTCGAGGTGCGCCGCCAGTTCCGCGAGATCGCCGGGATCATGGAAGGCACCGCGAAGCCCGACTACGGCCGCGCCGTGGACATGCTGACCAAGGCCGCGATCAAGGAGATGGTCATCCCCTCGATGCTGCCGGTGTTCGCGCCGGTGGTGCTGTGGGTGGTGATCTGGGCGATCGCCGGTCAGGCGGCGGCGTTCTCGGCGCTCGGCGCGATGCTGCTCGGCACGATCGTCACCGGCATCTTCGTCGCGATCTCGATGACCGCCGGCGGCGGCGCCTGGGACAACGCCAAGAAGCTGATCGAGACGGGCTTGCACGGCGGCAAGGGCTCGGAGGCGCACAAGGCGGCCGTCACCGGCGATACCGTGGGCGACCCCTACAAGGACACGGCGGGGCCGGCGGTGAACCCGATGATCAAGATCATCAACATCGTCGCGCTGCTGCTGCTCGCGATCCTCGCCAAGCTGCTCGCCTGACCGACGGGCGGCCCAACGACTGCGCCCCGCCGGAGCGATCCGGCGGGGCGCTTCCGTTTCACCGGCCGGGTGGATGCCGCGCGGCGCGGCCTCTAGAGCCTGATCCATTTACGGTGAAGCATAGCCTGCGTGCCGGAAGTAGTTGGCGCATTCGGTGGGTGAGAACTCGCCGAGCAGGGCGCCGATGCGGTGCCATACGGTGGCGATGGATCGCTCGTCGGCCTTTCGCAGCAGGGTCTTGAGCTTGGCGAACATCATCTCGATCGGGTTCAGGTCCGGGCTGTAGGGCGGCAGGGACAGCAGGTGGGCGCCGGTGGCGCGGATGGCGCGGCGGACGGCGACGCCCTTGTGACTGCCGAGATTGTCGAG
>NZ_KB899939.1 GCF_000378465.1 Elioraea tepidiphila DSM 17972
CAATCGAGTCCCGACCGCCCGCCGCGTAGAGCCGGTCGAACTCGCCAGACAGCCGCTCCAGCGCGCGGTTCACCAGATCCCGGATCGGTCGCAGCGGGTGATCCGGCGGCACCAATGCCTCCAAGCTCACATAGCTGAACATCGAACCCGTCTGCCGATCCGATCCCCGCATCGCTACAGCCCACCCCGCCGCCAACCAGCAGCAGCAGCGAATCAGGCCATGAGCGATTCGAACAGCCGAATTTCCGCAGCCTGCTAGACGACCTTGCGCCGGCGCACGCGCCTGGGCGGATCGAGCGGATAGGCGAGCCCGCTCGCATCGACGCCGAGATCGATCAGCAGCTTCGCCTGAGCGATCGCGCAGCGATAGCCTTCCAGCACCGGCACATCCCAGCCGAGCTCGCGCAGCCGACGCTGCAACGGCGCCTGCAGCCAGTACGCGGCCGAGCAGCCGAGGATCAGGCTTTCCGCGCCATCCTCCTCGATCGCCGCCTCCGCCTCGCGCACCGCCATCTCGAGCATGGCCGCGCCGCCCTCGCGCGCGAACCGCTCGCTCTCCTCCTGCACCGTGACGCGCCCCGCATGCGCCTCGCGCGGCAGGGGGAACTCGAGATTGCGGATCGACGCGCAGTGCTCGGTCATGCGGTAGCGCACCACCAGGTCGGCCATCTGCATGTTGTGGCCTTCCGAGATGTCGATGATGCTGAACCGGTGGCCGAGCGCGATCGCGGCGTGCATCTGTGCATGCGCGCAGGCGGTGACGGCGATGCCGTGACGATGCGCGATCTCTCGGCTCTCGACATAGCCGGGATCGCCGCCGCCCAGCAGCACGATGCCGTTGTACTTTCCGGACTCGCAGGCCTCGCGCACGACCTTGAGGCGGTTGACGCCGGCGATCGCGAATTCCTCGCGCGTCTCGACCCCGCCCCGCCCGTGCGTCGCGGGCGCGCCCGGATGGGCGTCCCACGAGACGCCCGCGAGCAGGGGCGCGATCGCCTCGTAGTTCATCAGCAGGTCTTCCTTGCGGCCCTCGGAGGCGCGCATGCGGAACAGCGAGTCGGCGCCGTACCTGTAGGCGGCGATCAGCAGGAAGCGGTAGGGCGAGGCGTCATCCGCCATGGCTCGATCCTCAATAGGCAGAGCGGCCGCCATCGGCGGCGATGGTGGCACCGGTGATCATGCGCGCGGCATCGGAGGCGAGGAAGACCGCGGTCGCGGCGATGTGCTCGGGCTCGCCGACCCAGAACGGGTAGTCGCGCAGCCGGCCGACCGGGTCTTGCGGGTCGTTCTTCACACGATCCGACGAGAGATCCCCCCAGGTGCGGATGATCCGCTCGGTCATCACCCGGCCCGAGGCGATGACATTCGCGCGGATGTTGTGCTTGGCGTAGGTGCCGGCGAGCGCACGGGTGAAGGACAGGATCGCCCCCTTCGCCGCCGTGTACACGTGGAATGGGCTCGCGCCGCGCAGCGCCGCGCCCGACGACATGTTGACGATCGCGCCTCCGCCGGCGCGGATCATCGCCGGGATCGCGTGACGGCAGCAGAGGAAGGTGCCGCGGACATCGAGGCCGAAGGTACGATCGAACACCTCGAGCGGCACCTCCGTCACCGGCCCGTCCTCCGGCACCGTGCCGCCGGCGCAGTTGTGGAGGATGTCCAGCCGGCCGAAGCGCCCGATCACGCCGCGCATGGCCTCGGCGACGTGCGCATCGTCCGTGATGTCGGCCGCGATCGCGACCGCCTCGCCGCCGGCCTCCGTCACCGCCGCGGCGGTGCGCCGGGCGCGCGCGGGGTCGAGCTCGATCACCGCGACGCGCGCCCCGGCCGCCGCGAAGGCGAGCGCGGCAGCATGGCCGATGCCGCCACCGCCGCCCGAGATGACCGCGACCCTGCCGCTCATCGATGAATCCATGACCGGCCCTCTGCTATCCTGTCTTCGCAACGACCTGGTCGCCGATGCGCGGCTGCTGCTGCCAGGCACGTTCGATCGCCAGCACCTCCGGCGGCTCGACCTTGACGCCGAGGCCGATGATCAGCGAACCGGCCGCGAGGTAGTAGGCGGCGAGCATCGCGATGTCGGTCGCCTCGCGCGGGCTGAACGCGGCGGTCAGCGCGGTCCAGACCGGATCGGGGATGCCGGCGAAGCTCGTGAAGGCGAACACGAAGTCGCACAGCGCCTTGTCCGCCGGCGACAGCCCGTCGGGCGTGCGCCCGTCCTGGATCGCGGCGAGCTCGGCCTCGGTGACGCCGGCGTCGCGGGCGAGCGGCGCGTGATGGGCCCAGGCATAGGCGATGCCGCGGCCGACGATCACGATCACCAGCTCGCGCTGGCGCTCGGACAGCGCATTGCCGTAGCGGCCGTAATGGCCGAGGGCGGAGAAGCGCGCCAGCGCCTCCGGCGCGTGGCCGAGCGACTTCAGCAGGTTGGAGACCCAGCCGCGGGAGGCGGCGACGCGGGCGAACACCTCGGCGGTCTCGGGCGTCGTCTCCGGTGTCGGCTCGGGCATGCGGCTCGCGCTGCCGGGGGTCCAGACGGTGCTCATGCCGGGTACCCGAACTTGCTCTTGATGAATCCGATGATGTCGGCGACGCAGCGGTCGGGCATCATGTCGGCGATGTTGTGCGGCATGTGCTCGTACTCGCGCATCGTGACGTCGGGGATGCGCTCGCGCATCGCATCGTAGAGGCGCGCACTGCCGACGGTCTCGCCGCCTGGATAGATCACCAGCGTCGGCGCCTTGATGCGCGGCAGCTCGTCCACCCAGGACTGCGTCGCCATGTAGCCGATGAAGCGCGCCACATAGGCCGGATCGTTCTCGCCGGTCTGCCTGAGGAACCACTCGATCATGCCGGGCGGGGTGGTCGCGAGATCGAAGCGCATGGCGATGGTGCGGCGCAGGAACGGCGTCAGTCCCTCGCGCTCGATCTGCGGCAGCCAGTCGAGCGCGCTTGGGCTGAGGCCCGGGGTCGAGCCGACGACGCTCAGGCTCAGCACGCGCTCGGGAGAGCCGATCGCCAGCTTCTGCGCGAGATAACCGCCGGCGGAGTTCCCCGCGATGTGCGCCTCGCCGACGCCGAGTGCGTCCATCAGCTCCGCGACATCCTGCACGAAGCGGTCCATCGACAGCGGCATCGACGGAGGCGGCACCTCGGAGCCGCCATGGCCGCGGATGTCCATGCGGACGAGACGGAAATGCCGCGCAAGCCCCGGCACCCAGGAATAGAACCGCTCGGCGTTGCCCATCGCGGAGTGCAGCAGCACCATCACCGGGGGCGTCGTCCACGGATCGGTGAAGTCGTCGATGTAGAAGGCGATCTTCAGCCCGTCGCTCGCGGTGAAGGTGTGACGTGTCGTCATCGCGCGGTGGTCCTGCCTCGTTCCGTGGTGGGTTGCCCGATCAACGAAGGATGCGCTCCAGAGTGTGCGGGCCGATCGCGAGCCGGCCGCGCTCGGCCTCGCGGATCAGCGCGGCGATGCGGGCGTGGGTGGGGGCCGCGAGGCCGAGCCGCTCGGCCTCGCCGGCGATGAAGCCGTTGAAGAACGCGACCTCGGTCGGGCGGCCCTTGCGCAGGTCCTGCAAGGTCCCCGACATGCCGCCCTCGACCATGCCCGCGGCTTGGCGCGCCAGCGCGTCGAGCGCCGTCGTCAGCGCGGCGGCATTGCCCGCGGCCGCGTCGCACCAGACCCGCGGCGGAATGCCGAACAGCGTCTCCAGGCGGAACCCGAGCGCCGCGCCGAGCGCGATCGCCTCGGCCGCGAGCTGCACCGCCACGCCGGCGGTATCGACGCGGGTATAGACCTCGATCAGCGACAGTCCCGTCAGGCCGGAGAGCCCCGTGGTCATGGTGTTGGCGCAGAGCTTGGCCCAGCGCTCGGTCCAGAGATCGGTGGTTACCGCGCTCGCATCGACCGCCGAGAGCAGTGCCGCGATCCGCTCGGCGCGCGGTGTGCGCCGGCCATGCAGCTCGCCCACCTTGAACACGGCGCCACCCGCCGCACCACGCCGTCCCGCCCGTCGCACCACGCCTGGCCCGGCCATGAACACGTTCAGGCCCGCGCCGATCGCGCCGAGCGTGCGTCCCCAGCCGACCGCGCGCGCGACCCGCTCCTCCACCAGGGCGTTCTGCAGCGTCACCACCGGCGCGGTCGGCGGCAGCCACGTTGCCAGCAGGGCCGCCGCCCAGTCGGTGTCGTAGAGCTTGACGGTCAGGAACGCGACCGCAACGTCGAGGTCGCGCAGCCGATGCGCCTCGCCGAGATCCCAGGCCTCGACCGCGGCGGTCTGCCGTCCTTCCGGCGCATCGACCGTCAGGCCCTGTGCGCGGATCGCGCGCACATGCTCGGGCCAGCCATCGATCAGCACGACGTCGTGACCGGCAGTGGCGAGTCCGCCGGCGACCAGGCTGCCGACCGCGCCGCCACCCAGCAGGACGACGCGGCCGGAGACCGGAAGGGTCATTGCGGCTCGATGCCGGCGCGCTTGACGATCTCGGCGAACTTCACCTTGTCCTCGGCGATCCGCCGCGCGAACTCCGCCGGGCCGAGGCGGCCGGGTGTGATGCCCTGCGCGGCGAAGCGCTGCCCGAACTCCGGCCCATCGAGGATCGGGCGCACGGCGGTGGCCACCCGGTCGACGATCGCCTGCGGCAATCCCCGCGGCCCGACGAGGCCCCACCATGCGCCCATGTCGAAGCCCGGATAGCCGCTCTCGGCCACGGTCGGGATATCGGGCGCCATGGCGAGACGCTCCGCGCTCGACACCGCCAGTGCGCGCAGTTTGCCGGACTGGATGTGCGGATAGGTGGGCGCGACCGACATGAACGCGGCCTCGACGCGGCCGGCCGTGAGATCGACCAGCGCATCGGCATCGCCGCGATACGGCACGTGGTTCATCTCGATCCCGGCGACCGTCATGAACAGGCTGGAGGTCAGGTGCGGCCCCGCGCCCACGCCCGAGGATGCGTAGTTGAGGCGGCCCGGGCGCTGCTTCGTCAGCGCGATCAGTTCCGCGACGCTGCGCGCCGGCACGCTCTCATGCACGACCAGGAAGTAGGGCGCCGAGGCGCCGAGCGCGATCGGCGTGAAGTCGGCGACCGGATCGAAGGTGACATCCTTGCGCACGCTCGGCGCGAGCACCTGCGCCGAGGAGATCATGTAGAGCGTATAGCCGTCGGGCTCGGCGCGCTTGGCGACATCCGCCGCGATCGTGCCGGCGGCACCCGTGCGGTTCTCGACCACGATGTTCTGGCCGAGCGCCTCGGCGAGCGGGGCGGCGATCGCGCGCGCCACCAGATCGTTCGCCCCGCCCGCCGGATAGCCGACGAGGATGCGGATCGGCCGGGTCGGCCATTGCTGCGCCCGCGCCGTGCCGGCAAGGGCGGCGATGGAGACGGCGCCGAGTCCCAAGAGCGCGCCACGGCGCGTTGCAGCGAAGGATGGATGGTCACGCATGTCGTGTCTCCCCGTGCGGTGTCGTGTGTGACGTGGCGTCCCTCGGTATCGTCCGCCGGCTTGTTTCCTCTGCCAGGCGCGTTCGATCGCCAGCACCTCCGGTGGTTCGATCTCGACGTCGAAGGCGAGCAGCATGGTGCCGAGGGCCAGGTAGTAGCCGGCGATCAGGGAGATGTCGGTCACCTGGCGCGGGCTGAAGTGCCGGTTCAGCGCCGCCGCGGTCGCGGGTGCGACGCCCTTGCCGGCGAGGAAGGCGAACATGTAGTCCGAGAGCGCACGTTCCGCCGGCGGCAGGTCGGATGGCGTCTCACCGCGGCCGATCGCGTCGATCTGCCCCTGGATCAGCCCGGCCTGAAGCCCGAGCGGCACGTGATGCGCCCAGGCACAGGGCACGCCGCGCGCGACGATCAGGATCGCGAGTTCGCGCTGGACCTCGCTCAGCGCGGTGCCGTAGCGGCCGTAACGGGCGACCGCCGCGAACACTTTCAGCCCTTCGGGCGCGGCGGAGAGCGTACGCATCGCGTCGAGACCCAGCCGCGGCTGGCGGCGATGCGCTCGAACACCGCCCTGATCTCGGCATCCTCCGGCTCGCTGGGGATCGGGATCAGCTTCATCCGGCTTCCTTGGCAGGGATGATATCTAATATATTAGTCTCAGCATGACTCGCGACGCCGCACAGCGCAAGCGCCCCTCATCGCCGGAGCCCGTTCCCGCCACGGCGACGACCCCTTTCCCGAGCCGCCAGGAGGCCGTCGCGGAGGCGCTCCGGCTCGACATCCTGCGCGGTCGGCTCGGCGGTGGTGCGCGGCTCGACATCGACGAGATCGCCGCGCGGCACGGCGTCAGCCGTACGCCGGTGCGCGATGCGTTGAAGCAACTGGAGAGCGAGGGGCTGGTCCAGGTGCTGCCCTATCGCGGCGTCGAGGTCACCGCCCTGACCGACGACGACCTGCGCGAGCTCTTCGCGATCCGCATCGCGCTCGAACGGCTTGCCGTCGCCCAGGCCGCGCTGCGCATCACCGAGGCGGAGCTCGACGGGCTGCGGCGCATCCTCCAGCGCATGGACCGGCTGAAGCAGCGCGACAGGTCGTGGATCGCGCTCAACATCGCCTTCCACGACGCCATCCACGCGGCCACGCGCTGGCCGCGCCTCATCGAGATGATCCGCATCCAGCGCACGAATGTCGAACGATACGTGCGCGCGCGGGGCTCGGAACTCGGCATCGCCCGGCAGCAGGCCGAGCATTGGGCGCTGGTCGAGGCGCTGGCGCGGCACGATCCCGAGGCGGCCGAGCGCATCATCGCCGGGCACCTGCGGCAGACGATGGACGTCCTGTGCCGCGGGTCGGACGGCGGTGTGGCTGGCTGACGCGCGCTTCGCGACGCGGACCGGCGCCGCGCCTAGGTCGCGAAGTGGCAGGCCGCTTCCTGCCGCTCCCAGTCCGCGCGCAGCACCGGGTCCTCGTCGGCGCAGCGCTTCTGCGCCTTCGGGCAGCGCGTGCGGAACCGGCAGCCCGACGGCAGCGCGGTCGGGCTCGGCGGCTCGCCTTCCAGCGCGAAACTGTCCGTCACGCGGGGGCCGCCGATGCGCGGGATCGCGGCCAGCAGCGACTGCGTGTACGGGTGGCGCGGCGCGCTGAAGATCGCCTCGGTGTCGCCGATCTCCACCACCCGCCCGAGATACATCACCGCGACCCGCTGGCAGATCATGCGCACGACCGAGAGATCGTGCGAGATGAACAGATAGGTCAGGCCGAACTGCTCGCGCAGCGACAGCAGCAGGTTCAGGATCGTCGCCTGCACCGACACGTCGAGCCCCGAGGTCGGCTCGTCGAGGATCACCACCGAGGGCTTCAGCGTCAGGATGCGCGCGAGCCCGACGCGGCGCTGCTGGCCGCCGCTGATCTCGTGCGGATAGAGATCGAGATGCGTCTCGGGCAGGCCGACCGCGCGCAGGATCTCGCGCACGCGCGCCTCGCGTTCCGGTTCCGGCAGGGTCGTGTGCACCACCAGCGGCTCATGCAGCGAGCTGCGAATGGTCCAGCGCGGATCGAGCGACGCGCCCGGGTCCTGGTAGCAGTACTGGAGATGCTCGCGGAAGCGCCGGCTCTGGTGCGGCTTGAGCTGCGCGATGTCGTGCCCCTCGAAGATCACGCGCCCCGCGCTCGCGGTGTGGATGCCCATCAGCGTCTTGCCGAGCGTCGACTTGCCGCAGCCCGACTCGCCGACGATGCCGAGGATCTCGCCGCGCCTGACCGAGAACGACACGTCGTCGAGCACGCGCAGCCAGCCAATCCGGCGCTTCCAGACATTGCGGACCGGGAAGTACTTCCGCAGAGCCTCGACCTCGAGGATGGTCTCGGCCGCGCTCACGAGGCGGGCTCCGTCGCGGAGAGCCTGTGATGGCAGCGCACGCTGTGCAGCGCGTCCACTGCCTCGGGCGGGGGCCGTTCGGTGCGGCAGATCCCGGTCGCGCGCTCGCAGCGCGGATGGAAGCGGCAGCCGGGTGGCGGATCGATCAGGCGCGGAATCTCCCCGGCGATGCCGCGGATGCCGGCCTCCGACGACGGCAGGCTGTCGAGCAGCTTGCGGGTGTAGGGGTGGCTCGGCCGTTCGAAGAACCCGTCGACCGGCGCCTCCTCGACCTCCTGTCCGGCATACATCACCGTGATGCGGTCGCAGATCTCGTACGCGGCGCCGAGATCATGCGTGGTGAACAGCACCGCCACGCCGCGCTCCCGCGCGAGCTGCTTCAGCAGCTTCAGGATCTGCGCCTGCACCGTGACATCGAGCGCCGTGGTCGGCTCATCGGCGATCACGAGCTTCGGTTCGGGCAGCAGCGCCATCGCGATCATCAGCCGCTGGCGCTGCCCGCCTGAGACCTCGTGCGGATATTTGCGCAGCACGGCCTCCGGGTTCGGCAACTGCACCAGGCGCAGCAGCTCCAGCACGCGCGCGCGATCGGCCGCGCGCCGCTCGCGCGGATAGCTGTTGAAGAACCCCTGGCGATCGTCCGCGCCACCCCGGAGCAGCGGCGACTTGAAGCGCATCAGGTCGTCGATCTGCGTGCCGATCGTGAACACCGGATTGAAGGCGGTGGAGGGGTCCTGCGGGATGTAGACGATCTCGCGTCCGCGCACCTCGGACGCGAGGGCCGATTCGGGAAGTGTCAGCAGGTCGCGCCCGCCAAAGCGGATCTCGCCGCTCTCGATCCGCGCGCTGTTGCGCGGCAGGATGCCGAGGATCGCGCGTGCGAGCGTGGTCTTGCCGCAGCCGGACTCGCCGACCAGGCCGCGGATCTCGCCCGCCCGGATCGCGAGATCGACGCCGTCCAGCACCTTGGCGGTCCCGGCATCCGAGCCGAACGAGACGCGCAGGTTGCGGACCGAGATCAGCTCACTTGCCATGCTGCCCTGCGCGCCGGAGCCGGGGATCGAGCACGTCGCGCAACCCGTCGCCGAGCAGGTTGAACCCCATCACCACCATGAAGATCGCGAGCCCGGGGAAGGCCGCATACCACCAGGCCATCGGCAGGAACTCGCGCGATTCGGCGATGGTGCGGCCCCATTCCGGCGTCGGCGGCGGGGGGCCGAGGCCGAGGAAGCCCAGCGTGGCGGCGGTCAGGATCGTGCCCCCCATGCCGATCGTCGTGCGCACGATGATCGAGGACGAGATCGAGGGCAGGATGTGCAGCACCATGACGCGGAGCGGCGAGCAGCCGAGCGCGATCGCCGCCTCGACGAAGGGCTCGTTCTTGATCGAGCGCGTCTCGGCGTAGACGAGGCGCGCCCAGAACGGCCAGTAGGTGGCGGAGAGGGCGAGGATCACGTTCTCGATCGAGGGACCGAGCGTCTGCGCGATCGCGATCGCCAGCACGATCTGGGGCACGGCGAGGAAGATGTCGGAGACGCGCATCAGCAGGTCGCTGCCGAGGCCCTCGTAGTAGCCGGCGACGAGGCCGATCGGCACGCCGATGATCACGGCGATCGTGATCGCGGTGACGGCGATCGTGATGGTGATGCGCGCCCCGAACAGCAGCCGCGAGTAGATGTCGCTGCCCATGCGGTCCGTGCCGAGCCAGTTCTCGGGCCCGGGCGGGCTCAGGCGGCGGGCGGTGTGGAACTCGGCCACATCGCCGGGATGGGTCGACAGCCAGGGCGCGAAGATCGCCGCGAGCACGAGCAGCACGATCAGCGCGAGGCCGAGCATCGCGGCCCGGTCCTCGGCGAGCTTGCGCAGCACCCGGCGCATCAGCGCGTCTCCCGCGGATCGATCATGCCCTGGAGGATGTCGACCACCAGGTTGACGACGATGAACATGGTTCCCGCGATCAGCGTGAAGCCCATGACCGCGTTGTAGTCCGAGCTCAGGATCGCGTTGACCGCGAACAGGCCGAGCCCTGGCCAGTCGAACACCGCCTCGACCACCACTGCGCCGGCGAGCAGGATGCCGAAGATCAGCCCGATCTGCGTCACCGTGCCGATCAGCGCGTTGCGCAGCACGTATTTCCAGATCACGAGGCGGCGCGGGTAGCCCATGGCGGTCTCGTAGAGCACGTAGTTGCTCTCCAGCGCGTTCAGCACGCCGGCGCGGGTGAAGCGCACGATCGTCGCGGCCGCCGGCAGGGCGAGGGTCGCGACCGGCAGGATCATGTGATGCAGCGCGTCCCAGAGGATCTCCATGTCCCACAGGATCAGCGCGTCGATCACGTAGAAGCCGGTGATCGGCTCCGGCCCCCAGCCTTCGATCCGCCCGCTGAGCGGCGTGATGCCGAGGCGCATCGAGAACAGCAGCTGCAGCAGGATCGCGAACCAGAAGCTCGCGATCGCGAGGCCCGCGATGGTGACGACCCGGAGCGCGTGGTCGAGCCAGGAGTTGCGCTTGAGCGCGCTGACCACGCCGAGCGGGATGCCGATCAGGCTCGCGACCACGATGGTGACGAGCGTCAGTTCCAGCGTGGCCGGCAGCCGGCTCATCAGGTCCTCGGCGACGGGGCGGCCGGTGAAGATGCTGCGCCCCATGTCGCCTTCGAGGATCGCCTCGATGTAGCGGACGAACTGGATGTGCAGCGGCTGATCGAGACCGAGCCGCGCGCGGATCGCGGCGATCGTCTCGGGCGTCGCGTTCTCGCCTGCGACGAAGGCGGCCGGATCGGCCGGGATCACGTGCGAGATGAAGAAGACGATCGCGAGCAGCCCCAGCACGGTGGGGAAGAACCAGATCAGCCGGTTGACGATCAGGACGAGCGTCTTCACGGGGCGGCGCCCTCCGCCGCCCCGTCATCACACCGCAAGGTCACGCGATGCTGAGCCAGCGCATCTCCTGCCCGTCGCCGATCGGGCAGAACCGCACCCCGCTCACGTTCTTGCGGAACGGCCCGAACCACTTGGTGTTGTGGATATAGATGCCCGCAGCCTCCGCGCTGGAGATGCGCGCCACCTGCTCGTAGAGCGGCGCGCGCTTCTCCTGGTCGGCGGTGGCGAGCGCCTCGTCCAGCAGCCTATCGACCTCGGGGTTGCTGTAGTAGCTCGCGTTGCCGCCCCGGTGGCGGTTGGTGTGCAGCAGCTCGCCCGCCCAGTTGTGCGGATCGGCGTAGTAGGTGCTGCGCCACAGGAACAGCACGTCGTACATCTGCTCCGGATCGCGCATCTTGTTCGACACCACCGGCCAGGGCTCGTTCAGCAGCCGGCTCGGGATGCCGACGCGGTTAAGCCCGTTCTGCAGCAGGGCCGCCGCCTGCATCGACTGCTCGTAGCCGACCATGCCGGCGATGACGATCTCGCGCGGCGGCGCGGCCATCTGCGCGATATGCCACTTCGCCCTGTCGATATCGTAGGTGTAGCCGGCGACATCCTTCGGCGCGCCCCACATGGGGTTGGGAATGACGTGGGTGTTCCGCACCACCGACTTGCCGAGGATGTTGTTGATCCAGCCGTCGTAGTCGAAGGCGTAGCAGAGCGCCTTGCGGAAATTGACGTCGTTCATCGGCGCCCGCTGGTTGTGGATGCAGGCGTAGAACAGGCGCGTTGATTCCGCCTCCATCACGTTCAGGTTCGGATCGGCCTGGAGGCGGGTGATCTGGTCCTGCGGCATGTAGGGGTCGGTGCCCTGGAAGTCGCCGCGGATGAGGCCGAGCACCCGGCTGTTGACCTCGGCGACGTAGCGGAAGTCGATCTCGGCGAGGCCGGCCGGCCCGAGGAAGTGGTTGTCGAAGCGTTGCGCGAGGAAGCCGCGCGCCGGATCGAAGCGGCGGATGATGTAGGAGCCCGATCCAGCGTCGTTGCGCGCGACCCACTCCTGGCCCCAGTCGCCGTTGCGTTCGTTGCGCTTCACCAGCGCCGAGTTGACGACATAGAGGTCATGCGTGGTCGCGGCGAAGATCGCGGAGGCGGACTTGATGTTGAATTCCACCGCATACTTGCCGACCGCCTTGGTGCTGCCCGGATCGACCAGGGTCGCGAACAGCGGATACGCCCCCTTCTTGATGGCGAGGATACGCTCCATCGAGTAGACCACGTCCTCGGCGGTCAACTCGGCACCGTCGTGGAACTTCACGCCCTCGCGCAGCTTGAAGGTGTAGCGCTTGCCGTCGTCCGAGACGGTATAGGACTCGGCGAGCCAGGGCTCCAGCTTGGGCGGATTGTCCAGCCAGCGCAGCAGCGAGTCGTAGCAGTTGAGGCGATAGGCGACGCGGCCGACATCGAAGGTGGCGTGCGGGTCCATCGTGTCGTAGGCGCTGCCATTGGCGAAGACGATGCGGCCACCGCCGCGCTGGGCCTCCGCCTCGCGCGGCAGCCCCACCGCGGCGACCGCCGCCCCGGCGGCGCCGGCCTTCAGCACATCACGGCGGCCAGGATTGGCCGCGGACGCAGGGTCGTTCTGCTTCCGCATTGCTCGTCTCCCCACAGATTGGTTCGCCATGCTGGTCTGTCTCGCCCGCATACGTCAAGACGTGGCGCGCTGTTGCCCTGACCGTCATGCGCGCATAGCGTTGATGACGATGCGGCATGACGAGCGGACATGGCGGGCAAGCCGATCCTGAAGGAGCCGATCCTGGTCTGGGGGGCGGGTGCGATCGGCGGCACGATCGGCGCGTTTCTCGTGCGTCACGGCCACGACGTGGTCTTCGTCGATGCCGACCCGGCCCATGTCCGCGCCATCGCCGCCGGTCGGCTGTCGATCCAGGGTCCTGTTGCGGCCTTCACGGCCGGCGCGCCCGCCTTCACGCCCGATGCGGTCCACGGCACCTTTCGCCGCGCGATCCTTGCGGTGAAGGCGCACCACACCGCGACGGCGATCCGCCAGCTCGCCCCGCATCTCGCCCAGGATGGCGCGGTGGTTTCGGCGCAGAACGGCCTGAACGAGATCGAGATCGCCAACGTGGTCGGACGGCAGCGCACGATCGGCGCCTTCGTCAATTTCGGCGCCGACTGGCAGGCACCCGGCGAGATCCTCTTCGCGAACCGAGGCGCGGTGGTGATCGGCGAGCTCGACGGCGTCGTGGGCGAGCGCCTGCGCGCGTGGCACGCCCTGCTCTGCGACTTCGAGCCCGATGCGGTGCTGACCGAGGACATCTTCGCCTATCTCTGGGGCAAGACCGGCTACGGCGCGCTGCTGAAGGCCAGTGCGATCGCCGACATGACGATCGCCGGGTTCATCGGCGAGCCGTCGCTGCGCGGGCTCAATGTCGCGCTGGTGCGGGAGGTGCTGGCCGTCGCCGCTGCCGAGGGCGTGGCCCCGCGGGGCTTCAACGGTTTCGACCCAGTCCCCTTCGCGCGGAACGATGCGGCCGGCATCGACGCCTCGATCGCTGCCATGGTCGCGTTCAACGCGGCCACCGCCAAGCCCTATTCCGGCGTCTGGCGCGACCTTGCCGTGCGCAGGCGGCCTACGGATTCGGCGGCCCAGCTCGCGCCGGTGCTCGCGGCGGCGCGCCGGCACGGCATCGCGACGCCGACGCTGGATCGGCTGGTCGCGCTGATCGGCGCGGTCGAGCGCGGCGAGCGGACGATCGGCCGGCCGCTCGCCGAGGAGCTCAGCGGCATCGCGGAAGGAAGACCTGCGTGACATCACCAACCAAGGTCGCCGTCGTCACGGGCGGCGCGCGCGGCATCGGCCGCGGCTGCGTCCACGCCCTCGCCGAGCGCGGGCTCGACATCGTCATCGTCGATCTGCTCCGCCCGGAGATGGAGCGCACCCGGGGCGAGATCGAGGCGATGGGCCGGGCGGTGATGATCGAGGAGGCGGATGTCGCCGACCACGCCCGCGCGCGCGAGATCGCGGCCGCGGTGAAGGCCAGGTTCGGCCGCTGCGATGTGCTGGTGAACAATGCCGGCCGCGGCAACCCGACCGGCATCCTCGAGATCACCGAGGAGGCGTTCGACCGCACGATCGCGGTCAACCTCAAGTCCTGCTTCAACTACATCCAGGCCTTCGCGCCACTGATGCTGGAGGGCGGCGGCGGGCGCATCGTCTCGATGTCCTCGCTGAACGCGCATACCGGCGGCGTGACCAGCGCGGTCTCGAAGTTCTCCTACGCCGCCGCCAAGGCCGGCATCATCGGCATGACGAAGGCGCTGGCGAAGGAACTCGGGCCGACCATCGCGATCAACGCGGTCTGCCCTGGCATCATCGAGACCGAGCTCGGCAATTCGCTCACGCGCACGCGCGGGGCCGAGCTTGCGAAGAAGATCGCGCTCCAGCGCGTCGGCAAGCCGGCGGACGTCGCGCAGCTTGTCGCGTTCCTGGCCACTGCCGAACCCTTCTTCATCACCGGCCAGGCGATCACCATCGACGGCTTCCAGTGGGAGATCTGACGGGCATGCCCTACCGGCTGGGTGTCGATATCGGCGGGACATTCGCGGATTTCTGCCTGCTGGACGAGGCGACCGGCGCGCTCTCGACGCTGAAGGTGCTGTCCACGCCGGCAACGCCCGGGGCGGAGGTGATCGCGGGACTGCAAGGGGTGGAGAAGCGGTTCGGCATCGCGGCCGATGCGATCACCTGGTTCACCCACGGCACGACCGTGGGCGTGAACGCGGTGATCCAGCGCAAGGGCATCAGGCTCGCGCTGTTCGTCACGCGCCATTTCCGCGACGTGCTGGAGCTCGCGCGGCTGAAATCGCCGGATCCCTATCACCTGCTGTCGCAGCGGCCGGCGCCGCTGGTACCGCGCGAGCGCGTGTTCGAGATCGACGGTCGGCTCGGCGCCGACGGGGCCGAGCTCGAACCGCTCGACGAGGCCTCGGTCGAGGCGGCACTCGCCGCGGCCGAGGCGGCCGGCGCGGAAGGCGTCGTGCTCGCGCTGCTGCACGCCTATCGGAACCCCGCCCACGAGCACGCCGCCAAGGCCGTGATCGCGCGCAGGCGGCCTGATCTTCCCGTCTATTGCTCGGCCGATGTCTGGCCGATCATCCGCGAGTACGAACGCACCGTCACCGCCACCGTGCACGGCCATGCGCAACCACGCGTCGCGCAGTATCTCGGCGCCTTGCAGGCGGCGCTGCGGCAGGCCGGGGTCGCCGCTGAACCGATGGTGACGAAATCGAATGGCGGCGTGATGCGGGCGGAGCTCGGCAAGACGCGCTGCGTCGAGATGCTGCTCTCCGGCACGGCGGCCGGGGCGATCGGCGCGGCCTTCGTCGCCCGCGAGGCCGGGGTGGCGCGCGCGATGAGCCTCGACATCGGCGGCACCAGCGCCGACGTCGCGGTGATCATCGACGGCGCGCCGAGCTACGGCACCGGCGAGCGCGTCGGCGACTTCCAGGTCTTCATCCCGACCGTTGCCGTCAGTTCGATCGGCGAGGGCGGCGGCTCGATCGCGGCGGTCGATGCGCTGAAGCGGCTGACCGTCGGGCCGGAGAGCGCGGGCTCCACGCCTGGCCCCGCATGCTACGGCCGCGGCGGCACGCGGGCGACCATCACCGATGCGATGTGCGTGCTCGGCCTGATCGGCCACGGCGCGCTCGGCTATGACAGCGTCACGGTACGGCGCGATCTCGCCGAGGCGGCGGTCGATGCGATCGCCGCCCCGCTCGGGCGGACGCGCGAGCAGGCGGCCGAGGCGATCGTGCAGGTCGCGATCAGCGGCATGTACCGCGAGATCAGCAAGCTCGCCGCGCGCCAGGGCGTGGATGCGCGCGAGTTCTGCCTGCTGCCCTTCGGCGGCGCGGGGCCGATGCTGGGTGCGCTGCTCGCGCGCGAGCTCGGCATGCGCGAGGTGCTTGTGCCGACCACGCCGGGCGTGCTCTCCGCCCTCGGCGGGTTGATCGCCGATATCCGCGGCGACGTGATCGAAACGGTCTATGCCGATCTCGATGCGCCCTCGCTGCCGCGCATCCTCGACGCCTTCGCGCGGCTGGAGGCCGAGGCGATGCGGTGGATCCGCGAGGATCAGCGCTTCCGGGGCGAGGTGACGCTGAGGCCCTCGGCCGAGATGCGCTATCGCGGCCAGTCCTTCGAGATCGAGGTGCCGCTCGAGCGCGACTGGCTCGCGCGCGCCGATCGCGCCGCGATCGCCGAGGCGTTCCATCGCACGCATGAGCGCATCTACGGCCATGCCGACGCCGAGGCGCCGATCCAGGCGATCGCGCTCCGCATGGTGGTCGAGGGCGCGGTGCCACGGCCGCGCTTTCCCGAGCAGCCGCGCGAGACCGGCGCGCCCGTGCCCCTGCGCGAGGTCGGGATCTGGCTCGACGGCGCGCGCCGCACGGCACCGCTCTATGCGCGCAGCGCGCTCCGCCACGGCCACCGCTTCGCCGGCCCCTGCATCGTGCTCCAGGAGGACTGCACGACCTGCGTCCCGCCGGGCATGAGCGGCGCGGTGGACCGGTTCGGCAATCTCCGTCTGACCCTCGGCTGAGGCCCCGCGATGTCGATCGATCCCGTCACGCTGCAGATCCTCGGCAACCATGCCCAGGCGGCCGCCGAAAGCATGGCATTCACGCTGTTCCGCACCGCGCATTCCACCTTCGTCAAGGAGACCGAGGATTTCACGACCGGGCTCTGCACGCCCGACGGGCAGACCTTCGCCTCGCCGCGCGAACTCGGTGCGACCTGGTTCGTCGGCCTCGACTACGGCCCGGTGATCCGCGCGATCGACGACTACCGCGAGGGCGATGTGTGCATGACCAACGACCCGTATAGCGGGTTCGTCTGCACCCATTCGCCGGACATCCATCTCTGGAAGCCGATCTTCTGGCAGGGCGAACTCGTCTGTTTCGCGGTCGGCCACATCCACAACACCGATGTCGGCGGTGCGGTGCCGGCCTCGCTCTCGCGCACGCTGACCGAGGTGCACCAGGAGGGCATCCGCTTCCCGCCCTGCAAGCTGGTGGATGCGGGCAGGCTCGATCAGCGCCTGCTCGACATCATGCTGCTGAACGTGCGCGCGCCGACCCAGAACTGGGGCGATCTGAAGGCGCAGCTCGCCTCGGTCGCCACCGGCGAGCGCAAGGTGCACGAGATGATCCGCCGCTTCGGCATCGAGACGTTCCGCCAGGGCATCCGTGACCTGCTCGATCTCGGCGAGCGCCAGGCGCGCCGCGTGCTCGCCGCCATCCCCGACGGCGACTACCCGTTCACCGACTATCTCGACGAGGATTCGCCGAACGGCCTGCCGTGCCGGCTGCACCTGAACCTGAAGATCCGCGGCGAGGAGGCGGTGCTCGACTTCACCGGCTCCGACCCGCAGCTCGCGGCCTCCCTGAACGTGCCGACGGGCGGCAACCCGCGCCACATCCTGCTGATGGTGGGCTGGAACTACGCGCTCTACACGCTCGACAGCACGGTGCTGCTGAACGGCGGTCTGACGCGCCCCGCGACCTGCATCACGCCGGAAGGAACCATCCTGAACCCGGTCTTTCCTGCCGCGGTGGGCATGCGTTCGCTGACCTGCGCGCGACTGCAGGGGGTGATCATGGGTGCCTTCCAGCGCGCGGTGCCCGATCGTCTGCCCGCCGGCCCGGCGAGCGGGGGGCCGATGATGAACGTCAACACCACCGACAACCGCACCGGCCGGCGACTGATGGCGGCGATCGACCCGATCACGGGCGGCGCCGGCGGCTCGCCTTTCGGCGACGGCATGGACGGGTCGGGAGCGAACAACGGCTTCCTCAAGAACACACCGGTCGAGATCAACGAGGCCGAGGTGCCGATCCGCATCCTGCGCTACGGGCTGGAACCCGACAGCGGCGGCGCGGGGCTGCATCGCGGCGGTCTCGCGACCGTGCTGGAGTTCCGCGTGCACGCGCCGGGCACGGTCGTGACCGCGCGCAACCGCGACCGCACGCGCTTCCGCTCCTGGGGGGTGCAGGGCGGCCGCCCCGGCGCGGCCTCGCAGTTCTGGCGCAATCCCGGCAGCAACCGCGCCGAGAACCTCGGCAACACGGACGTGGTCACGCTCGATCCGGGCGACGTGATCCGCATCGTCTGCTCGGGCGGATCGGGCTGGGGTCCGCCCTGGCAGCGGCCCGTCGAGGCCGTGCTCGCCGATCTCGCCGCCGGCAAGGTGACGGCCGAAGCCGCCACGCGCGATTACGGCGTGGTGCCGGGAGATGACGCGGCGACGGCTGCGCGCCGGGCGGAGCTCGCCGCCGCGCCGCTCCGGATGTTCGACGCGGGGCCGGAACGTGACGCCTATGAGCGGGTCTGGACGGAGGCGAACTACGCCGAGCTGACCGCGATCCTGGCACGCCTGCCGGTGCATTGGCGCCACTACGCCAAGCGGCGCATCTTCGCCCTGGTCGATGCCACGCCCGACCGGCGCGGCGACGGCAGCGAGGTGCGCGCCGCCTTCGCCGCCTTGCAGGACGAGTTCCCGCAGATCGCGCACTGAGAAGGGAGCATGCCGATGCGCTTTTCCGGCCAGAGGGTCGTGATCACCGGCGCGGCCGGCGTCTATGGCCGCGAGCTCTCGGCCGCCTTCGCTGCCGAGGGCGCGCGCCTTCTCCTCGCCGACCGCAGCGAGGCCGATCTCGCCGCCGCCGTGCCGGCGGGCCTCGCGCCCGACAGGGTGACGCTGCACGCCGCCGATCTCGCGACCGACACGGGCATCGACTCGTTGATCGCGGCGGCGATCGCGGGCGGCGCGCCGGATGTGCTGGTCAACAACGCCGGCATCTATCCCTTCATCCCGCTCATGGAGGTCACGCCCGCCGAGTACGACCGCATCCTGGGCGTCAACACGCGCGCGCCGTTCCGGCTGATGCAGGGCATCGGGCGGGCGATGGCCGAGGCCGGGCGCGGCGCGATCGTCAATGTCACCTCCTCGGCCGCCGAGGTGATCCGCGGCAACGGCGTGCCCTACGGCGCATCGAAATGCGCGCTCGAGTATCTCACGCGCGCCTTCGCGATCGAGCTCGGCCCGCGCGGCGTGCGGGTGAACAGCGCGCGCCCGCCCTTTGCGGAGGGCAGCGCGCTCGTCTCCATGCCGCCTGGCTATGCCGAGGCGGTGGTTGCGCGCGCGCTGCTCGGGCGCGGGCGCCGCGCCGGCGCCTTCGCCGACGCGGTGCTGTTCCTCTGCTCCGACGCGGCCGACTACATCACCGGTGCGGTGCTGGACGTGGGTGGTGGCGGCGCGATCAACCGGCGCGACGGCGCGGCCACCCGCGCGCGCAGCTGAGCATGCCGCGCCCGGATCGCTTCACCGGGCGGGTCGGTGTCGTCACCGGCGCGGCCTCCGGGCTTGGCCGAGCGACCGCGATCGGACTGGCCGCCGAGGGCGCGCGGCTGGTCCTGTTCGACCGCGACGCCGAGGGGCTCGCCGAGACCGCCGCATCGTGCCCCGGTTCGGTCTGTGTCGCGGGCGACGTCACCGCCGCCGCCGACCACGCGCGTGTGCTGGACGCGGCCGCACCGCTCGGCCCGATCGCGCTGGTCGCCACCGCCGCCGGCATCCTCGGCCCCGCCGCCCCGCTCACGGATGTTGCGGAAGCCGACTGGGACCGGCTGTTCGCGGTGAACGTCAAGGGCACCTGGCTCGCGATCCGCGCGATACTGCCGCAGATGCTGGCGGCCGGGCGCGGCGCGATCGTGACCTTCGCCTCCGGCGCCGGGCTCGCCGGCAACCCGACCATGCCGGCCTATTCGGCGAGCAAGGGCGCGGTGGTGCTGCTGACGCGCTCGCTCGCGGTCAGCCACGTGACGCAGGGCATTCGCGCCAACTGTGTCTGTCCGGGCCCGATCGAAACGCCCATGCTGCGCGACACCTTCGCCCAGGCGGGTGATGCGGCGGCGGTGGCGGCGCGCGAGGCGGCGTTCCGCGCGCGCAACCCGATGGGCCGCTTCGGCACCGTCGATGAGGTCGCCGAAAGCGTGCTGTTCCTGCTGAGCGACGCGGCGAGCTACATCACCGGCGTGGCGCTGCCGGTGGACGGAGGCAAGCTTGCCTGACGCGGCGCGCTTCGCCGGCCGCGCCGCGATCGTCACCGGGGCGGCACGCGGTATCGGTGCGGCGACCGCGCGCCGGCTCGCCGCTGAGGGCGCGCGCGTCTTGTGCGTCGATAGCGATCCCGCCGTCATCGAGGCTGCCACGGCCTGTGGGGGCGAGGCGTTGGTGCTCGACGTCGCCGCGCCGGGCGCGGGGCAACGTCTTGCCGACGCGGCCCGCGCCGCGTTCGGTCGCGTCGACATCCTGGTCAACAACGCTGGCATCGGCGGATCGAAGCCGCTCGCCGAGTCCGACGACGCGCTGATCGACCGCTTCATCGACACCAACCTGAAGGCCGTGCTGCGCATCACCCGCGACCTCCTGCCGCTGCTCGCGCGTCCGGGCGGGCGGATCGTCAACGTCGCCTCGGTGTTCGGCGAGGTGGGCCATCCCGGCACCACGGCCTATGCGGTCGCCAAGGCCGGTGTCGCGCAGTTCACGCGCCAGTTCGCGGGCGAACTCGCGCCCGAGGGCATCCTGGTCAACGCCGTCGCTCCCGGCGTGATCGAGACGCGCATGACCGAGGGCCACCGGCAGAACCCCTACTACCTGCGCGCGGTGCTCGCGCCCACACCGCTCCGCCGCGCGGGCGCGCCCGAGGAGGTCGCGTCCGTGATCGCGTTCCTGGCCTCGGACGACGCCTCCTACGTCGCGGGCGCCGTGATCGCGGTGGATGGCGGATGGCTTGCGGCACGGCATCCGCCGCGCGAGGCTTGAGCGGATCGATGCAAGGGAACCGAGAGCGATGATCGACATGCGCGTGGCCTGGCCGAACGGCGCCCGGGTTGCGGTGATGCTCACCTTCGACTTCGACGCCGAGACGCTGTGGCTGTCGCGCGATCCGGCGAACGCGAAGCGGCCGGGCACGCTGAGCCAGGGGACCTACGGCGCCAAGGTGGCGGTGCCGAAGATCCTGGAGACGCTGGGCGAGGCGGGTGTGAAGGGCACCTTCTTCGTGCCCGGCTGGACGGCCGAACACCACACCAACCGGGTCGAGATGATCCTGCGCGAAGGTCATGAGGTCGCGCATCACTCCTACAGCCATCGCTGGGTCGATCCCGATTTCCCCGACCAGGAGATCGAGGAGATGGAGAAGGGGCTGGAGGCGCTGAAGCGCACGGTCGGCGTCGTGCCGAAGGGATACCGCTCACCGGCGGGAGAGACGAGCGAGCTGCTGATCAAGCTGTTGCAGAAGCACAACTTCCTCTACGACTCCTCGCTGATGGACGACATCAACCCCTACCGTCACATCCTGCCGGACGGGTCGAAGGGGCCGATCGAACTGCCCTGGCACTGGAGCCTGGACGACGCGCCGTTCGCGCTGTTCTCGATCAAGTCGCCGCGGCCGATCTTCACCAACAGCCACATCAAGGAGGTCTGGCAGGACGAGTTCCGCGAGATCTACCGCTGGGGCGGGCTGTTCGATCTCGTGATGCACCCGCAGGTGAGCGGACGGCCGAGCCGGATCGCGCTGCTGCGCGAGATGATCGCCTGGATCCAGACCTTCCCGGGCGTCTGGTTCGCGACCGGCACGGAAGTGGCCGAAGCCTGGGCCAGGGCGCACGACAAGGGCTGAACGGGGCCGGCGGATGGCGCCGGCGACTCGCAGAGGAGAGGAACGATGGGACTGAGAGGCGCACTCCGGAACGGTGCGCTGGCGGCGCTGCTCGCCTTGGGCGCGGTGCAGCCGGCAGGGGCGCAGGCGGACCGGCCATTCCGCTTCGTCGTCAATGTCGGTTTGCAGAATCTCGATCCGATCGCGGGCCCGTCCTTCGTCACCCGCAACTTCGCCTACCTCGTGTTCGACACGCTGGTGGCGATGGACAGCCAGGGCCAGTTCCGGCCGCAGATGCTGGAGGGCTGGCAGGTCAGCGATGATCGGCTGACCTGGACCTTCAAGCTGCGGCCTGGGCTCAAGTTCCACGACGGCAGCCGCGTGACGGCCGATGACGTGGTCGCCTCGCTCCGGCGCTGGGGCGGGCGCGATGCGATCGGGCGGCGGCTGATGGCGGCGACGCGCGAGCTGCGCGTGGTCGATCCCGACGCCTTCGTGATCGCACTGTCGCGGCCCTTCGGCGGCGTGCTCGACGCGCTCGGCAAGCCGAGCGTGCACGTGCCCTTCATCATGCCCGCGCGCATCGCCGATGCCACGCCGCCGACCCAGACCGTGCGCGAGATCATGGGCTCGGGGCCGTTCCTGTTCGACCGCAGCACCTGGGTGCCGGGCGAGAAGGCGGAGTTCCGCCGCAACCCCGACTACGTGCCGCGCGCCGAACCGGCGGACGGGCTCGCCGGCGGCAAGGTGCCGAAGCTCGAGCGCGTGGAGATGCTGACGCTGCCCGATCCGGGGTTGCGCGCGGCCGCCTTGCAGCAGAACGAGGTGGACTACCTCGAATACGTGCCGGTCGATCACCTGCCGCGGCTGCAGCGCAACCGCAACATCGTGATCGCCAAGGCCAGTGGCATCGCGCAGATGATGTACGCGCTCAGCATCAATCACGCGCTGCCACCGTTCAACGACGTGCGGATGCGTCGCGTGCTGCAGCAGGTGCTGGATCGCCACGAGATCCTCGCCGGCGCCGGCGTGCCGTCCGAGCTCGCCTTCCCCGACTGCGTCTCGCTGTTCATGTGCGGCGCCCCGTATTCCAGCGAGCGCGGTGCGGACGTGATCCGCCAGCCGTCGCTGGAGAAGGCGCGCAGCCTGCTGCGCGAGGCGGGCTACAACAACGAGCCGATCACCGTGCTGCTGCCGGCGGACTCGATCCTGCTGAACCCCTACGGGCTGGTGCTGATCGACCGGCTGAAGCGGGCGGGGGTGAACGTGGACGTGCAGGCGCAGGACTGGAGCTCGATCGCGCAGCGCTGGGTCCGCCGCGAACCGATCGGCCAGGGTGGCTGGCATCTCGTGCCCGTGGTCTATACCGGCTTCGACATGTCCGACCCGCTGAGCAATCTCGGCACGGGCTACAACTGCACCGGCAACCAGCCCTGGGGCTATTGCGACCAGGCGATGCAGACGCTGATCGAGCAGTTCGAGGCCGAGAGCGATATCGCGAAGCGCAAGGAACTGGCCGCGCAGATCCAGGAGGCGTCGTACCGCAACGTCACCTTCCCGATCGCCGGGCAGTTCCGCAGCCCGGCGGCCTGGCGCGCGGAACTGCGCGGCGTGATCGATTTCGGCTTCCCGGTGATCTGGAACATCGAGCGGCCGGGGCGCTGATGTCTGTCGCGCGGCGGGGCGCCGACGCGGCGCCCCGCCGCGCCTATCCGCGCAGCCGCGCGATCGTCGCGGTGGTGGAATTGCCGGGCAGCAGCTCGGCCAGCATCACCCGCCCGCCCCAGGAACGCACGAGGTCCGCGCCCACCACCTGGTCGAGCGTGTAGTCGGCCCCCTTGACCAGCACATCCGGGCGCAGCGCGGCGATCAGCGTCTCGGGCGTGTCCTCCTCGAAGATCGTCACGAGATCCACGTCCGCAAGGCTCGCGAGCACGGCGGCGCGCGCCGCCTCCTGCTGCACCGGGCGGTTGGCGCCTTTCAGTCGGCGCACCGAGGCATCCGAGTTGAGCCCGACCACGAGCCGATCACAGGCCGCGCGCGCCTGTTCGATCAGGTGCACATGGCCCGGATGCAGGAGGTCGAAGCAGCCATTGGTGAAGCCGATGCGCCAGCCGCGCCGGCGCCAGCGCTCGACCTGCTCGGCCGCCGCCTCCAGGCTGACGACCTTGCGGAGCGCGCCGGTGGCCGGGGCGAGCGCCTCCAGCAGTTCGGTCTCGCGCGCGACCGCGGTGCCGACCTTGCCCACCACCACACCGGCGGCGATGTTGGCGAGCCGTGCCGCCACGGGCAGCTTCAGCCCGGCGGCGATGCCGGCGGCAAGGGTGGCCACCACCGTGTCGCCGGCACCCGAGACGTCGAACACCTCCTTCGCCTCGGCGGCGAAGTGGGTGACCAGTGCGCCCTGCGGCCCCTCGACCAGCGTCAGCCCGTCCTCGGAGCGGGTGCACAGCACCGCGCCGAAGCCGTGCGCGGCGATCAGCGCGCGGCAGGCCGCCACCACCTCGTCGGCGGAGTGGGTCGGCATGCCGGTGCCCTCGGCGAGTTCGCGCCGGTTCGGCGTGACGATGTCGGCGCCGGCATAGCGGGAATAGTCGCGCCCCTTCGGATCGACCACCACGGTGCGGCGGCGCTTGCGGGCGGCGGCGATGATGCGCGCGGCGGTGTCGCCGGCGAGCGTGCCTTTCAGGTAGTCGCTGATCACCACCACCTTGCAGGCCGCCATCGCATCGGCGGCGATCGCGACCAGCCGTTCGGCGAGCTTTGGGTGCACGGCCTCGGTCGTTTCGCGATCGGCGCGCAGGAGCTGCTGGCCGGCGGCGAGGTAGCGCGTCTTCACCGTGGTGAGCCGCCCGCCCTGCACCAGCAGCCAGGGCTCCACGTTCGGCTGGCCGCCGATCAGCGCGGTGAGGTCCGACCCCGCCTGGTCGTCGCCGACCACGGTCAGGAACGAGGCTGAGCCGCCGAGGGCGGTGATGTTGCGCACCACGTTGCCCGCGCCGCCGGGCATGGCGATCTCGCGCTCGACCGTCACCACCGGGATCGGCGCCTCGGGCGAGACACGCTCGACCGTGCCGTAGACGTAGCGGTCGAGCATCGCATCGCCGACCACCAGGACCGAGGCACGCTTCAGGGCACGCGCCGCGGCGACCAGGTCGACGGGTTCGGGGTCGGTCATCGGCTTCGGCATAGCGGGGTGCCGGGCCGCGGGCAAGCGCGGCGGCTCATGCCTGGAACAGCGCCATGCGGTCGGCCCAGAACGCGGCGGCGGTGAGCTTACCGCCATAGACCGCGCCGGTGTCGAGGCCGATCCGGTTCGCGCGGATCACCGGCGCGCGCTCGGGCGTATGGCCGTGCACCACGACCGCGCCGTGATCGGCTTCGGAGTGCAGGAATGGCTCGCGGATCCAGACCAGGTCTTCCGCGTCCTGGGCATCGAGCGCGACGCCGGGGCGGATGCCGGCATGGACGAACAGGTAGCCGCCGGCCTGGTATCGCCGGACCAGCCCGCGCAGGAACGCGATGTGGGCGGGCGGCAGGCGGCCGGCCCAGGTCTCGGGCGGGTCCTCGCCGGAGAGGCCGTAGGAGGTGAGGGTCGCGACCCCGCCGTTGCGCAGCCAGAGCGCGATCGCCGCCTCGTCGCCGGGATGGTCGAGCACGGCGAGCATCATCTCCTCGTGGTTGCCGCAGAGATGCACGGCCCGGCCGGCGATGGGCGGGGCGAGCGCGCGCTCGATCGCGCCGCGGCTGTCAGGGCCGCGATCCACGTAGTCGCCCAGATAGACGATCACGCGGTCGGGCTCGGGCGCGTGGGCCGCGTCCTCGGCGATGCGGGCGTGGATGGCGTCGAGCTGGTCGGCGCAGCCATGGATGTCGCCGATCGCATAGACCCGCAGACCCGGGGGAAGGGAGGCGGGGGCCTGCACGGGGTTGCGCGGCATCGGGGCGGGGGTCATCGCCGGGAAGGGTAGCGGCACGTCGTGCGCGCGTCACTTGCGGCGCGGGCGCGGCCGGGTCAGAGGTGGCGCATGCGACTCGTGCTGGAAGCGGAGGGGCTCGCCAAGCGCTATGGCGAGGTGCTGGCGGTGGACGACCTCTCGTTCACCTTGGCGGCCGGGCAGACGGTGGGGCTGCTGGGCGGCAACGGCGCCGGCAAGACGACCACGATCGCGATGCTGCTCGGGCTGCTGATCCCCGATGCCGGGCGGATCACGGTGCTGGGCCGCGACATGGCGCGCGACCGGTTCGCGGCGCTGGCGCGGATGAACTTCTCCTCGCCCTATGTGTCGTTGCCGCACCGCCTCTCGGTGCGCGAGAGCCTCAGGGTCTATGGGCATTTCTACGGCGTTGCCCGTCTGGAGGCGCGGATCGCGCGGCTGGCGGAGGAGCTGGACCTGGTGGCGCTCCTCGACCGGCCGGCGGGGGAGTTGTCGGCCGGGCAGAAGGCCCGGGCGGCCTTGGCGAAGGCGCTGATCAACACGCCGGAGGTGTTGCTGCTGGACGAGCCGACCGCGAGCCTGGACCCGGACACGGCCGATCGGATGCGGACGTGGCTGGAGGCCTATCGGGCGGAGACCGGGGCGGCGCTGGTGCTGGCGAGCCACAACATGGCCGAGGTGGAACGGCTCTGCGGCGAGGTGTTGATGCTCAAGCGGGGCCGGGTGGTGGACCGTGGCGCTCCGGCGGATTTGATCGCGCGTTACGGCCGCGACGATCTCGAGCAGGTGTTCCTCGACATCGCGCGCGGCACCGGGGTGGCGGCTGAGGCGGGGTGAGGGGTCTGTTGATGGGATAGGGGGTTTGGGGGAAAGGGCCAATGGCCCTTTCCCCCAGAAGGTTTTCCCAGGGCGGCGGAGCGGCCCGCGCGCCTACGCCAGCGTCCACTCCAGCGTTACCGTGGCGTTCAGCACCTTCGACACGGGGCAGCCCGACTTGGCGCCCTCGACGATGGTGGCGAACTTCTCGCGCTCGATCCCCGGCACCTCGGCGTGCAGTGTGAGCGCCGAGCTCGTGATCGCGAATCCGCCGTCCTTCGGTTCGATCGTCACGGCGGCCTTGGCGTGCAGCCGCTTCGGCTTGAACCCCTCCTTCGACAGCCCGAACGACAGCGCCATCGCGAAGCAGCCGGCATGCGCGGCGGCGATCAGTTCCTCGGGATTTGTGCCGGGCGCGTTCTCGAACCGGCGTGAGAACGAGTAGGGTGTGCCCGGCAGCACGCCGCTCGGCGTCGTCAGCGTGCCCGATCCTTCCTTGCCCGTGCCTTCCCAGACTGCCTCGGCGGTGCGGGTGATCCCTGCCATCGTTCACTCCCTCGCTGGTTGGTCCGGTGACACTGGCACGGCCCGGCCGCGCTTGTCAGCCTGTCCGCCCGTCCCGTAGCGTGCCCAGAACGAGCGTGGGAGGATGATCATGCGCCGCCGGATGATGCTGCTGTCGCTGTCAGCCCTTGTCGCGACGCGCGCGCGGGCACAGTCCTATCCCACGCGACCCGTCCGTTTCCTCGTGCCCTTCATCCCCGGCAGCGCGCCTGACGTGATCGCGCGCCAGATCGCCGAACGGCTCTCGCCCGCGCTTGGCCAGCCCGTGGTGGTCGAGAACCGACCGGGCTCGGGCGGCAATATCGGCTTCACCCATGGCGCGCGCGCGGCGAATGACGGCTACACGCTGATCCTCGGCACCAACTCGCTGGTGATCAACCCCGCCCTCTATGCCCGCGTGGAGTACGACCCGCTCGCCGACTTCATCCCCGTGCACCTGCCCTTCGCCATGCCGCACCTGCTGGCGGTCTCGGCCGAGGCCGGGCCGCGCGACCTCGCCGCACTGGTCGCGCTGCTGAAGGCCGAGCCGGGCCGGCACAACTACGCCTCGGGCGGCAACGGCTCGGGCGCGCATCTCGCCGCGGAACTGCTGAAGAGTCGCGCCGGTGTCGAGGCCGTGCACGTGCCCTATCGCGGCGCGCCCGACATCATCAACGCCGTGCTCGGCAACCAGGTGCTGTTCGGCCTGCCGACCATGAGCACGGCCATGCCGCTCGTGACCGCGGGAAGGCTGCGCGCGATCGCGGTGACGTCGCCGCAGCGCAGCCCGGCGTTGCCGGACGTGCCGACGCTCGCGGAGCACTATCCCGACGCCGAGGTCGTCAGCTGGTTCGCGGTGATGGTGCCCGCCGGCACGCCGGCGCCGATCGTCGCGCGCGTCGATGCGGCGATCCGCGGCCTGTTCGCCGATCAGGCGTGGGTGGCGCGCATGACCGCCGATGGAACGATCGCGGTGAACATGGGGCATGAGGAGTTCGCCGGCTACTACCGGGGCGAGGCCGCGAAATGGGCCGAACTTGTTCGGCTCTCCGGCGCGCGCGTCGAATGACTCAGGGGCTCCGCCCCCGAACCCCCGCCGGGGGGCCGTATGGCCCCCCGGACCCCCCTTAACTCCAGGCCGGGCGCGCGCCAGGGGGAGGGGAATACGGCAGATCGCCGCGCGCCATCACCGCCTCGCGGCCGCCTTCTGCAGCCAGGGTGGCGGCCTGACGCGCTTTCGCGCGCGCATCGATCTCCGCCGGGTCGGCGCCGAGCGCGGCCACCAGCCGGGCCTCGAACCCGGCGCGCAACGACGCATGCGCCGGGCTCTCGCCGAGATCGACCAGCTCCTCGGGATCGGAATCGAGATCGAACAACTGCGGCGGATAATCGACGTAGCGGATGTACTTCCAGCGCGCGTCACGCAGCATGAAGGCCGCCTGGCGCGAGCCGGCCGCGTGGTATTCGGCGATCACCTCGCGCTGCGGCCGCGCCCCGCGCGCGACCGACACGAGCGAGGCCGTTCCCGCCGGCGCCTCGGCCGCGATCCCGAGCGTGTCGAGCACCGTCGGAAACACATCGAGCAGGCTGACGGGCGTCGCGACCACCGTGCGCGGCGGCACCCCATGCCCTGCCAGGATCATCGGCACGCCCACGCTCTCCTCGTACATCGTGCTCTTGCCCCACAGGCCGCGCGCACCGACGTTGTCGCCGTGATCCGAGGCGTAGAGCACGCGCGTCGAGAGCGACAATCCCGTCTGCTCCAGGCAGTCGAGAATGCGGCCCACCTGCTCGTCCATGAAGGCGACGAGCCCGTAATAGCCCGCCAGCATCCGTCGCACCGTCGCCTCGTCCCGCACCGCCGCGTCGTAGGGGATCGTGCGCGCATAGTCGGCGAGGAAGGGATGCCGGGGCCGCTCCTCCGGCGCGTAGAGCTTCGGCAGCGCCAGCCGCTCCGGCTCGGTCGCGTAGTAGTGCTCGGGCGGGGCGATCAGCGGGAAATGCGGCGTCACCAGCGAGACGAACAGGCACCAGGGCCGGTCCTGCCGCGGCGCCTCCTCGCGCAGCCACACCTGCGCCTCCGAGGCGATGTCGCGGTCGTAGCGCGTGTAGTCGCTCTCGCCCGGCCCCGCCATCGCCGCGAGCTTCGCCGCGCCCTTGCGCGGCGGCGCGGTCTCGTCGCGGATCAGCGCCAGCAGATCGCCCTTGCCGTCCACGACGTGCATCGCCAGCCGTTCCTCGCTGAACCCATGATCGTCGCCGGGCAGGCCGCGGAAATGCAGCTTGCCGATCGAGACCACCGTGTGGCCCGCGTCGCGCACCGCGTGGTGCCAGGACGGCACGGCGCCGTCATACGGGTCGGCGTTGTCGAAATACCGCCCCATCGCGGCGAGCGTCCGGCCGGTGGCGAGTGCGGCGCGCGCGGGCACGCAGATCGGCGAGGGCGTATAGGCGGCCGAGAACCGCGTGCCGCGGCGGGCCAGCGCATCGAGGTTCGGCGTGCGCGCGACCGGATGCCCGGCGCAGGAAAGCGCCCTCGGCTGGTGCTCGTCCGACAGGATCACCAGCAGGTTCTTCGCCGCCATCGCCGCTCCTCGGGTGACGGCGCAAGGCTACGGCCCGGCCGCGCCTTCCGGAAGCCCCACGCTTGAAGCGGGCCCAGGGAAGGGCGATGTGTTGGGCATGCAGCGTGACCGCGACGAGGATCGGATCTGGCAGGTCGAAGTCCTGCCGGCCGGAGAGGAGGGACGCCGCGGCACCCCGCCGCCGCAGGGTTCGCGCGCGCTCGGCACGGTGGTGCTGGTGGCCGCGATCGCCGCGGGCCTTGGCATCCTTGCCCTGCTGGTGGTCTTCGCCGCCACGATCGCCCTGATTGCCGTGCCGGTCGCGCTCGGCGCGGCCTTGATCGCCTGGGCGGGCACGAAGTGGCGCGCCTATACGGCACGACGCGGCCGATGAGGCGCGATGGGGACTGAGAAGGAGAGCAGATCGATGCCGAACCGCACGACCTGGTTCGTGATTGCCGATGCCGCGCGCGCCGAGGCGCTGGTGAAGCGCAAGGACAAGCCCGGCTACGAGACCCTGCGCACCTGGGAGAACCCGGACGTGCACGCCAAGGCGCACGAGCTCGGCGAGGACCGGCCCGGCCGCGCCTTCGACAGCCTCGGCCCCCATCGCAGCGCGATGGAGCCGCGCGAGACGCCCAAGGAGGCGGCGAAGAAGGATTTCGCGCGCGAACTCGTCGCCGATCTCGACGCCGCCGTGGCGTCGGGCGAGCCGCAGGCGATCGTGCTGGTCGCCCCGCCCCGCCTGCTCGGCGAGATCCGCGCGATCATGCCGGCGAGCCTCGCCGCCGCGGTGCGCGAGGATCATGCCAAGGACTACACGCGGTTGCCGCGGGCGGAGCTGTTCGCGCGGCTCGACGAGCTTCGCCCGGTCGGCGCCGGCTGACCGGGTGGCGATCGCGGCGGATCGAGCGCGCCGATCGCCGCCATCACGATCGCGTATTGGCGCGCGTGTCGCGGCCGCCTCACCTTCGCGGGCAACGCAACCCGCACGGGAGAGGTCCGATGACCCGCAGTTCCGCCGACTACGCCGCCCTGCTGCTCCGCGTCAGCATGGGCGTGATGTTCCTGGCCCATGGCCTGCTGCTGAAGGTGTTCACCTTCGGGCCGGCCGGCACGGCCGCGTATTTCGAGTCGATCGGCTACCCGGCCGCGCTCGCCTATGCCGTGATCCTGGCCGAGATCGTCGGCGGCGCGATGCTGATCGCGGGCGTCCATGTGCGCATCGTCGCGCTCGCGCTGGTGCCCGTGCTGATCGGCGCGACGCTGCAGCATCTGCCCGCCGGCTGGGTGTTCAGCGCGCAGGGTGGGGGCTGGGAGTTCCCGGCGTTCTGGACCGTCGCCCTGCTGGTGCAGGCGCTGCTGGGCGCGGGCGCCCATGCCGCCGTGGCGGACGCGCTGCCGGCCCGGCTGCGCGCCCGCCCGGCCTGACCAGAGGCACGCCGCCGCGCGCGTTCCGCACGCGGCGGCGCCGACGTCAGGCGCCGATGCGCCGCAGGAAGGCGGCGTGCACGAAACCGTCCGGCACACCGTCGCCCTTGAGATCGACCTGACACCATTCGCCGTCCTCGCGCAGCACGCGCAGCCGCGTGCCGGGCGGCAGCGAGCGCAGAGCGGTGAAGCCGGTGCCGGGGCCGCCGCGCAGGTTCAGCGAATCGCGCACCACCACCTCGAACTCCCCCAGATCGTTGTCGCGCAGCGTGCCGGAGCCGGCCGCGCCCCCCTGGTTCTGGTAGCGCACCATCGGGAAGGCCGGGCCCGGATCGACCTTGCGGCCAGGCGAGATGTCGTCGTGGCCCACCACCTCCTGGATCGTCGGATAGGCCTCGCGCAGGGCGGCGACGATCGCGTCGAGCGCGCGCAGTTGCGCTTCCGGATAGAGCTCCCAGGCCATCTCCGGCCCGCCGTTCTTGTGGCGCGCGACCAGCACCTCGTGCGGCCCGAAGGTGCGCAGCCCGGTGCGCGTCCAGCCATCCGAGGTGCGCTGGTCGAGGAAGCCGAAATTGGCGTTCTCGATGCCGATCGAATGCTGGTTGAGCCCGTCGAAGCCGCGCCAGGAGGAGGGGCCGGCATGGAACGCCGCGACGTTGAACGGCACGGTCTGGATGATGCCGCCGTCGCGATCGACGAACAGATGCGCCGACAGACCGCGCTCGCGGATCGCGCGCACCGAGGAGAGCGCCGAGCCGCCGGCGGTGTAGTGCATGACGATGAAGCGGGGCGTGATCTTGCCGCCGACATGCGGTGACTCGTCGAACTGGATGCCGTCCAGGCGATGGCGCTTGACCTCCATGATGGCGGCTCCTTCCTGCTGATCGCGTCCGCGGGCATCAGCAGAGCACATCTCTGTGCATGAGTGCGAGCATCAGGTGCGGACGTCTCGCTTCGCTATCATAACCGGATCAGATCAAAATCAGCCGGCTTCGCGCAGCGCCCCGATCGTCTCGATGCCTTCGACGACCCTGCCGCGTCCCTCCTGCTTGGCCCGATACAGCGCGGCATCCGCCCGCGCGATCGCGGCATCGAGGTCCTCGTGCCCGCGCGGGAGCCTGCCGCGGACGGCGCCACGGCACGACCGCTGCCAGCACGAGCGCACCGAAACCGAGCAAGGAGCGCAGCGCGACATAGGCGATGTCGTGCGGGCTCATCGCGCTACACGGGCACGCGGCCGAAGATCGCCGACAGCACCGCGTAGAGCGCGGCCCCCACCGCGGCGCCGAGCAGCGTGCCGTTGAGCCGGATCATCTGCAACTCGCGGCCGACCTTCAGCTCGATCCGCTCGACGATGTCCTGGTCGGACCACGCCGCCACCTTCGCCGCGACGAAGCCCTCGATGCGCGACTGCGCGCGCGGGGCGAGCGCCGCGACGAGCTCCTCGACGAAGCGGTTGAGGCCGCGCCGCGCCTCCGCGTCCGCCTCCAGCGTGCGGCCGAGATTGGCGAGCATCGCCGCCAGTGCCGCGACGATCCGGCCGTCCTCGCGCTCGACATCGAAGCGCGCCATCTGCGCGAGCCTGAGCACCGCGTCCTCGAGCCAGGCCGCGACCGTCGGGTGCGTGAAGACGGAGCGGATGGCCCGCGCGAGATCGGCGGCGCGGTCGGGGTCGTGCTCCAGCCGGTGGATCTCGCCCTCCACCCAGGCGTCGAAGGCGGCGCGCAGGTCGCTGTCGGAGGGCTCGATGCGCGCGAGCTCGGCGTTGATGCTGGAGAGCACCTTCTTCGCGATCCAGGCGCCGGCCACCCACTTCACCACCTTGCCGCCCTGCTCGGCGACCCGGCTTTCGATCGCCACGCGCAGCTTCTCCTCGTTCGCCGCGAGCGTCGTCTTCACCTGCGCGAGCGCGTAGCCGAACACCTCCTGGTGCTGGCCACCATCGAGCAGCGTGCGCAGCAGACGTCCCGCGAGCCGCCCCGTGCCCGGCCCGGCGACGATGCGCGGCAGCAGGCGGCGCAGCGCGGTCTGGGCGCGGCCCTCGGCGAGCGATTCGAGCAGGCGCGGCACGAACGGCGCGATGGCGGTGGCGGTCCGTCGCGCCGCCACCGGATCGGCAAGCCAGCGCGCGGCCGCCGCGGCGATGTCCACGCCCTCGACCGCGCGGCGGATCGCGTCGGGGGTGAAGAACTGGCGCGCGACGAAACGGCCCATGCCGCCGGCGAGGCGCTGCTTCTCGCGCGGGATCAGCCCGCCGATCCCGGTCCAGCGGCCGAACGGGTAGCGGAACAGCGCGTTGACCGCGAACCAGTCCGCCACCGCGCCGACGAATCCGGCCTTGGCGGCGGCGTGCGCGAGGTCGAGCCAATAGGGTCGCGGCGGCTCGACGGCGTAGAGTCCGACGGTGGCGGCGAGGGTCGCCGCCATGGCCGCGCCGGCGCAGAGCCGCCAGCGCAGCAGTCGCGCGCGTTCTTCGGCGTGCTCGGCGACGGCGGGATCGAGGGGGCCGTGCATGGCGCGGACCTTAGGCGAGCCGGCAGGGGGCAGAAAGCGCGCCCGTGGTCACGGCTCCGCGGGGGTCAATCGAGCGGGGGCAGGAAGCGCGACAGCGCCAGCCGGGCGAGGTGGCGCGGATCCAGCGCGAGCCCGGGCAGGCCGGCGCGCAGCGCGACCGCCACCGCCTCGCGATAGGCCGCGGGTCCGCTGCGCGAGGCGGCGTAGAGGTGGCCGTACACGGCCCGTCGCAGGGCCTCGGCGAGCGCGGCGCGGCGTCCGGCCGGGACCGCTGACGGGTCGGCGGCGAGCTTGGCCAGCGACAGCGCCGCGCCGCGGGCGAAGTGGAACTTGCTGTGCGTCATCAGGTTGTTGCCGTGACTGCGCTTGCGGGTCACGACCTCGGTGACGAAGGCGAAGCGCCCGCGGAGCGCGAGGCGCAGGAAGAAGTCCGTATCTTCGTTGTAGATGAGCCGCTCATCGAACAGCCCGGCGGCGAGCGCGGCGTCGCGCCGGAACGCGCAGGCCGCGGTCGTGAAGCGCGAGCCGTTGAGCAGCAGATCGAACATGCGCTCGCCGAACGTCGCGATGCCCGGCGCCAGCGTCTCGACGGTCAGGCCGGCAAGGCCACTGCGGGCATGCATGTCGGCGATCACCACGCCGGTCGCGTCGAACACGAGACTGTTGCCGAAGGCGAGCACGATGTCCGGGGCGGCGGTGAGCGCGCGGAGCAGGGTGGCGTGGTGGTGCGGCTCGGCGAGATCGTCGGCGTCCATCAGCAGGATGACGTCGGCCGCGCTGGCGCGGATCGCGGTGTTGCGGGCGGCTGCCGGTCCCGGTGGGCCGGCATTGGCGAGCACGCGGAGCTCGAACAGCCCGGCGTAGCGGTCGCGGCAGGCCTCGGCGATCGCCCGCGTGGCGTCGCGGCTGCGGTCATCGATGATGCTGACGCGCTCGGCCGGCCGCGTCTGCGCGGCCAGCGCCGCGATCGTCTCGGCAAGGAAGGGGGCTGCGTTGTGCGCCGGCACCACCACCTCGAGCACCGGCCGGCCGCGCCCGGTGGCGCCGCTAGCCTCGGCCATCACCTGCCCCCTCCAGGCCGGGTCGCGAGCGCGAGCCCGACGAAGATCAGCGCCGCCGCCGGCAGCACCAGCGACCCGGGCACCTCGGCGAAGAACACCCAGCCCCAGAACAGCCCGGTCAGCACGATCAGGTAGCCGACTTGGCTGACGAACACCCCGCCCTGGCGGGTGAGCAGGCGGAAGTAGATCAGGTAGGCGCTCGCGACCAGCAGTCCCTGGCCGGCCGCGAGGCCGGTCGCGGCGTCGAGGCCGGGCAGGCGCGACTGGCCGAACAGGGCGGCGGCCGGGATCAGCCAGAGCGTGGCGGCGGTGGTGGTGCCTGCGGCGAGCGCGAGCGGCGGTGCGCCGGCGGGGCGGAAGCGCACCGCGAACAGGTTGGACAGCGCGTAGCAGCACGGCACCAGCACGGTCACCGCTGCCCAGAACAGGCTGCCGCCCTGCGGCAGGGCGGCGCCGGGGGCGAGCGCGAGGGCGGTGCCGGCGAGCGCCAGGACCACGCCGGCGGCCCGGCGGAGCGTGGCGCGTTCGAGCCCCGTAGCGGCGGCGAGCAGGAAGGTGAGCAGGGGCGCGGCTGGCAGGACCATCGCCAGCAGCCCCGCCGGCAGGTGCTGGAGGGCGACGAAGGTGAGCGTGCCCGGGGTGGCGAAGCCGATCAGCCCGCTGCCGACATAGAAGCCGAGGGCGCGCGGATGGACGGGCATGTGCGCGCGCTGGGCCGCCACGACGGCGCACAGGATCGCCGCGGCGAAGCCGGCATAGAACAGGGCATAGGCGACCGGGCCGATCCCGCCGGCCACGGCGAGCTTGCCCACGGCTGGGGTCAGGCCCCAGAGCGTGCCGAGGGTGCCGAGCAGGGCGAGCGCGCCGGGGGAGGGGGGAAGCAGGGACACTGCCCTCCCTTACCCCCGCTCGTGTCGCGATTGAACCGGCCCGGGCGGCGGGGCATGCTCCGGCCCGCATGCGCTGCCCCCACCCCCCGAGTCGCGAAACCTTGCGCCTGCCGCACGGCCCCACGGAGGTCGAGTGGCGGCGGAGCGCGCGCGCAAGGCGGGTGACGCTCCGGATCGACCCCGCCGCCGGCGCGGTTGTGGTGACGCTGCCGCCGCGGGCCGGCCGCGGCCAGGGCATGGCGCTGTTGCAGGCCAACAGCCGCTGGGTGGCGGACCGGCTGGGCGCGCTCGCCCCGCATGTGCCGTTCGCCGACGGGGCGGTCGTGCCGCTGCTCGGCGTGCCGCATCCGATCCGGCACGAGCCCGCCGGCCTGGGCGGGGTCTGGCTCGACGACGGCGCGATCCGGGTGGCGGGCGATCCCGCCTTCCTGCCGCGCCGCGTGGCGGACTGGTTCCGGGCCGAGGCGCGCCGGCGGATCACCCCCCTGGCGCTGGACCATGCGGCGCGGATCGAGCGGTCGGTGCGGCGGATCGCGATCAAGGACCAGCGCAGCCGCTGGGCCTCCTGCGCGCCGGACGGCACCTTGGCCTTCTCGTGGCGGCTGGTGATGGCGCCCGGGTGGGTGCTGGACTACGTGGTGGCGCACGAGGTGGCGCATCTGCGCGAGATGAACCACTCGGCCCGGTTCTGGGCGGTCGTGGCCTCGCTGACCCCTCACACCCAGGCGGCCAAGGCGTGGCTTGGCCGCAATGGCGCGCGGCTGCTGCGCTACGGATAATCGGTGATGGGATCGGGGGTCTGGGGGTAAGGGCCTTCCGGCCCTTAGCCCCCAGGGTTATTTACCTGCCATGCCCAGCAGCAACGACATCCGCGCCGCCTTCCTCGACTTCTTCCGCCGCCACGACCACGCGGTGGTGGAGTCCTCGCCGCTCGTGCCCCGAAACGATCCCACGCTGATGTTCACCAACGCGGGGATGGTGCAGTTCAAGAACGTCTTCACCGGTCTTGAGCATCGCCCCTACACGCGCGCGGTGACGGCGCAGAAATGCGTGCGGGCGGGCGGCAAGCACAACGACCTGGAGAATGTCGGCTATACCGCGCGGCACCACACCTTCTTCGAGATGCTGGGGAACTTCTCCTTCGGCGACTACTTCAAGGATCTCGCCATCGAGCTCGCCTGGACGCTGGTGACGAAGGACTACGGCCTGGCCAAGGACAGGCTGCTGGTCACGGTCTATCACGACGACGACCACGCGGCGGCGGCGTGGAAGAGGATCGCCGGGCTGCCGGAGGAGCGCATCATCCGCATCGCCACATCGGACAATTTCTGGGCGATGGGCGATACCGGCCCGTGCGGGCCGTGCAGCGAGATCTTCTACGACCACGGCCCCGGCATCCCTGGCGGTCCGCCCGGCAGCGCCGAGGCGGACGGCGATCGGTTCATCGAGATCTGGAACCTCGTGTTCATGCAGTTCGAGCAGCTGCCCGATGGGCGGCGCATCGATCTGCCCAAGCCCTCGATCGACACCGGCATGGGGCTGGAGCGGCTCGCCGCCATCCTCCAGGGCAAGCACGACAACTACGACACCGACACGCTGCGCGCGCTGATCCTCGCCTCCGCTGAGGCGACGGGCACCGACCCTGATGGGCCGCACCGCGTCAGCCACCGCGTGATGGCCGACCATCTGCGTTCATGCTGCTTCCTCATCGCCGACGGCGTGCTGCCCTCGAACGAGGGGCGCGGCTATGTGCTGCGGCGGATCATGCGCCGGGCGATGCGGCACGCGCATCTTATGGGCGCGCAGGAGCCGGTGATGTGGCGGCTGGTGCCGGCGCTGATCCGCCAGATGGGCGTGGCCTATCCGGAGCTCGGCCGGGCGGAGGCGCTGATCACCGAGACGCTGCGCACCGAGGAGAGCCGGTTCCGCGCGATGCTGGACCGCGGCCTGCACCTGCTCGCCGAGGAGACCGCGAAGCTCGGCCACAAGCAGCCGCTGCCGGGCGAGGTCGCGTTCAGGCTCTACGACACCTACGGCTTCCCGCTCGACCTGACGCAGGACGCGCTCAAGGCGGAAGGCCGGCTGGTCGATGTCGAGGGGTTCCAGCGCGCGATGGAGGCGCAGCGCGCGCGTGCGCGTGCGGCCTGGGCGGGTTCGGGCGAGGCGGCGACCGAGGCGGTGTGGTTCGACCTGCGCGAGAAGGTCGGTGCGACCGAGTTCCTCGGCTACTCGACCGAGACGGCGGAGGCCGAGATCCGCGCGATCGTCGTCAACGGCCAGCCGGTGCACGAGGCACGCGGCGGCGACGAGGTCGCGCTGCTCTTGAACCAGACGCCGTTCTACGGCGAGTCGGGCGGGCAGGTCGGCGATGCCGGAACGATCCGCACGGGCGACGGGCTGGTGATCGCGGTGCGCGACACGCAGAAGAAGCTTGGCGATCTGCACGTGCATCTCGGCACGGTGACGCAAGGGATCGCGCGCGTCGGCACGGCCGTGGTGGCGGAGGTCGATCACGCGCGGCGGAGCGCGATCCGCGCGCATCACAGCGCCACGCACCTGCTGCACGAGGCGCTGCGGCGGAGGCTCGGCAAGCATGTCGCGCAGAAGGGCTCGCTGGTGGCGCCCGACCGGCTGCGCTTCGATATCAGCCACCCCAAGGCGATCGAGCCCGAGGAGCTGCGCTGGGTCGAGGCGGAGGTGAACGCGCGCGTGCGCGAGAACGCGCCGGTGGTCACGCGGCTGATGACGCCCGACGAGGCCGTGAAGCAGGGCGCGATGGCGCTGTTCGGCGAGAAATACGGCGACGAGGTGCGCGTCGTCTCCATGGGCGCGGACGAGGCGGCGACCGATCGCGCCGGCCAGTACTCGGTCGAGCTCTGCGGCGGCACGCATGTGCGCGCCACGGGCGATATCGGGCTGTTCAAGGTGCTGTCCGAAGGCGCGGTGTCGGCCGGCGTGCGTCGCGTCGAGGCGGTGGTCGGCGAAGCCGCACTCGCCCATGTCGGCGCGACGGAAAAGACCCTGGCCAGGATCGCCGCGACGCTGAAGGCGCCGCCCGCCGAGGCCGCCGCGCGCGTCGAGGCGCTGATCGAGGAGCGCCGCCGGCTGGAGCGCGAGCTCGCCGAGCTCCGCCGCAGGCTCGCGACAGGCGGCGGGGGCGCGGCGCCGGCCTTCGAGGAGGTGGGCGGGGTGAAGCTCGCCGCGCGCGTGGTCGAGGTGCCGGCGAAGGATCTCAAGGGCCTGGCCGACGAGATCCGCAAAGGGCTCGGCTCGGGCGTGGTCGCGCTCGTCTCGCCGATGGACGGCAAGGCCTCGATCGTGGTCAGCGTGACGCCGGACCTGTCCGCGCGCTTCTCGGCGGTCGAGCTCGTGAAGGCGGCCGCGGCGGCGGTCGGCGGCAAGGGCGGCGGCGGCCGGCCCGACATGGCCCAGGCGGGCGGGCCGGACGGGGCGAAGGCCGAAGCGGCACTCGCGGCGGTGCGGGAGGCGCTCGCGGCCTGAACGGAGGCGCGCATGGCGGAGAGCGACGGGGTCCTGTTCGTCTACGTCACTGCGGCGAGTGCCGAGGAGGCGCGCAGGATCGGCCGCGCGCTGGTCGAGGAGGGGCTGGCGGCCTGCGTGAACCTGCCGGCCCCCCACACGGCGATCTATCGCTGGGAAGGCGCGATCGCCGAGGATGCCGAGCAGGCGCTGATCGCCAAGACCACGGCGGCACGCTTCGACGAGCTCGCGCGACGCGTGCGGTCGCTCTCCTCCTACGATGTTCCCTGCATCGTCGCGCTGCCGGTGATGGCGGGAGACGCCGAGTTCCTGGCATGGACCGCGATGCAGGTGCGCCCGCCGCCCTCGGGCTGAGGCGCGTGGACACCTCGAAAAACTTCTGGCGCTGATGGCTGCGTGCTGATTCGCTGACATTGGCAGCGGCGGAGGCGCGGGATGGCGGGTCGGGGTGGTTTCTTCGACGCGGAGGAACGTCTGCGCTGGCTGTCGGCGTCGGGCGACCCGCTGGAGCGGCTGCGCGCGGTGGTGGAGTTCGAGGCGTTCCGTGCGGAGCTTGAGGCGGCGTTGCCGCGGGCGGACCGCAGCCGGGGCGGTCGGCCGCCTTACGACGCAGTTCTGATGTTCCGCATCCTGGTGCTGCAGGCGCTGTACACGCTGTCCGACGAGCAGGCGGAGTACCAGCTGCGCGACCGGCTGTCGTTCATGCGCTTCGCGGGGCTTGCGCTGCACGACGCGGTGCCCGACGCGAAGACGATCTGGCTCTACCGCGAGCAGTTGACGCGCGCGGGTGCGCTGGCGCGGCTGTTCGCGCGCTTCGATGCGATGCTGGCCGAGCGCGGCTTCCTCGCGATGGGCGGGCAGATCGTCGACGCCACCGTGGTCGAGGCCCGGCGGCCTCGCCTGACCAGGGAGGAGAAGGCGACGCTGCGTGATGGCGGCACGCCGGATGGATGGTCGACGGCGCGCACGCGGCAGATCGACCGCGACGGGCGCTGGACCATCAAGCGCGGCCGCAGGGCCGGGCCGTCCGATGGCGGCGTCCAACGTCAGGCCGCGGCCGAGATCGCGGTGCCGATGTTCGGCTGGACCGAAGGTGACCAGGGGTCACAAGAACCATCTCGGCATCGACCGCGGGCACGGCTTCATCCGCCGCTTCGTGGTGACGCATGCGGCGCGGCATGACGGCAGCCAGCTCGGCGCGGTGCTGGATCTGGAGAACACCGGCAGCGGCGTCCGGGCGGATACGGCCTATCGCAGCAAGGCCAACCTCGACGCGTTGGAGCGCCGTGGGCTCAGACCAGAGTTCCAGCGCGCCAAGCCGCGGGGGCGGCTGATGCCGGCGCACATCGCCCGCGGCAACGCGACCCGCGCCCGGGTGCGCAGCCTGGTCGAGCACGTCTTCGCCACCGAGAAGCGCCGCATGGGCCTGGTCGTGCGCAGCGTCGGCCTGGTCCGCGCAACCGCGCGGATCACGCTCGCCAACCTCGCCTACAACATGCGCCGCCTGGTCTGGATCGAGGGGAGAGCCGCGCCCGCTTGATCGGGCATGGCGTCGGAAAAA
>NZ_KB899940.1 GCF_000378465.1 Elioraea tepidiphila DSM 17972
GACGTCGCTTGGTCAGCGTGGCGAACAGGCCCTCGACGGCGTTGATCCAGGAGGCCGAGGTCGGCGTGAAGTGGACATGGAAGCGCGGATGCCGGGCCAGCCAGCGCTTCACTGCCTCGGTCTTGTGGGCGGCGTAGTTGTGCCGCTTCGCGTCGCCTTTGGCTCCGAGGATCAGGTGCAGGTCGAGCTCCGCCGGGGTCTGCTTGTCGATCAGGCGGAGGAAGCGGATGAACTCGGCGGCACGGTGGCGGAGCATGCACTGGCCGATGACGGTGCCCGCCTTCACGTCGAGGGCGGCGAACAGCGTCGTCGTGCCGTGGCGCTTGTAGTCGTGCGTCATGGTGGCACCCCGGCCGCGCTTCATCGGCAGCCCCGGCTGGGTGCGGTCGAGCGCCTGGATCTGGCTCTTCTCGTCCACCGACAGCACCAAGGCGCGATCGGGCGGATTGACGTAGAGGCCGACGATGTCGCGGACCTTTTCGACGAACTTCGGGTCGTCGGAGAGCTTGAAGGTCTCGACCCGGTACGGCTTCAGGCCGTGCTCGCGCCAGATGCGGTGGATGGTGGACGGCGCCAGGCCGCTCGCCTTGGCCATCGAGCGCAACGTCCAGTGCGTCGCCGCGGGCGGGTCCTCGTGCAGCGTGCGCTCGACCACCGCGGCGATCTGCCCGGGCGAGACGGCGGCGAAGGCGCGGCCACGCGGGGCGTCCCGGAACAGCCCGTCGGCGCCGTCCCGCATGTAGCGCGCCTGCCAGCGCCAGATCGTCGGCTTGCCTTTGCCGGTCGCCGCGCGGATCGCCATCGTCCCCGCACCGTCCGCGCTCAGCAGCACGATCCGTGCCCGCCACACATGATGCTGCGGGCTCTTGCGGTCGGAGACCACGCCCTGGAGCCGCTCCCGCTCGCCCGGCCCAAGCCGGACCTCAATGCCTTCCCTCATGCGCCCAGACTCGCAGGTCCAGGCCAGCATGGGAATCGTCAACAGCGATCAGACCACTAGGCTGCCCATCCCGCCAGGAACCGGCCGAGCAGCCGCCCGAGCGCGGCCACCGCGTAGCCGCCCTCCTGGGTGATCACGGTGGGCAGGCCGAGCACGGCGGCGGCCCGGGCCGCGCGGGCGAAGCCGTCATCGCTGATGCGGAGCGAGCCGAGCGGCTCCTCGACCGACGGATCGAAGCCGAGCGCCAGCACCAGCGCATCGGGGCGGAACGCGCGGATCGCGGCGATACCGGTGCCGATCGCCTCGAGCCAGGGTCCGTCCTCGGTGCCGCGCGGCAGCGGCAGGTTCAGGTTGCAGCCCTCGCCCGCGCCGGCACCGCGCTCCTCCGCCCGGCCGACATACCAGGGATAGAGCCCGTCCGGATCGCCGTGCACCGAGACGGTCAGCACGTCGCCGCGCGTCCAGAAGATGCCCTGCGTGCCGTTGCCGTGATGCACGTCGATGTCGAGCACGGCCACACGCGCGGCCCCGCCGCGCCGCAAGGCCTCGGCGGCGATCGCGGCGTTGTTGAGATAGCAGTGCCCGCCGGCGCGCGCGGCATAGGCGTGATGGCCGGGCGGGCGCGTCAGCGCATACGCGGCACGGGCGCCGGCGAGCACGCGCTTCGCCGCCGCCTCGGCGCAGGCCGCCGCGGCGAGCGCCGAGGTCCAGGCATGCTCGCCGACCGCGCAGGCGGTGTCGGCGAGGTACCAGCCCGCCCGCGCCACCATCCCCGCACCGGGCCGCCCGCCCTGCGCCAGCATCTCCGGCGTGGGGTGGATGTTCGGGATCATCTCCTCGCCCGCATCGGGCAGCGCCCGCCAGCCCGCGTAGCCGTCGCGCAGGAAGGCGAGGTAGTCGGGCGCGTGGACCGTTTCCACGAGGGTTCGATCCGCGGGCGGAGGCTCGATCGGGCTGAGCCCTGCCTGCCGCACGGCGTCGAGCAGGGCATGCGCGCGTGCCGGCACCTCGAAATGCTGCGCGACGCGGCCGCGCAACAGGAAGAAGCGCGGATCATGCCGCATCTGGTCGGGATGGAAGAACACGTCCATGCCGCGACGCTAGGTGCCGCTCGCCGCGACGGCAAGGCCCGCTTGCCGCGGCTTGCGACCGCGCGTTAGCCTTGCCCTGAGGCAACGAACACGAACGGGAGCTTCACCGATGACCGATCCGCGCCTGACCGCGCTCGGCCGCCGCAGCCTTCTCGCGGGCGCCGCCGCCGCACCCGTGCTGATGACGCTCGACCAAGCGCGTGCGCAAGGTGTCGCGCCGCGCCGCGGCGGCACGCTGACCACCATGCTGACCCCCGAGCCGCCGGTGCTCGTGCTGGGCGTGAACAACCAGGGCCCGACGCTGGTCGCGGCCAGCAAGATCTACCAGGGCCTGGTGAAGTTCTCGCCTACGCTCGAGCCGCTGCCGGAACTCGCGAAGTCCTGGTCCGTCTCGGAGGACAAGCGCACCTACACCTTCGAGCTCCAGCCGAACGTCAAGTGGCATGACGGCCGCCCCTTCACGGCCGAGGACGTGCGCTTCTCGATCATGGAGTTCCACATGCAGCTGGCACCGCGCGCACGCGGCGTGTTCCAGCGCATCACGGACGTCAGGATCAACAACGACCACAGCATCAGCTTCACGCTGAACGCGCCGTTCGAGCCGTTCCTGCTGATGTTCGACGTCACCGCCTGCGCGATCGCGCCCTCGCACATCTACAAGGGCACGGATTTCCGCAACAACCCGGCGAACGCACGGCCGATCGGCACGGGTCCGTTCCAGTTCGTCGAATGGCAGCGCGGCAACTTCATCCGCATGCGCCGCTTCGACGACTACTGGAAGCCGGGCCAGCCCTATCTCGACGAGATCATCTACCGCATCATCCCCGACAGCCAGTCGCGCCGGCTCGCGCTGCAAACCGGGCAGGTGCAGCTCAGCCAGGCGAACGACATCGAGCCCTTCGACATCCCGCAGTTCGAGACCCTGCCGAACACGCAGGTGGTCAAGACCGGCTGGGAGTATTTCGCGCCGCTCTCGTGGATCGAGGTGAACCAGCGGCTCGACGTGCTGAAGGACGTGCGGTTCCGCCGCGCGATGGCGCATGCGATCGACCGCAACTTCATCGCCCAGAGGCTCTGGTTCGGTACCGCCAAGGCGGCGACCAGCCCGATCGCCTCCGGCACGCGCTTCCACGACCCGAACGCGCGGCTGCCGGAGTTCAACCCGCGCGCGGCCACCGCGCTGCTCGACGAGATGGGGCTGAGGCCGAACGCGCAGGGCGTCCGCCACAGCGTGAAGCTGCTGACGCTGCCCTATGGCGAGGTGTGGACGCGCCTGTCCGAGTACCTGCGCCAGGCGCTGCGCCAGGTCGGCATCGACGTGACGCTGGAATCGACCGACGCCGGCGGCTGGGTCCGACGGCTCGCCAACTGGGAATACGAGCTCACGGTGAACTTCGTCTACCAGTTCGGCGACCCCACGCTCGGCGTGGCGCGCACCTACATCAGCAGCAACATCCAGAAGATCGCCTTCACCAACACCTCGGGCTACAGCAACCCGGAGATCGACCGTCTGTTCGACGAGGCGCAGGCCGAGCCGGAAACCGCCAAGCGCGCGGAGATCTTCAAGCAGGTGCAGGCGAAACTCATCGCCGACATGCCGCTGATCTGGACCATCGAGCTGTTGTTCCCGACCGTGCATGACCGGCGGCTCAGGAACGTGATCCAGCTCGGCACGGGCGTGCACGCCTCCTTCGACGACGTGTTCTTCGCCGCCTGAGGGGCGCGCGAGAGGGCAATGGGGGCAGAGCGGCTTCTTCGGTTCCTGGCCCAGCGACTGGTGAAGGCGGCGATCGTCGTGCTGGCGATCGTCGTCTTCCAGTTCGTGCTGATCCGCCTCGCCCCGGGTGATCCGGCGAGCGTGATCGCCGGCCAGTCGGGGGCCGCGGATGCCGAGTTCATGGCACAGCTGCGCGCGCAGTTCGGCCTCGACCGGCCGATGCACGAGCAGCTCTGGATCTACGTCAAGGGCATCCTGACGCTCGATCTCGGCTTCAGTCATCGACAGCAGCTGCCGGTCGCGACGCTGATCTGGGACCGGCTGCCGGCCACCCTGCTGCTCACGGGTGCCGCGTTCCTGTTCGCGATCTCGGCCGGGGTGGCGCTTGGAGTCGCGGCCGCGCGGCGGGTCGGCCGTCCCGCCGACAGCGTCATCACCGTGATCGCGCTCACCTTCTACGCCACACCGATCTTCTGGGTCGGGTTGCTGCTGGTGCTGATCTTCTCGGTCTGGCTGGAGTGGCTGCCGTCCTTCGGCATGTACACGGTCGGGGCCGACCTCACCGGCCTCGCCTATGCGCTCGATGTCGGACGGCACCTGATCCTACCCGCGATCACGCTCGGCCTGTTCTTTCTCGCGATCTATGCACGGCTCGCGCGCGCGTCGATGCTGGAGGTCGCCGACCAGGACTTCGTGCGCACCGCCCATGCCAAGGGCGTGCCGGAGGGGCGCATCATCCGGGCGCATGTGCTGCGCAACGCGCTCCTGCCGGTGATCACCTTCGCCGGCATCCAGGCCGGACAGCTCGTCGGCGGCTCGATCCTGGTCGAGACCGTGTTCGCCTGGCCCGGCATCGGCCGGCTCGCCTTCGATGCCCTGCTGCAGCGCGACTACGCCGTGCTGCTCGGCGTGTTCTTCTGCACCGCGGTGATGGTGGTCCTGTTCAACCTGATCACCGACCTGCTCTATGCCGTGATCGACCCGCGCGTGGAGGTGGCGTGATGGCCGATTTCTGGCGTCGCTTCCGCCGCAACATCGGCGCCGTGGTGGGTCTGGTGATCCTCGTGCTGGTCGGCCTGACGGCGGTTCTGGCGCCGATCGTCTTCCCGTTCAGCCCGTGGGAGATGCGCGGCGTGCCGTTCATGCCGCCGGGCGAGATGGGCTTCCTGCTCGGCAGCGACTCCCTCGGCCGCGACGTCGCCGCCGGGATCGCGCACGGCACGCTCGTGTCGCTGCTGGTTGGTGGTGTCTCGACCGTCGTCGCGCTCGCGATCGGCATCACGCTCGGCGCGGTCGCGGGCTACGCCGGCGGGCGCGTCGATGATGCGGTGATGCGTTTCACCGAGTTCTTCCAGACGATCCCGTCCTTCGTCCTGGCCGTGGTGCTCGTCGCGATCTTCACCCCCTCGATCACCTCCATCGTCATCGCGATCGCGATCGTCTCCTGGCCGCCGGTGACCCGCGTCGTGCGCGCCGAGTTCCTCAGCCTCCGCTCGCGCGAGTTCGTGCAGGCCGCCGAGGTGCTGGGGCGATCGCGCATCGCCATCATGCTCACCGAGATCCTGCCGAACGCGCTCTCGCCGATCATCGTCCTCTCCTCGCTGATGGTCGCGACCGCGATCCTGCTCGAAAGCGCGCTGTCGTTCCTCGGCCTCGGCGATCCCAACCTGATGTCCTGGGGCTTCATGATCGGCGCGGGCCGCTCGGTGATCCGGCTCGCCTGGTGGATGAGCGTATTCCCCGGCATCGCGATCTTCCTCACGGTGCTGGCGCTCAATCTCGTCGGCGAGGGCCTGAACGACGCGCTCAATCCGCGGCTCGCGCGCCGGCGCGGCATGGTGGTGACGTGAGCCTCCTCTCGGTCGAGGGGCTGACGATCGCGCTGCCGCCGGGCGGCGAGCGCGCGCACGCGATCGAGGACATCTCGCTCCATCTCGATGCGGGCGAGATCCTGTGCGTGGTCGGCGAGTCCGGCTCGGGCAAGTCGATGACGGCCTCGGCCGTGATGGGGCTCGTGCCGCCGGGCCTGCCGATCGTCTCGGGCCGGATCGTGTTCGAGGGCACCGACCTGCTGCGCCTCTCGGCCGAGCAGATGCGCGAGCTGCGCGGCCGTCGCCTCGGCATGGTGTTCCAGGAGCCGATGACCGCGCTCAATCCCCTGATGACGGTGGGCGATCAGATCGGCGAGGTGTTCCGCGTGCATGGCGAGACGGGCGATGTGCGGGGCCGCGTGCTGCGGCTGCTGGAAGACGTGCGCCTGCCCGATCCGCCGTCGCTGCTCGGAACCTATCCGTTCCGGCTCTCGGGCGGACAGCGCCAGCGGGTGATGATCGCGATGGCGCTCGCCCTCGGCCCCTCGGTGCTGATCGCCGACGAGCCCACGACCGCGCTCGACGTCACGACACAGATGCAGATCCTGCGCCTGATCCGCCAGTTGCAGCAGGAGAAGGGCACGGGCGTGCTGTTCATCACGCATGATTTCGGCGTGGTCGCCGAGATCGCCGACCGCGTCGCCGTGATGCAGCACGGGCGGATCGTCGAGCAGGGCCCGGCGCGCGCGGTGCTGAACGCGCCGCAGCACCCCTACACCCGCGCGCTGATCGACGCCGTGCCGCACGGCACCGCGCGCGCGACCACAAGCGCCAGCGAGGAGGTGCTGCGGCTGGATGGCGTGCGCAAGACCTTCCGCCGTGGCGGCGGACTGTTCAAGCGCGGCAGCGCTGTCGTGGCAGTGAAGGATGCTCGGTTCTCGCTCGCCAAGGGCGAGACGCTGGGCCTGGTGGGCGAGAGCGGATCGGGCAAATCCACGCTCGCGCGCTGCGTCGTCCGGCTGTTCGAGCCCGACGGCGGCAGCATCGCCTTCCACGGCACCGATCTTCTGCGCCTCTCGCGTGCGGCCATGAAGCCATACCGCCAGCGCATCCAGATGGTGTTCCAGGACCCCTACGCCTCGCTGAACCCGCGCCGCAAGGTGGGCGACATCATCGCCGAAGGCCCGGTGACGCACGGCGTGCCGCGCGCGCAGGCGATCGCCAAGGCGAAGGACCTGCTGCGGCTGGTGCAGCTCGATGCCGGCGCGCTCGACCGCTATCCGCACGAGTTCTCGGGCGGACAGCGCCAGCGCATCGGGCTCGCGCGCGCCCTCGCCCTCGACCCCGAGCTGCTGATCGCCGACGAGCCCGTCAGCGCGCTCGACGTGTCCGTGCAGGCGCAGGTGCTCGCGCTGCTCGATGACATCCGTCACCGGCTCGGCCTGACCATGCTGTTCATCACGCACGACCTGCGCGTGGCCGCCCAGGTCTGCGACCGGATCGCGGTGATGCAGCAGGGCGAGATCGTCGAGCTGGGCGACACGGCCCAGGTTTTCGGCAGCCCGCGCCACGCCTATACACGTGAACTGCTCGACGCCATTCCCGGCAAGCACTGGATGCCGCCGCGCCAGGCGGCCTGAGGCCATGACACCACTCGATCCCGGCGCCAAGCGCGCCATCCTCGACGCCTGTGCCTCGCTCGAGGCCGAGGCCACCGCCCTGCTGGGGCGGCTGGTGCAGTTCGACTCCACGCTCGGCCGCGAGGGGCCGTGCCTCGACTTCGTCGCCGACGCCCTCGCGTTGCAGGGGCTCGCGGTGCAGCGCGTGCCCACCGAGCCCGATCGGTTGAAGGATCACCCCGGCTTCTCGCCGCCGCTGATCCCCTATGCCGGGCGCGACAATGTCGTCGGCCTGCATCGCCCGCGCGCGCCCAAGGGCCGGTCGCTCGTGCTCCAGGCGCATGTCGATGTCGTGCCGTCCGGGGCGGTCGAGGAGTGGACCACCCCGCCGTTCCAGCCGGACGTGCGGGGCGGGCGCATCTATGGCCGCGGCGCGGGTGACATGAAGGCGGGCCTCGTCTCCAACACGATCGCGCTGAAGGCGCTGAGACGGGCGGGGCTCGCCCCGGCCGCCGAGGTGCAGGTGCATGCCGTGATCGAGGAGGAGTGCACCGGCAACGGCGCGCTTGCTGCGATGCTGGCGATGCCGAAGGCGGATGCGGTCATCATCCCCGAGCCTGGCCCCGGCTACGAGGCGATCTACACCGCCGAGGTCGGCGTGGTCTGGGCCTGGGTGACGGTCACCGGGCGGCCCGCGCATGTGCGCGACATGCAGGCCGGGGTGAACGCGATCGAAGCGGCGATGGCGGTGGCCGCGCGCTTCAAGGACTACGAGGCCGAGATGAACCGCGCCGAGCGCGTCCATGCCGCGTTCCACGGCGTGAACCACCCGGTGAACGTGAATCTCGGCACGGTCGAGGGCGGCGAGTGGAACTCCTCCGTTGCCTCGAAGTGCCGGATCGGCCTGCGTGTCGGCGTCATGCTCGGTTACACGGCGAAACGGGTGAAGGCCGATATCGAGCGCATCGTCGCCGAAGCCGCAGCCGATCCCGCGTTGCGCGGCGCGAAGCTCACGCTCTCCTGGGGCGGGTTCATGGCCGACGCTTGCGCCTTCGACCGGTCGAGCCCGATCGCGCAGCTCGCCGAGCGCTGCTTCGCCGAGGTCGGCGGCGGCAACCTGCGCGCCTATCCGGCCACGGGGCTCACCGACGGGCGGTTCTTCGAGCTCTACCAGGGCACGCCCGTGGCGGTGTTCGGCCCGGACGCCGAGAACATCCACGGCATTGACGAGAGTGTCGGCATCGCCAGCATGCACGCGATCACGCGCACCATCGCGCTGACGATCGCGCACTGGTGCGGCACGGAGACGGCATGATGGACAACCTGCCGATCAGCGGCGAACGCCTGTGGGACAGCCTGATGGAGATGGCGCAGATCGGCGCCACACCCAAAGGCGGCTGCAACCGTCAGACGCTGACCGATCTCGATGGCGAAGGCCGGCACCTACTCCGTCGCTGGTGCGAGGCGCTCGGCCTCACCATGATGGTCGATCGCGTCGGCAACATGGTGTTCCGCCGCGAGGGCACCGATCCCGCGCGCAGGCCGGTCGCGATCGGCAGCCACCTCGACACCCAGCCCACGGGCGGCAGGTTCGACGGCGTGCTCGGCGTGCTGGCGGGGCTGGAGACGCTGCGCGCGATGCACGAAGCGGGCGTGCGGACACGCGCGCCCATCCTGCTGATCAACTGGACCAACGAGGAGGGTGCGCGCTTTGCGCCGCCGATGATGGGCTCGGGCGTCGCGGTCGGGGTGTTCAGCGAGCAGGAGGTGCTCGCCAAGACCGACCCCGCCGGCGCGGTGTTCGGCCAGGAACTCGCCCGCATCGGCTGGCGGGGCGAGGCCGATCCCGGCTGGGCGCGCGATCTCGCCGCCTGCTTCGAACTCCACATCGAGCAAGGTCCGTACCTGGAAGCCGAGGGCGCCGTGATCGGCGTCGTCACCGGCGCCTCCGCCCAGGCCTGGTTCGAGGTGACGGTCGAAGGCGCGGAGGCGCATGGCGGCAACGGCATGGCGATGCGTCGCGACGCGCTGGTCGCCGCCTCTCTCATGATCGCCGCGGTCGAAGGGATCGCGCTGGAACACGGCGGCAACGGCACGGTCGGGCGGCTGACGCTGCACCCCGACAGCCGCAACGTCGTGCCCGGACGCGTCTGGTTCACGGTCGATCTGCGCCACCCGAGCGAGGACACGCTTGCGCGCATGGCGGCGACGTTGCGTGCACGGATCGGTGCGATCGCCGCCGCGCGGCGTGTGACCGCCGCGATCACGCCGTTCTGGTCGTTCCCCGCGACGCCGTTCGACCCCACCCTGGTCGGCCGCGTGCGCCGAGCGGCGCAGGCGCGCGGCTATCCCTGGCGTGACATGGTGACGGGGATCGGCCACGATGCCGTCTATGTCGCGCGCGTGGTGCCGACCTCGCTGATCTTCGTGCCCTGCCATGGCGGGCTCAGCCACAACGAGGCCGAAAGCATCACGCCCGAGTGGGCGGAAGCGGGCTGCCGGGTGCTCGCCGATGCCGTGCTCGCCACAGCGGAGATCGTCTGACCATGCGCATCGGCATCGCCGGTCTGCAGCACGAGAGCCACTCCTTCGCGCCCTTCCCGGCCGACCTCGCCGCGTTCGAGAAGCCGGGCGGATTCCCGCCCCTCTCGCGCGGGCCAGCGATGCTGGACGCGATCGCGGGCACGCGCGTCCCGGCGCAGGGCGCGCGCGAGGTCGCGGCGGCCGAAGGGCACGAGATCGTGCCGCTGGCCTGGGGATTCGCGATGCCCTCCGCGCCGGTCACCGCGCACGCCTTCGACACGATCGCGGGCTGGATCGTCGAGGACGCCGCGGCGGCGATGCCGCTGGACGGGCTCTATCTCGACCTGCATGGCGCGATGATGGTGGAGGGGGCGCCCGACGGCGAAGGCGAGCTCCTGCGCCGGCTGCGCGCCCGGCTCGGATCGCGTCTGCCGATCGCCGCGAGCCTCGATCTGCACGCGAACGTCACGCGGGCGATGGTCGATGCCGCCGATGTGCTGACGGCCTATCGCACCTACCCGCACGTCGACATGAAGGAGACCGGCGCGCGGGCGATGCGCCTGCTGCTCGATCGCCTTGCCTATGGACGCGCCTATGCGCGGCGGCACGTGCCGATCGACTTCCTGGTCCCGCTCTCGGCGCAGTGCACGCTCGCGAGCCCGATGCGCGAACTCTACGAGGCGATCCCGACGCTGATCGAGCAGACCGGGGCGGTCGATCTCTCGCTCTGTCTCGGCTTTCCCTACTGCGACTTCGCCGGCTGCGGCCCGGCCATCACCGCCTATGCCGTCAGCGAGGAGGCGGCGGAGGCCGCCGCGGCGCAGCTGCGCGCGACCTTCGTGGGGCGGCGCGCCGAGATGGTGCAGCGTCTGTGGTCTCCCGAGGAGGCGGTGCACTACGCCAAGGCGCATGCGGCGCTCGCCGGACCGCCGATCGTGCTCGCCGACACCCAGGACAATCCGGGCGGCGGCGGCCATGGCGACACGACGGGGCTGCTGCGCGCGCTGGTGGAGGGCGGCGCTGGCGGCGCCGTGATCGGTGTCATCAATGACGCGAGCACCGCCGCCGCCGCGCATGCCGCCGGCGAAGGCGCGACGCTGGACGCGGCGCTGGGCGGGCGGAGCGACGGCGTGCCGTTCTCCGGCCGGTTCACGGTGCAACGCCTGGGCGACGGCCGCTTCACCTGCACCGGCCCGATGACGCGCGGCAACCGCGCCGATCTCGGGCCCTGCGCGCTGCTCGAGACCGGCGGCGTGCATGTGCTGGTCGCGAGCCGCAAGATGCAGGCCTACGACCAGGCGATGTTCCGCCATCTCGGCGTGGAGCCCGCGACGCTGCCGATCGTCGCGCTGAAGTCCTCGGTGCATTTCCGTGCCGACTTCCAGCCGATCGCGAAGGAGGTCCTGGTCGTGGTCGCGCCCGGCCCGGTGGTCGCCGACCCGTCCGCGCTGCCGTTCCGCAACCTCCGCCCGGGCCTCGCGTTGTCCCCCTGATGGCCGGATCGGTCCCGCGCAGCAGCGGCGCGCTGCCGCCCAACGACGCCGAGCGGCGCGCGCGCACTCTCGTGCTCGCCGTCTACATCCTCTACGGCGTGGGCTTCATCACGGGGCTCGCGTTCATCGTCGGCGTGGTGATCGCGCATCTCAAGCGCGACGAGGCGCCCGCGTGGCTGCGCACGCATTTCACGTTCCAGATCCGTACCTTCTGGATCAGCCTGTTCTGGGGCGTGATCGGCGTGCTGAGTGCGTGGCTTCTGGTCGGGTTCCTGTTCCTGGCCTGGGGCTTCGTGTTCGTGCTGGTGCGCACGGTGAAGGGGTTCCTGCGCCTGAACGATGACAAGCCGATCGAGAACCCGGAGAGCTGGGGCTTCGGCTGATCAACCGCCGAGCAACGCCTCGACCGCGGCGCGGCGCGGGATCGGCGCGACCGCGCCGTAGCCGGTCGTGGACAGGGCGGCGGCGGCATTGGCGTAGGCGAGCGCCGCTTCGGGCGCATCGCCGAGCACGATGCGCGCGAGGAAGGCGCCGCAGAACGTGTCGCCCGCGCCGGTCGCATCGACCGCCACGACCGGGTGCGGGGCAGCGCGCACCATCGTGCCGTCGGCGGTGGCGAGCAGCGCGCCATCGCGCCCGCACTTCACCGCGACGATCCGCGGACCGAGCTTCAGATAGCGCTCGGCGATCGCCCGCGGATCGGCGAGGCCGGTGAGCGCCTCGGCGTCCTCGCGGCTCGGCAGGGCGATGTCGCTCATCGCGATCGCCTCGTGGATCACTGCGCGGGCCCGGGCCGCGGGCCAGAGGCGCAGGCGCAGATTGGTGTCGTAGGCGACCGTGACGCCTGCGCCGCGCGCGATCTCCATGGCACGGAACACGGCATCCGCCGCCGAGGCGCTGATCCCCTGGCTGATGCCGGAGGCGTAGAACACCCGCGCCGCGCGGATCGCCGCCTCGGGCAGCATCGCCGGCGTATAGCGGCTGGCCGCGGAGCCCGTGCGGTAGAAGGTGAAGTGGTGCCCGCGCGCATCGTGATCGACGAAGTAGACGCCCGTCGGCGCGTCGGGATCGCGGATCACCGTCGCCGTGTCCACGCCCTCCTCGGCCCAGAGACGCATGAACGCATCACCCGCCCAGTCCGTGCCGATGGCGGTGACATAGCCCGTGCGCACACCCTGGCGCGCGGCCGCGATCGCCGCATTGGACGTATCGCCGCCGAAACCGCGCAGATAGAGCACGCGGCCTGACCCGTCCTCGGGCTGATGGTTGAACTCCAGCATGGGTTCGCCCATGCACAGGATGTCGACGCTCACGCGGCGAGTGCGGCGCGCGCCGCCTCCTGCACGGCTGCCTTGTCGCCGGCCGCGATCAGCGTCTCATCGACCAGCTTGCCGCCGATGCCGACGAACGAGGCGCCGGCATCGAGATAGGCGCGCAGGTTCGACGGATCGACCCCGCCCGTGGGGCAGAACGGCACCTCGGGGAAGACGCTGCGCAGCGCGCGGATATGCGCGGGCCCGCCCATCGAGGCGGCCGGGAAGATCTTCACCACGTCGGCGAACCCTTCCAGCGCCTCAACCACCTCGTCGGGGGTGAGTGCCCCGAGCATGACGAGCGCGCCGAAGCGGCGCCCGGCCGGCACGATCTCGGGTTCGTTCCAGGGGCAGACGATGAAGCGGGCCCCCGCCTCGCCGCAGGCATAGGCCTCGGCGGCGGTGCGCACCGTGCCGGCGCCGACCAGAAGCGCAGGATCGCGCGCGAGCTCGGCGATCAGCGCCGTCGCGTTCGGCACGGTGAGCGTGATCTCAAAGGTGGTGAACCCCGCCTCGCGCAGCCACGCGACGGCGGTGCGCGCGGCCTCGTGCGAACGCGTGCGCACGACCGGAACCACCCGCGCCTCGATCAGGCGCGGCAGCAGCGGATGACTCATGCCGGAAACGGACCCTTGTTGACCTGGTTGAGCGGCTTCTCGCCGCGGAGCACGCGCGCGACCTCCTCGGCCGCCTGACGCTGGAGATCGGCGATCGCCTCCTCGCTGTACCAGGCGGCGTGGTCGGTGAGCACCACGTTCTCGAGCGCGCGGAGCGGGCTGTCGGCGCGCAGCGGCTCCGGTGCGTAGACGTCGAGCCCGGCGGCGCGCAACCGCCCCTCCGCGAGCGCGGCGGCGAGCGCGGCCTCGTCCACCAGCGCGCCGCGCGCGGTGTTCACCAGGATCGCGCTCGGCTTCACCTGGGCGAGGAAGGCGCGGCCGACGATGTGGTGGGTCGCGTTGGTGGCCGGTGCGTGCAGACTGATCACGTCCGACTCGCGGGCGATCCGGTCGAGGCTTGCCGGCTCCGTGCCCTCTGGCAGCGATTTCAGGAACGGGTCGTGCACGAGCACCCGCGCGAGGCCGAGGGCGAGGGCCTTGCGGTGCACGGCCGCGCCGATCCGGCCGTAGCCGATCAGCCCGAGTGTGCCGCCGCGCAGGCGGTAGACCTTGCGGTCCATGGGCACGCCCCAGGCGCCCGCCCGCACGCGCCGGTCGGCCTCGACGATGCGTCGGGCGGCGGCGAGCATCAGTCCGATCGCATGGTCGGAGACCTCGTCCGTCCCGAAGCCCGGGACATTGCAGACGGGAATCCCGCGCGCGGCCGCGGCCGCACCGTCGATGTTCTCGTGGCCCACGCCGTAGCGCACGATCACCCTGGCCCTGGTCGTCGCGATCGCCTGTGCATCCACCGGGCTCTCGCGCACCAGCACCGCGTCGGCCTCCGCCATGGCCGCGCGCACCGCCTCGGCATCGCCGCGACAGGGGCGCAGGACGAGCTCGGCGCCGAGCGGCGTCAGCACCGCCTTCTCGGCCTCGTAATGGGCGTATCCATCGTCGAGCACGACGACGCGTCGGGGGGTCTGTTGCGTCATCCCGGCCTCGGCCTTCCCTGCCGATGCCGGGTTAGCACGGAGATGCCACGCCTGTCAGGTCGGCGGCACGCCCGCGGCGCGGCAGGCCGACCGATCGCCCTCGGCGATGAAGCGCAGCAGGCAGTCGCCGAAACGGTCATTGAAGGCGGGCGCGGCGCCCGCGCCGTGGCCGGCGAGCCCGGCGGGCCGCTCGATCACGACCGCGCCGCCGTTGCGCCAGGCGAGCGCGCGGCGCATCGCGGCCGCACTGGCGGCGGGGTTGGGCAGCAGCGGATCACCCTCGAACATCACCGCGACGATCGGCGCGTCGGCGTCGCGCACACCCGCGAGCAGGGCATCGAAGTCGAGCAGGTCGCGCCGCCCGTCCGGGGCGACGTAGTAGCCCGCACCGGCGATCGCAATAACGCCGTCGAGCAGCCCGGGCGTGTCGAGCGCGGCGAGCGCCGCCCAGCCGCCGGCCGACTGGCCGGCCGCGATCACCCGGTCATAGCCCCGTTCGGTGCGCAGCCAGCGCGCGGCGGCCCGCAGCGTCTCATCGGCGAAGGACAGCACCCGGTCGTAGTTGCGGTCCGCGCGCGGCTCGCGCAGCAGCAGCCAGACGTCGAAGCCGGCATTGTTGAAGCGCTGCACGAAGGGCTGCGGCATGCGCGCCTGCGGCGAGGCCGGCTCGCCGCCGCGGCCATGCGTCCACAGCACTGCGCCGCGCCCGGACGGCCCGTGATGCAGCGTCCCCGGCGGCACGAACAGCATCCAGCCTGGCCCGCCGGTTCCTTCGGGCGGCGGATCGTCGGCCGCCGGCTCGCCGTCCCACACCACCGCCTGGTCGCGCGCATAGAGGCGGCACGGCCGGTTCCGGTTCGCGCGCTGGCAGCCGGCCAGCGCCCGGTCGACGGCGACGCCGGTGCTGGGCGCGCCGGCCGTCCAGGCGATCCCGCCGGCCTCGCCGATCGCGAAGGCGCGCGGCGCGGGATAGGTGAGGAACCGGGCGTAGACCGGCCGCGCCTCGGGGCTCGGCAGGGGCACCGCGTCGAGGTCGAGCACGGAGACGCGCGGTGGCACGTCCGGCTGGCCCGGCGGCGCGACTGTCTGCGGCACCGCGCAGGCGGCAAGGCCCAGCAGCGCGGTGAGCATGGCGGGCAGGCGGCGCATGGCTCAGACATACGCCAGGTGCGCGGCACGGCAAGCCCCGCGGGCATCTCCTCGCTTCCGTCATGTCCTGACGCGCTGCTAGGCTGCCCTTCGGCGGGGGCGCCATCCCGCCCAACGTCCCGGCCCGCCGGGCGACTGCCAGCCGCATGTGCCGTCCGCACCGGTCCGGATCCGGGAAACACCGACTGCGCCAGAGGAGGCCGTCTGATGCTGAAGCGCCGATCCCTGCTTGCCGCCACGACAGCCGCGGCACTCGCCCGCCCCGCGATCGCCCAGCGCGCGGCGGCGAGCGTGCTGCGGTTCATTCCGCATTCGAACCTCGCCGCGGTCGATCCGGTGGCGACCTCGGGCTACATCGTCCGCAACTACGGGTTCATGGTCTACGACACGCTCTACGGCGTGGACACCGAGTTCCGGCCCAAGCCGCAGATGGTCGAAGGACACCAGCTCTCGGCCGACGGCAAGGTCTGGTCGTTCCGGCTGCGCGAGGGGTTGAGGTTCCACGACAACGCGCCCGTGCGCGGGGTGGACTGTGTCGCCTCGATCCGCCGCTGGGGCGCGCGGGACACGATGGGCCAGACCATCATGCGCATCGTCGATGACATCCGCGCGACCTCGGACCGCGACTTCGAGATCCGGCTCCAGCGCCCCTTCCCGCTGATGCTGGATGCGCTGGGCAAGCTCTCCACCCAGGCGCTGTTCGTCGTGCCCGAACGTGTCGGCACCTCGGATCCGATGGTGCCGAACACGGAGACGGTCGGCTCGGGCCCGTTCCGGTTCGTCCGCGAGGAATGGGTGCCCGGCAGCCGCGCGGTGTTCGCGAAATTCGACGGCTACGTGCCGCGCAGCGAGCCGCCCGACGGGGCGGCGGGCGGCAAGCGGGTGCTGGTCGAGCGCGTCGAGTGGCACATCATCCCCGACCCTGCCACGGCCTCGGCGGCGCTGCAGACCGGCGAGGTCGACTGGTACGAACAGCCGGCCTTCGACCTGCTGCCCACGCTCGCGCGCAACCGCGACATCCGGATCCAGATCAGCGATCCGATCGGCTCGCTGGCGATGATCCGCTTCAACCACCTGCATCCGCCCTTCGACAAGCCGGCCGTGCGGCGCGCGGTGATGATGGCGGTGAACCAGACCGACTACCTCGCGGCGATCACCGGCAACCCGCAATACGCGACCCTCTGCCGCAGCTTCCTCGTCTGCGGCACGCCGATCGGCAAGGACCAGGGCGAGGCCAAGATGCCGGCCGATCTCGCGGCCGCACGCCGGGCGCTCGCCGAGGCCGGCTACGCCGGCGAAACGGTGGTGATCATCAGCCCGACCGACATCCCGGCCACGCACACGATGGGTCAGGTCACGGCCGATCTGCTGCGCCGGCTCGGCATGACCGTCGATTTCGTCGCGACCGACTGGGGCACGGTGCTGGCGCGCCGGGCGAACCGCAACCCGCCCGACCGCGGCGGCTGGAGCATCTTCCACACCTCCTGGGCCGGGCCGGATGTCGCGACGCCGGTGATCCACCTGCCGCTGCGCACACACGGCGCGCAGGCCTGGGCGGGCTGGCCGACCGATCCGGTGCTGGAAGAGCTGCGCGACAGGTTCATGGACACGGCGGATGCCGACCAGCAGGCGGCGCTGATCGCGCAGATCCAGGCGCGCGCGTTCGAGACGGTGCCGTTCGTGCCGCTTGGCCAGTTCCAGCAGCCGACCGCGTTCCGCCGCACCGTGCAGGGGATCGCGAAGGCGCCCGTGCCGTTCTTCTGGGGCGTGTCGAAGAGCTGAGCGTCATCCCGCCGGGTGGGTCGCGCGCCAGTGCCGCGCGATCTCCACCCGGCGGCAGAGCCACACGCGGTCGTGCCGCTGCACGTGATCGAGAAAGCGGATCAGCCCGGCGAAGCGCCCCGGACGCCCAACCAGCCGGTTGTGCAGCCCGACGCTCATCATCTTCGGCCGCCCCTCCAGCCCCTCGCGGTAGAGCACGTCGAAGGCGTCGATCAGGTAGCGCGCGAAGTCCTCGCCGGTGTTGAAGCCCTGCGCAACCGCGAAGCGCATGTCGTTGTTGTCGAGCGTGTAGGGCACGATCAGTTCCGGCTTGCCGTTGACCCGCTCCCAGTAGGGCAGGTCGTCGGCGTAGGAGTCGGCGAAATAGAGGAAGCCGCCCTGCTCCGACAGAAGCCGCTTGGTGTTCGCCGAGAACCGCCCCGTGTACCAGCCGAGCGGGCGCGATCCCGTCACCACCGTCTGCAAGCGGATGCTCTCGGCGATGTCCGCGCGCTCGGCATCCTCGGGCATGTCGCGGTACTCGATCCAGCGGCACGCATGCGAGGCGATCTCCCACTCGGCCTCCACCATCGCCGCGGCCGCCTCCGGGTTGCGCGCGAGCGCCATCGTCACCGCATAGACCGTGAGCGGAATGCCGCGCGAGGTGAACAGCCGGTGGATGCGCCAGAACCCGGCACGGCTGCCGTACTCGTACTGGCTCTCGACCGAGAGCGCGCGCTGGCCCACCAGCGGCTGCGTCCCCACCACCTCGGTCAGATACGCCTCCGAGGCCGCATCCCCGTGCAGGATGCAGTTCTCGCCGCCCTCCTCGTAGTTCAGCACGATCTGCACCGCGATCGCCGCACCGCCCGGCCATTGCGGATCCGGCGGGTTGCGGCCGTAGCCGACCATGTCGCGCGGATAGCCGGACGTGCGGGGATCGTAGGGATTGGTCATGGCAAGCGCTCCGGGGTGAACAACCGCGAGGGTGCCACAAGTTCCGCCTGCGCGGCGATCAGCGCCATCTCCTCGCGTCCCGCCTTGACCGTCGCCGCGAGCACCCCATGGAGCGACGAGACCGCGCGGGCGAGACACTCGGCGAGCGGCAGTCCCGCGAGCGTGTGGACCAGGAACAGCGCGGCGATCACGTCGCCGGTGCCGCGGCCGAGGATCGGCAGCAGCGGCGCACGCACCCGGTACGCCCCCTCGCCATCGAGCGCCAGCACGTCGATCGCATCCGCGGGCGTATCCTCGACGTGCAGCGAGGTGACCAGGATGCGCTTCGGCCCGCGCGCCATCAGCGCGCGCGCCGCGTCGCGCAGCGCGCCGAGCGCGCGGGTCTGGCGCCCCGTGAGCCAGTCGAGCTCGAAATGGTTCGGCGTCAGGATGTCGGCCGCCGGTACGCAGCGATCGCGGAAGAACTCCGGGATGCCCGGACGGACGAACACGCCACGCCCGACATCGCCGATCACCGGATCGCAGCACCAGAGCGCACGCGGATTGGCGCGGATCAGGCGCGCATGGGCGTCGAGCACCGCCTCGCCGATCGCCGCGTCACCCATGTAGCCGGTGAGCAGCGCGTCCGTGTCGGCAAGCGCGCCGCGATCCTCCACGCCGGCGACGACGTCGCGCACGAGCGCCGGGTCCACCACCTGGCCGCGCCAGGCGCCATAGCCGGTGTGATTGGAGAACAGCACCGTATGGACGGCGACCACCTCGGCGCCGAGGCGCTGCATGGGGAACACCGCCGCGGCGTTGCCGGCATGGCCGTGCGACACCCAGGACTGGATGGACAGGATCTTCACCAGGCACTCCCGAACAAGGACGAGCGGGGGGACGACGCTCGTCCCCCCACACCCCCCTGCACTACCGCCCCCGGGCTAGGCCAGCAACGGCTGCACCCGGCGCACCAGATCGTCCATCGCCTGCTGCGGCGTCTTCATCCCGAGCACCGCCGCCTCGGCCTCCTCCTTGAAGAAGTCGCCGGCGCGCGCCGCCTGGTCGAAGGCGGGCATCGGCACGCGCGCCACCTTCAGCACCGCACGCTCGGCATCCGCATAGGGCACGCGGGCACGGATGCGGGGATCGTCATAGGTGCTGTTGCGCACCGGGCCGTTGCCGTTCAGCGCCGCCTTCAGCGTGTTCTCGCGGCTGACCATCTCCTTCATCAGGCTCCACGCCCGCTCCTTGTCGCGCGAGGCGCGCGGGATCGCCATGCCCCAGAACTCCACCTTCGCCGGGGCCACCTCGAACTTGCCGGACAGCTCGCGGCTGACCGGAATCGTCGTGGTCTTGATCCTGCCGGGGAACTGCGACCGCTGCGGATCGTTGTAGATCTGGTTGCGCCCCATCGAGTTGATGATCAGCGCCGCGCGGCCGTTCTGCATCCAGACATTCACCTCCTCGGTGCTGATGCCGGCGAAGTTGCGCGGGAAGGCACCGGCGACGAACAGTTCGCGCAGCAGGGTGATCGCATTCACCATCGGCTTCTCGTTCGCCACGCACCTCATGTCGGGCGTGATGAACTCGCCGTCCCAAGCACGCGCGATGTCGATCACGTTCGGATAGGTCACGCCCGGCAGCAGGAAGCCGACCACCGGCGTGCCGTTGGCGCGCGTGTAGGTGCAGCGCTTCGCCACCTCCACCAGTTCCTCGATCGTGCGCGGCGGGCCGCTGATGCCGCGCTCGGCGAGGATCTCCTCGTTGTAGTGCAGCCCCGAGGAGGCATGCCGGAACGGCAGGCCGTAGAGCTTGCCGCCGATCGTCATGCCCTGGAGCATGCCGGGGAAGATGTCGGCCACGTCTTCGACCGGGTCGCGCGCCATGTACTCGTCCAGCGGCTCGAACAGCGTCGTGATGCGCGGCACGGTCTGGGTGTTCAGCAGGAAGCCGATATCGACGCTGGTCTCGCGCAGGCTCGCCTCGCGGAACAGCCGCTCCTGCAACGGCCCGGTGTCGAAGGTCACCCACTCGACGCCGATGCCGGTGCGCTGCGACCAGGCCTCGGTGATGTCGCCGCCCTGCGTGCCGGTGGCGACCGTGCGGTGCACGCGGTGCGCATAGATGTTGAGCCTCTGCGCCTGGGCCCGCGCGCCGCTTGCGGCAAGGCCCGCGGCAACGGCGGTGGCGCCGATCAGACGGCGACGGCTGATGGTCATGGCGTTCTCTCCCCTCACGGTTGCGTTGTCATGGGCCCGGATCGGTCGCGAGATGGGCGACGCAATCGCCGGGTGTCACCTGAGCGGGCACGCGCCGGCAGACGACGAGCCCCGCACGGGCGAAGTGTAGCGTCACGGGGGGCCGGTCGGCCTCGTCGAGCGACAGGATGCGACCGGCGCACTGGCCCGCCGCCACGGTCTCGCCGAGCCCGATCTCAGGCACGAACAGCCCGCGCGTGGTCGCGAACAGGAAATGATCGCTGCCGGCCACGTGCATCAGCCGCGGTGTCGCTGCGGGCGGCCCGTCCAGCGCCAGCACGCCCGCATGATCGAGGAAACCATACAGCGCCCCCTTGGCCGCGGCGACCGAGGCGGGCGTCAGCGAACCGCCGCCGCCGATCTCGCAGGCGACATGCACCACGCCGCGCGCGAGGCCCGCCGCCGGCAGCGTGCGCGCATCCTGCGTCGCCTGCACCACGAGCGCCAGCGGAAGCCGCATCGCCCGCATCGCCGCCTCAAGCTTTGTGGCCAGCGCGGGGTCGTCCGTTGCGCGCACCATCGCGCAGGGCAGGTACTCCATCGAGCTGCCGCCGGAGTGGAAGTCGCATGCCCAGGCGACGCGCGGCAGCAGCGCGCTGTCGATGAAATGCGCGAGCATCGCGGTCGGCCCGCCATTCGGGTCGCCCGGGAACAGCCGGTTGAGATTGCCGCCGTCGAGCGGCGAGTCGCGCCGGCCGGCCAGCACCGCCGGCAGGTTCAGCGCCGGCAGCACGATCAGCCGGCCGCGCAGGTGCGCGGGATCGAGCTCGCGGATCAGGTCGCGCAGTACTGCCTGGCCTTCGTACTCGTCGCCGTGATTGCCGGCGGTGAGCAGGACGGACGGTCCCTCGCCCCCGTCCAGCACGGCAATCGGTACCGGGATCACGCCGTAGCCGCTCTCGTGGCGCGACTGCGGAATGCGGAGCCAGCCGATGCGCGTGCCGGGCGTGCGAGCGTCGAGATCGAGGTCGCTGTGGATGCGGCTCGGCGCGCTCATGCCGGGGCGACCTCGCGCGTTGCCGCCGCGGCCACCGCGTCGGCGGCGGCGAACAGTCCTGGCAGGCCGCCCGAGTGCAGGAACACCACCGGTCCCTCCGGCAACACGCCCTTGTGCAGCGCGCCGATCAGCCCCGCCATGGCCTTGCCGGTATAGGCGGGATCGAGCACCACGCCTTCGCTGCGCGCCACGCGCAGCAGTGCCGAGAGCGACGCCTCGCTCGGGATCGCGTAGCCGGAACCGATCCAGGCATCGTCCACCGCGAGCTTCAGGGTCGGCGGCAGCGCCCAGCCCGCGCGGTCGGCGGCTCGGCGCACGACATCGGCGATCCACGGCCCAAGCCGATCCGCCGGCTGCTGCACGCTGACGGCGCGCACCTGGCAGCGCCGGCCGAGTCGCGCCAGGCCGAGCGCAAGGCCGGCCGCGGTCAGCCCGGAGCCGGCCGCGACGACGATCGTGCCGGGCTCGATTCCGGCCGCGCGCCAGTCGGCGTCGAGCTCCTCGGCCGCAACCGCCCATGCCTGTGCGGCGAGCGGCGCGCTGACGCCGGGCAGGTGGATCACGTAAGGACGGCGCCCACGCGCGCGCAGCGAGCGCGCGGCCTCATCGAGCGCGGCCGCGAGCGACGGGTCCCACGGATCGGCGGACTCGACGAACCGGATCTCGGCACCGAACACCGCATCGAGCAGCAGGTTACCCTGACTCGGCGGCGCCGGCCCGCGCAGCACCAGCGTGCAGGCGAGCCCGAGCTTCGCCGCCGAGCCGGCGAGCGCGCGGCAGAAATTCGACTGCGCGCCTGCCGTGGTCAGCACGGCATCGGCGCCCTCGGCCAGCGCTTCGCCCAGCAGCCATTCGATCTGGCGGATCTTGTTGCCGCCGAGCGCGGCACCGGCGAGGTCCTCCCGCTTGAACCAGATCTCGCGGCCGATGGCGGCGGAGAGCCGTTGCACCTTCTCGAACGGTGTCGGCCAGTGCCCGAGCACAACCCGGCCCGGTGTCATGTGGGCCGCCGTGCCGGGGCGATGGCCTCGATCAGGTCGCGCGAGGCATCGAAATGCGCGTGCAGGGCCAGCCGCGCCGCGTCGGGATCATGCTTGCGGATCGCCGCGAGGATGCGCTCATGCCGCGCGAGCGTGCGCCGCGCGTCGCGCAGTTCGCGCCGATCCTGCATCAGCCGCATCACGTGCTTCGCCGCCGGCGCCAGCGCCTCCATCAGGAACAGCATGAGCGCGTTGCCGGCCGCGCGCGCGAGCGCGAGATGGAAGGCGAGATCGGCCTCCACCCACGGATCGACCGTGTCGCGCACCGACCGCATGCTCGCCACCAGCGCCGCCAGCGTCTCGATATCCGCCGCGGTCGCGCGCACCGCCGCCAGTGCGCCGATCTCGGTCTCGATCGCGCGGCGGAGTTCGATCGCCTCACGCAATCCCTCGGGACGCGAGCGGATCGCGCGATCGAAGAAGGTCGCGAGCGGCGCGGCCGAGGGCGGCAGCACCGTCGTCGGTCGGCCTTGTTGGATCAGCACCGCGCCCATCGCGGCGAGCTGCCCGAGCGCCTCGCGCACCACCGTCTTGCTGACGCCGAAGCGCTGCGCGAGCGCCGCCTCGGGCGGCAGTTCCTCGCCCGGCGCGAGGCGGCCGGCCGCGATCCCTTCCAGCAACTGCCCGACCACGTGATCGGACAGGCGTTGGCGCGGTGCAGCCACGAGATCGAGCGCGTCGGCCATCGCCCTCTTGCTCACTGTTCTGCTATCTGCTTATCATAACAGCAGAACAGACGTCAATTTGCGGAGGGAACGGTGCGCATCGTCGAGGTGAAGGCCCACCCGCTCGCCGCGCCGATCGCGCCCGACATCCAGAAGACCTCCGCCGGCAACTGCCCGACGATCTCGATCCTGGTGGTGGAGGTCGTCACCGACACCGGCATCACCGGCTGGGGCGAGGGGCTGTTGCGTGCTTCCCCCCGAGCGGCCGCGACGCTGGTGGAGCAGACGCTGACGCCGCTGCTGCTCGGCGCCGACCCCTTCGCGGTCGAGGCGCTCTGGCCGACGCTCGCGCGCGCGACGACCGGGCGCTCCGGCGGGTTCCTGATCGAGACGGTGGCGGCGATCGACATCGCGCTGTGGGACATCATGGGCAAGGCGCTCGGCCAGCCGGTGCATCGCCTGCTCGGCAGTTGCGGGCGCGAGCGCGTCACCGCCTATGCGTCGTCGATCTCCTGGGGGCCGCTCGCGATCGCCGAGGCGCAGGCCGAGGAGGCGGTCGGGCGCGGGTTCCCGTTGATCAAGGTCAAGATCGGCGCGCCGGTCGAGGCCGCGATCGAGCGCATACGGGTCCTGACGCGGCTGGTGAACGGGCGCGCGAAGCTCTGCGCCGACGCGAACTGGGTGTTCGACTATGACGACGCCGTGCGGCTCGCGCGCGCGCTGCTCGACCTCGACGTCCATTGGCTCGAGGAGCCGATCGTGCCGGAGGACCTCGACGGTTATCGACGCCTGCGTGCAGCCGTGCCGATCCGACTCGCCGCCGGCGAAAGCGAGTTCACCGCCTGGGGCGCGCGCGACCTGATCGCGAGCCGCGCGGTCGGCGTCATCCAGCCCGATGTCGCGCGTTCGGGCGGCATCACCGAGACGCGGCGCATCGCCACGCTGGCGCACTGCTTCCACCTCGCCTATGCGCCGCACATGGGCTTCTCCGGCGCGATCTGCGCCGCCGCCTCGCTGCATCTCGCCGCGGCGATGCCGAACTTCGCGACCTTCGAGTGCATGATCTTCCCCAATCCCCTGCGCGAGGAGCTCGCGACCACGCGTCCGGGCGATCCGTCGCTGCTGCAGGATGGCGCTGTGCCGGTGCCGGAGGGACCCGGGCTCGGCATCGAGATCGACCGCACTGCGCTCGCTCGCCTGACGGTGTCCTGACGACGCATCATGCGCGCCCGGCCCATCCACTACCTGCTGATCTCGCCGGCACAGCTGCTGCTCGTGGTGACGATCTTCGTGCCTTCGCTCTGGGTCGGCTGGCTCAGCCTGCACGAGGCCTCGTTCGGCACCGAGGCACGCTATGTCGGCTTCGCCAACTACGCCAAACTGGCGGCCGATCCCTATTTCTGGCGCGCCTTCCTCAACACCGTCGTGATCGTCAACGTGATCGTCTATGCCGAGCTGCTGCTCGGCCTCGGCATCGCGCTCCTGTTCGCCGGCGGCCTGCCTTTCCCGCGGCTGATGCTCGCGATCGTGCTGGCGCCCTATGCGATCAGCGAAGTGGTCGTCGTGATCATGTGGAAGACCATGTTCGAGCCGCAGGTGGGGGTGATGCAGCTGCTGCTCGCCGCCCTCGGGATTCCCGGGCTCGAATGGGCGGTCAATCCCGTGCACGGGCTGACGCTGATCGTGCTGCTCGCGGTGTGGCACCACCTCCCCTTCACCTTCCTGCTGCTCTACGCCGCGCTGCTCGGTGTGCCGAAGGAGCTGCATGAGGCCGCGAAGGTTGATGGCGCGGGCGCCTGGCGCGCGTTCCTGCACGTCACCCTGCCCTCGATCATGCCGGCGATCCTGGTCGCCTTGCTGTTCCGCTACGTCTTCGCGTTCCGCCTGTTCTCCGAGCCCTGGCTGCTGACCCAGGGCGGGCCTGCGCGCATGACCGAGGTGATGGCCGTCTATCTCTACAAGGCCGCGTTCCGCTATCGCGAGCTTGGCCTTGCCGCGGCGACGGGCTGGGCCATGCTGCTGCTGTCGCTCGCGATCTCGGTGCCGTATCTGCGCGCCGTGCGGCGCAGGATGTTCGCCGATGCGACCTAGGCGCTGGCGGCCGCTCCTGCGGCGCACCCTGCGCGGGCTCGCGTTTCTCGCCGTCGCGGTGTGGTCGCTGTTCCCGATCCTGTTCGTGGTCCACGCCTCGTTCCGTCCGCCGGCGACCATCTTCGCGGTTCCGCCGCAATTCATGGTCCCACCGACCACGCAGAATTACATCGAGCTTGCGCGGCTCTGGCCCGACTTCTTCGGCTCGCTGATCAACAGCCTGATCATCACCCTTGGCGCCACCGCGCTCACCGTGATCGCGAGCGCGCTCGCGGGCTGGGTCTATGCGCGCCGGCGCGGCAGGCTGCTGACCACCAGCGCGTTCTTCATGGTGCTGGTGCGGATGTTCCCGCCGATCGTCATCACCCTGCCGCTGTTCCCGGCGGTGAACGCGGCCGGGCTCTCGGACACGCATCTCGTGTTAGTGCTGCTCTACGCGGCGTTCTTCGTCTCGCTCGGAACCTGGATCATGAAAGCCTTCGTCGATCAAGTGCCGCGCGAGTTCGAGGAGGCGGCCGAGGTGGACGGTGCCTCGCTGGTCCAGATGTTGCGCCACGTGATCGTGCCGCTGGTGATCCCGGGCATGATCGCGGCGGCCGTGTTCATCTTCATCTTCGCCTGGAACGAGTTCCTGTTCGCCTTCGTGTTCACCACCACACGGGCGCGCACCGCGCCGCTGATCATCAGCGAGATGCTGGGCTCGGTGACCGGTGTGGACTGGGGACCCGTGTTCGCGGCGGCAACCATCCAGCTTGTGCCGGTGCTGCTGTTCGTCGTCCTGCTGCAACGCCACCTGGTCGCCGGCCTCACCGCGGGCGGCGTCAAGGGATAGAGAGGGAAGGAACCCCGTGACCGTCACCTTGCATGATCTGCGGCTCGCCGATCCGCGCCTCAGCCGCTTCGATCCGATGCGGCGCATCATCTGCTTCGACGACTTCGACCGCGGCTATTGCGGCTGGACCCAGCTGGTCGGCAACTACGAGCACACGCTCGACTCCATGACCGCCTCCTATGCCGCCCACACCCATCCGCAGCTCGCCACCGTCAGCCACTGGGATGCCGGCACGCATGGCGGCGTGGACGGCACCTACGCGCTGAAGATCGCGACCCGCCCGAAGCGCGGCATCCGCTCGACCGCGATCAAGCGCCTGACCTTCCGCGAGGCCGGGCCGATCCGGCTCGAGTTCTACTTCACCTTCAAGCCCGAGGCGACCGAGCTCCGCCTCTCCGAGACGGACGTGCGCTCGGTCGGGTTCCTCTACGATCTCCAGACCGGATACGAGCAGAACGGGCTGCGCGTGATGCCGCATATCCGCTTCCTCAACGCCGAGAACGGCAAACACATCCAGCGCTGGCAGTACAAGGACGAAACAACACCGGTGCGCGAGATCGGCACCGAAGGCAAGACCGCGACGCACGACCATCTCGCGCCGTTCGGCTGGAAGGACATTCCGGGCGGCGAGCAGAAGCTCTGCTACAACGAGATCCCGACCAAGATCAACTGGCACTACATGCGCTTCGATTTCGATCTCGCCACGATGCGCATGATCGAGATGCAGTGCAACGACCGACGCTACGACCTCGCCGGCATTCCCAACATCGTCATCCCGGCGATGCGGAATCTCTGGTGCATGCTGAACCTCGTCTTCTTCGCCGAGGCGGAAACGGACAAGCGCGTGTTCCTCTACATCGACAGCGTCTGCCTCTCGGGGGAATTCTGAGCCATGCTGCGCGAGAGCCACACCGCGATTATCGCCCGCAACGAGCGCTGGCAGGGCGAGGCGGCGACCGAGCCATTCGAGGCCGGCTGGGCGTCGGAGGCGATCTTCTTCCTGCGCGCGCTGGCCGCCGAGGGGCCGACCGGCGACGGGCGCGCGTACGTGCAGATCTCACCCGACGGCATGCGCTGGGTCGATGAGGGGACGACCGCGCAGGTGCCGGACGCGGCGGAGGGTATCGCCGTGCTGCGTGTGGCGCATTTCGGCTCGTGGCTGCGACTGCGCGTGACGCTCCCGGCGGGCGCGACGCTGACGCCTGTGGTCGCGCTCTCGCTCAAGGCGTAGCGGCTGCACCGGATCCGGCCGGTGCAGCCGCACAGGGGTCAGGTCTTCTCGATGTTCCAGTAGAACAGCGCTGGCCCGGGGATCAGCCCCTTCAGCCAGTTCCGGTAGGCGATGACGCTGCGGTACTGACCCAGCGGGATCGAGCTCACATAGTCGACGTGGAACCGTTCAAGCTCCACCCGGATCTGTTGCCGCTTGGCCGCGTCGGTCTCCAGCGCCCACGCGCTCGTCAGCTCGGGCACACGGGCATTGCACGGCCAGCCGAACCAGGCATCGTCGCAGTGGCGCGTGAACACGTTCAAAAGGGGATTCGCCACACCTGTCAGCGTCGCGTTGGTGACGAAGATGTTCCAGCCGCCCTGGTCCGGTGCGGCCCGCGAGGCGCGCCGCTGCACCAGCGCGCTCCAGTCCATCGCGATCAGGTCGACATTCACGCCGATCTGCTTCAGCGTATCAGCAGCCATCAGCGCGGCCGGATGCAGGATCGCGTTGTCGGCCGGGTCCATCACCACCACTCGTCGGCCGTCATAGCCCGCCTCTCGCAGCAGAGCGCGCGCCTTGTCGAGATCGCGCGCTGGCCATCCAAGGGCCGCGAACCGATCGTCCTCCTCCGCGCCGCAGCCGAAGATCGCCGCGCACTCGCGCGAGGGCGTATGCCGCCCCACCACGGCGGCCATGAAGTCCTTCTGGTTCACCGCAATCTGCAGCGCCTTGCGCGCCTGCTGGTTGTCGAAGGGCGGATGCAGATGGTTGATCACCATGAACAGTTGGTAGCCAAGCGGATCGTTGGGCGCGACCGTGACATCGCGTGACCGCTCAAGCAGGGGGACAAGATCATGGGCGACCGTCTCGAGAAGATCGAGCTCGCCCGTCAGCAGCCCGTTCGACGCTGTGGCCGCATCGGGCGTGTAGACCGACTCGACCCGATCGACCTTGACAACCTTGCCGCCCGCCGCTTGGCTCGCCGGCTCGCTGCGCGGCACGTAGCCTTCGAACCTCTCATAGACGACCCGCGCACCCGGAATCCACTCCTCGCGCTTGAACCGGAACGGACCCGAGCCGATCACCTCGGTGATCGCGGTGTTCGCATCCGTGCGCGCGAGCCGCTCGGGCATCATGAACGGGACGTTGCTGTCGATCTTGCCGAGCGCATCGAGCACGAAGCCCACCGCCCGCTTCAGCTTGAGCTGGAAGGTGCGGTCATCGCGCGCCTCGATGCTGTCGGTCACGGCCATCAGCGCGCGGCCCATGCCGTCGCGCTGGCCCCAGCGGCGTATCGAGGCGACGCAGTCGGCCGCGCGCACGGGCGTGTTGTCGTGCCAGCGCAGGCCGTCGCGCAACTGGAACGTCCAGGTGAGTCCGTCCCCGCTCGCCTCGTGGCCGCCGACCATCTGCGGCTGCACCTTGTTCTCGGCATCGAGGGCGAACAGCGTGTCCCACACCATGTAGGCGTGGTTGCGGGTGATGTAGGCGGTGGTCCAGATCGGATCCAGCGCGCGCAGATCGCCGATCGGCACCGAGCGGATCACCCGCCGCCGGTCCTGCGCCAGGGCCGCGCGTGTGGCGGAGGACAGCAATGCCGGTGTCGCCAGGCCCGCCTGCACCATGGTTCGACGCTTCAGCGTCATCGGAGCCTCCCTTGCTCGTGACCGGCGCTTCTTGGACGTCAGGTTATGGCGTATGTCCCCGCCTGTGAAGGCACGCTCAGAACGCGGCCGGCAGCCCGGGCAGGATGCGCAGTTCCGGCTTCGCCGCGAACAGATCGCCCCAGGCGCGGCGGGCGATCCGATCCGCCTCCTTCACGATCGTCGCCTCGTCCATCGTCCGCACTGTGCCGTCGCGCATCAGCCAGACGCCATCGACCATGACGCTCTCGACATCGTGCGGCTGGCCCTGGTGCACGAAGGTCGAGACCGTGCGGATCATCGGCACGAGATGCGGCCGGTCGGTGCGCACGACGATCAGGTCGGCCTTGTTGCCGGGCGCGAGGAAACCGGCATCGGAGATCCCCATCGCCGCGTAGCCGTTGCGCGTGGCCCAGCGCAGCGCCTGCTCCGGTGTCGGGTTGCGGCCGTCCTCGCGGCGGATGCGCTCCATGAACAGGCCGGTGCGCGTCACCTCCACCATGTCCTCGGCCATGTTGTCCGAGCCCATGCCGATCGTGCAGCCCTCCTGCTCCAGCACCGCGACGCGCGGGCTGAGGCCACGCCGTGCCGCGATCGCGGAGTTGAACGACACGCATGTGCGCGCCTTCCCGAGCAGCTTCTCCTCGCGATGCGCCATGCACCGGCAATGCGCGCAGACAAGCCGCGGGCTGAGGAAGTCGAGGCTCGCGAGATACTCGGTCGGCAGCATGCCGCGATGCGCCTGCACCGCCGCGACCTCGCCCCAGATCTGGTTGAGGTGGATGGTCGCGACCGTGTCGAGCTCCTCCTGCATTGCGCGCACGCGCTTCAGCAGGCCGGGCGAGCACATGTCGGGCGCCCAGGCCGCGAGCCCGACGCTGATCCGCCCCTGGCCCGCGCCGTGCCATTTCGCGTGCAGATCGGCGATCCGTTGCAACCCTGCCTCGCCGAGCCTGTCGTCCTGCTCGAACGGGCCGGGGTCGCCGATCGAGGTGTTGCCGCGATCCCAGGTGCGCTCGGCGAGCAGCATGCGCAGCCCCGTCTCGACCATCTGCGGCGCGTAGCCGGCGATGTTCGCCCCGTCCTCCAGAACGGCGGTGGTGCCGCTGCGGATCGCTTCGAGCGCCCCGAGCTGGCACATCACCGCGTACTCCTCGGCCGAGAGCTTCGGCAGCGGCAGCGGCGAGAGCCCACCCGAGAACGGCGGCTTGTGCGGCGGCGAAAGGTCCTCGTAGAGGCCGCGCGCGAGCGTCATGCCGAGATGGGTGTGGATGTTGGCGAAGCCCGGGAACACCGCGCGATTGCGCCCGTCGATCCGCTCGGCCTCGGGAAATGCGCGCGCCACCTCGTCATCGGGACCGATCGCGGCGATCCGGTCGTCACGGATCGCGATCGAGGCGCCGTGATGCACCGTGTCCGCATCATCGCCTGTGACGATCGTGGTGGCGTGGATCACCAGGCTCATGCCGTTTCCTCCCCGGGGGTCGCGCATGCGATTGCCGCGCCGGGCCGAGTGTCGCACCATGACGGGGCGGCGTGAACCTCCTGCCCGCCGAGCCTGGAGACCCGCGATGCCGACACCGACGCTGATCCGAAACGCTGGCTGGGCCGTGCTGTGGGATGCGGCAGCGAAACGGCACGTGTACGGCCGTGACGTCGATATCCTGCTGCGCGACGGGCGCGTCGCCGCGATCACACCGCACACGGACGGCCCGGTCGGTGCCGACCTCACCGTGATCGATGGGCGGCGGATGCTGGCGATGCCCGGCCTCGTCAACGTGCACACGCACCCGACCACCGAGCCCGCCTATCGCGGCGTACGCGAGGATCACGGCGTGCCGGAACAGCACATGAGCGGGCTGTTCGAGCGGCTCCAGGCCTTCCGGCTCGACGCGGCCGGACAGCAGGCGGCGATGCGGCTCGCCTATGCCGAGCTGATGGGGGCGGGTGTGACGGCGGTGGTCGATCTCACCGCGCCGTTCGAGGGCTGGATGGACATCATGCGCGAGTCGGGGCTCCGCGTCTGGGTGGGTCCCGGCTACGCGAGCGCGCGCTGGGGCATGAGCGCGCCGCAGACCGTCACCTGGACCTGGGACGAGGCGCGCGGCCGCGCGGGCTTCCGGCGCGCCCAGGCGATCATGGACGAGGCGGATGCGGACCCGTCGGGCCTGCTGCGCGGCATCGTCTTCCCCGCGCAGATCGACACGGTGGAGGAAGGGTTGCTGCGCGATTCCGCGGCGCTTGCGGCGGAGCGCGGGCGTCCCTTCACCACCCACATCGCGCAGGCGGTGGTCGAGGTGCAGGAGATGATCCGCCGGCACGGGATGACGCCGATCCAGTGGGCGGCCTCGATCGGCATCCTCTCGCCGCGCTCGATCCTCGGCCATGCGATCTTCATCGACGAGCATCCGTCGATCCGCTGGCACACATCGCGCGATCTCGCGCTGATGGCCGAGCACGGTGTCGCGGTCGCGCACTGTCCGTCGCCCTTCGCGCGCTACGGCGAGCATCTGCGCGACTTCGGCCGCTACCGCCGCGGCGGCGTGCGCATGGCCATGGGCACGGATGTCGCGCCGCACAACATCATCGAGGAGATGCGGCTCGCGATCCTGCTCGCGCGCAACGCCGCGCGCGATCTCGCCGCTGCCGACACGGCAGCCGTGTTCCACGCCGCGACGGTGGGCGGGGCGGAGGCGCTGGGCCGGCCGGACATGGGCCGGCTGGCGGTAGGCGCAGCGGCCGATCTGGTGCTGATCGATCTCGCGCACCCGCAGATGGTACCGGCGCGCGATCCGCTGCGTTCGCTCGTGTTCCACGCCGCCGATCGCGCGGTGCGCCATGTGTTCGTCGCGGGGCGACAGGTGCTGGCGGACGGGCGGCCGACGCTGCTGGATGTCGGCGAGGCTGCCGGCATCCTCGCCGAGAGTCAGGCCAAGATGCTGCGGGATTCCGGCAAGTACGACTACCGCGGCCGTGCGGGCGATGCGATCGCGCCGCTCAGCCTGCCGCTCGCCTGACGGCCCTCAATCCCCCGTCGCGATGCGCTCGACGAGCTGCTTCACGGTCGGGATGAAGCCGTTCGAGTAGAACGGATCAGTCGCGAACCGGTAGGCGTTGTGGCCCGAGAACATCAGGTTCCGGTCCACATCGTCGCCATGCGCGATGTCCTGCAACGTCTTCTGGATGCAGAAGCTGCGCGGATCGGCCTTCTTGCCGGTCGAGTAGTCGGGCTCGTGCTGCGCCCAGTTCGAGAACCGGCAGGCCGACAGGCAGCCCATGCAGTCGATCTGGTCGCGCCGGATCTCGGCCGCCTTCTCGGGCGTGACGAAGATCAGCGTGCCGTCGGGCGTGCGCATCGCCTCGGTGAAGCCGGCCGCGGTCCAGGCGCGCGCGCGCGCCGCATCCTTCGGCGTCAGATACACCAGCCGCCCGCGCGGACCCGTCGGGAAGCCCTCGGTGTGCTCGCCCATCGCCTCGGCGGTGTAGGCGACCTGCCGCTCGTTGCGCTCGCGCAGCTCGTTGATGAAGCCGTTGTTCACCGCCGAGGAGTAGAACCCGGTGGGCGAGAACCGGTTGAGGAAGACATCGCCCTCCTTCAGCGTCAGCAGCCGGCGCTTCCAGGCATCCGAGATCGGGCTCTCCTTGGTCAGCAGCGGGCGCGTGCCGAACTGGAACGCGACCGGTCCGATCTCGGGATTGTCGAGCCAGTCCTCCCACTCGCGCAGGCACCACACCCCGCCCGCCATCACCACCGGCGTGTCGTGCAGGCCGAACTCGTTCATGGTCTTGCGCAGCGCGGCGACACGCGGATAGGGCGGCTCGGGCTTCTCGGGATTCTCGCTGTTCGAGAGGCCGTTGTGCCCGCCCGCGAGCCAGGGGTCCTCGTACACCACGCCGCCCAGCCATTCGCGCGTCTTGTGATAGGCGCGCTTCCAGAGCGCGTTGAACGCGCGCGCCGAGGAGACGATCGGGTAGTAGTAGACGCTGAACCGCGCGGCGATGTCGGACAGGCGATAGGGCATGCCGGCGCCGCAGGTGATGCCGTGCACGAGACCCTTCGCCCCCTCCAGGATGCCGGTGATGACGCGCTCGGCCCCGCCCATCTCCCAGAGGATGTTGGCGTGGATGCGCCCCTGGCCGCCCGACATCTCATAGGCCGTGCGCGCCTGCTGGATGCCGCCCTGGATGCCGAAGGCGACCAGCTCCTCGTGGCGCTCGCGCCGCGTCTTGCCCTCGTAGATCTGGCGCACCAGCCGGCCGTCGGGCGTGTAGCTGTCGGCGTTCACCGCCGAGAACGTGCCGACGCCGCCCGAGGCCGCCCAGGCGCCCGAGGACACCCCGTTCGAGATGGAAATGCCCTTGCCGCCCTCGATGAGCGGCAGGACCTCGGCTCCGCTCACGCGGATGGCATTCAGCGCCCTCACGGCACCTCCCGTCCGACGTCGTTCATCCCGGCGTCACACTATTGGCCGGCGGAACGGGCGGGGACGCAAGTCCCCGCCTTGCCCCTGCGGACCGCACACTACTCGGCCGCCGGCGCGGGCGCATCGCCCTCCGCCTTCTCCTCGCGCCGGCGCCCGCCCTTCGGCCCCACCTTGTCGGTGATGTCCTCGCCGGTCTGCTGATCGACCACGCGCATCGACAGCTTCACCTTGCCGCGCTCGTCGAAGCCGATCACCTTCACCTTCACCGCGTCGCCCACGTTCACCACGTCGGTGGTCTTGGCGACCCGGCCCTGCGCGAGCTCGCTGATGTGCACGAGCCCGTCGCGCGAGCCGAGGAAGTTCACGAAGGCGCCGAAATCGGCCGTCTTCACCACCTTGCCGTCGTAGATCACGCCGATCTCGGGCTCGGCGACGATGCCGCGGATCCAGTCGATCGCCGCCTTGGCGGCGCGCTCGTCGGTCGCGGCGACCTTGATCGTGCCGTCATCCTCGATGTCGACCTTGGTGCCGGTCACCTCGGTGATCTCGCGGATCACCTTGCCGCCCGAGCCGATCACCTCGCGGATCTTGTCGCGCGGGATGTGGATCACGGTGATGCGCGGGGCGTTCTGGCTCACGCTCTCGCGCGGGCGGTTCAGGCCCTTCGCCATCTCGCCCAGGATGTGCATCCGCCCTTCCTTCGCCTGGTCGAGCGCGATCTTCATGATCTCGGGCGTGATCGAGGTGATCTTGATGTCCATCTGCAACGAGGTGACACCGAGCTCGGTGCCAGCCACCTTGAAGTCCATGTCGCCGAGATGGTCCTCGTCGCCGAGGATGTCGGAGAGCACCGCGAAGCCGCGATCCTCCTTGATCAGCCCCATGGCGATGCCGGCGACGGAGCGCGGCAGCGGCACGCCCGCGTCCATCAGCGCGAGCGAGGAGCCGCACACGGTCGCCATCGAGGACGAGCCGTTGCTCTCGGTGATCTCGCTCACCACGCGCAGCGTGTAGGGGAACTGCTCCTTGGACGGCAGCAACGGGTGGATCGCGCGCCAGGCGAGCTTGCCGTGGCCGATCTCGCGCCGACCGGGCGAGCCGAACCGCCCTGCCTCGCCCACCGAGTAGGGCGGGAAATTGTAGTGCAGCAGGAAGCTCTCGCGGTATTCGCCCTCGAGCGCATCGATGATCTGCTCGTCATCGCCGGTGCCGAGGGTAGCGACGCACAGCGCCTGGGTCTCGCCGCGCGTGAACAGCGCGCTGCCATGCGTGCGCGGCAGGAGGCCCACCTCGACATAGATCGGTCGGACCGTCTTGGTGTCGCGGCCGTCGATGCGCAGGCCGGTGTCGAGGATCGCGTTGCGCACGATGTCGGCCTCGAGGGCCTTCAGCAGCTCCTTCGCCTTGCCGGTGTCGAGCTCCTCGGCGGCGATCGTGTCGAGTGCCGCCTTCTTCGCCGCCGCCAGCTTCTCGACGCGGGACTGCTTCACGGTCTCGCGATACGCCTCGGTGAGCGGGCCGCGCGCGAGCGCGTCGAGCCGCGCCTTCAGCGCCGCCACGGAGGCGTCCTCCTCCGGCACGGGCCACGGGTCCTTCGCCGCCACCTCGGCGAGCTGGATGATCGCCTCGATCACCGGCTGCATCGCCTGGTGGCCGAAATTGACCGCGCCGAGCATCACCTCCTCGGAGAGCTCCTTCGCCTCGCTCTCGACCATCATCACGCCCTCGCTCGTGCCGGCGACGACGAGATCGAGCGCGGTCTGCTTCATCTGTTCCGCGGTCGGGTTCAGCACGTACTCGCCGTTGATGTAGCCGACGCGCGCGCCACCGATCGGGCCAAGGAACGGAATCCCCGACAGCGTCAGCGCCGCGGAGGCGCCGATCATCGCGACGATGTCGGGATCGTTGGTCAGGTCATGCGAGAGCACGGTGACGATCACCTGCACCTCGTTGCGGAACCCCTCCGGGAACAGCGGGCGGATCGGCCGGTCGATCAGCCGGCTGGTCAGCACCTCCTTCTCCGTCGGTCGGCCCTCGCGCTTGAAGAACCCGCCGGGGATCTTGCCCGCGGCGAAGGTCTTCTCCTGGTAGTGCACGCTGAGCGGGAAGAAGTCCTGGCCGGGCTTGGTGGTCTTGGCCCCGACCACGGTCGCCAGCACCACGGTGTCGCCGTAGCGGGCGACCACCGCGCCATCGGCCTGGCGGGCCATCTTGCCGGTCTCGAGGACGAGCGTGCGCCCGCCCCAGCTCAGCTCCTTGCGAAAGAACTGGAACATTCCGTCTCTATCTCCATCGCGCGAGCTTGCGGCGGAGCACCCTTCGGACGACGGCCTCGCCCACGCGGGGCAACGGCGTCTCGGGCGGCATGGAGGGGGGACTTAACGCGGTTGCCCGCGCGCCCCGGGCGCCATGTGGCCGGAAACGCCGTCATTGCACCGTGACGGTCCGGTCGCGTCCCGGCGGGACTGTCCCGCCGCGCGCTCGCGATTGTCCGCGCGCCCCCATGGCGCGCGGCATCGGGGGCAGGGATGGCCATCGGGGCCAAGGGGGGTCCTGCCCGGTGATGGGGCTCGGCTATCGCCTGAGCCCCAGACGCTTGATCAGCGCCTCGTAGCGCGCCGCGTCCTTGTTCTTCACATAGTCCAGCAGGCGGCGGCGCTGGCCGACCAGCATCAGGAGGCCGCGGCGCGAATGGAAGTCCTTCGCGTGCTCCTTCAGATGCTCGGTCAGGTTCTTGATCCGCTCCGAAAGGATCGCGACCTGCACCTCGGGCGAGCCCGTGTCGCCCGCATGCGTCGCGTATTCCTGGATCAGCGCCGTGCGGCGCTCGGCCGTGATCGACATCGTGTTGGTCCTTCATCCTGGCCGTTGCGTTGCCCGGGCCTCTCGGCGCTCGGGGTCTCGGGCGTGCTCTCAGGCCGCGGCGGTGAGCATGCGCACCGGGTGCAGCATCCCCCCCTCCAGGCGGCCGATCGCGAGCGCCTTGCCCCCCGCCATCACGCGGACGATCCCGCCATCGGGATCGGCCTCGGGCGGAACCCGGCCGAGAAACGCGACAAGCGACAGCGCCTGCCCGCTCGACAGCCGTGAAGCCTCGCCCCCCGTCAGGGCCAGCGCCGGGATGTCGGCCAGCGCGGTCTCGACCGGGAGGAGAGGGCTTGAGGCAGCGTCCTCTTGCCCCAAGGCGGCCGCGCTGTCCAGGGAAACCGCCATCGCCTCGCTGAAGGGGCCGACCCGCAGCCGGCGCAGGGCGGCAACATGCCCGACCGTGCCCAGCGTCACAGCGAGGTCGCGCGCGAGGCTGCGCATGTAGACGCCCTTGCCGGACACCACCCGGAACACCGCCGTGTCGGCATCCGGCCGGTCCTCCAGCGTGAACGCATCCACCCGCGCCGGCCGCGGCGCGAGCTCGACCGCCTCGCCGGCGCGGGCGAGATCATAGGCCCGCTCGCCCGCCACCTTGATCGCCGAGAAGCGCGGCGGCACCTGCATGATGTCGCCGACGAACCGGGGCAGCGCCGCGCGGATCGCCTCGTCCTCGGGGCGGATATCGGAGGTCGCCGTCACCACCCCGTCCGCATCGTCCGTGTCGCGCGCCTCGCCGAACCTCAGCGTGAAGCGGTACTCCTTCGTGCCATCCATCACGTAGGGCACGGTCTTGGTCGCCGCGCCGAAGGCGATCGGCAACACACCCGTCGCGAGCGGATCGAGCGTGCCGCCATGGCCGACCTTCTGCGCCTGGAACGCCCGCTTCAGCCGGTTCACCACATCCGTCGAGGTGATGCCGGCCGGCTTGTCGATCACCAGCCAGCCGTCGATCCTCCGGCCCTTGGGCTTGCGCGCCACGTCAGTCCTCGTCGCGATCGAGATCGCGCCGCACCTCGGGTGAATGGAACAACGCCTCGATCCGCGCGGCGGCATCGATCGTGGTGTCGGCGCGGAAGACGAGATCGGGCGCGTACTTGGTGCGCACCGACTTCGCCACCTGCCCGCGCAGGAACGGTGTGGCGCGCTTCAGCGCTGCCAGCAGCGGCGCGGCATCGCCGCCGCCCAAGGGCGTGATGAACACCGTCATAAGCTTGAGATCCGGCGAGGCCCGCACCTCGGTGACCGTCACATGGGCGGACGCGAGATCGGGGTCGCGGAAGTCGCCGCGCTCGAAGATCATCGCCAAGGCATGGCGGACCTCCTCGCCGACGCGGAGCTGACGCTGGGAGGGAGGTTTCATGGCCATGTCCTTTCGGGGGCTCCGCCCCCGACCCCGCCAGGGGGGCCGCCCCTGGACCCCGCCAAGGGCCCTCGGCCCTTGGAACCCCCGGAACGACGAGCGTGGATGGTGGGCGCGGTAGGGATTGAACCTACGACCCCTGCCGTGTGAAGGCAGTGCTCTCCCGCTGAGCTACACGCCCATCCGAAGCGCGCGCTATAGGGCTGCGCACGGCGGGGCGTCAAGCACGCGCGCTTGCACGCGGCAGCGCCGTCGCCCACGTCTTCGCCATGCGCCCCCCGACCGCCGCGGCCGCCCTGCTGCTCGCGCTCGCCCCGGCCGCCCACGCGGCCGAAGCGGTGGAGGCGCACTACGTCGCCCGCGTCGCCGGCCTGCGCGTCATGACCATCGACGTGCACGCCACCATCGGCCCCGGGACCTACCGGATCAGCGCCCGCGCGCGCTCCGCCGGCCTCGCCACCCTCGCCACCCGCTTCGACCAGACCGCCACCGCCGAAGGCGCGGTCACCGACGCCGCCATCCGGCCGTACCGGTTCCGTGCCGAAGGCGCGTGGCAGGGCGAGACGCGGCGCGTGGACCTCGTGCTCGCGGAGTCCCCGCCGCGCGTCGCCCTCGATCCGCCCGAGGTCCCGGAACGCGAGCCGGTTCCGCCCACCCTCGCCCAAGGCGGCGTCGATACCCTCACTGCCCTGCTGGCCGTCTCGCGCCAAGTCTCGCGCCTCGGCGCGCGCGGCTGCGATCTCGACGTGACCGTGTTCGACGGACGGCGGCTGAAGAGGATCATCCTGACCCCCGCCGGCGAAGGCCGCGTCTCCGGCCATCCCGGCGTGACCGCCGTGCGCTGCCGCGTCGAAGGGCGCCAGCTTGCCGGGTTCTGGCGCAACTGGGACCGCGAGGAGGCGGAACGCCCGCAGACCGGCATGGTCTGGATCGCCGCCCCGTTCGAAGGCGCTCCCGCCCTGCCGCTCCGTCTCGAAATGGGCATCGACTGGCTCGGCACGCTGGTGGTCACCCTGGACACCGCGCATCCGCCGACGCGACGCGCGGACGGACGATGACGCAAACGCGCCTTGCACCCGCTCGGCCTCTGCCCCTACACGGCCGCATGCGCATGCTGATCGCCGCGGCCGCGCTGGCGGCCTTCGCCCCCGCCGCCCGCGCCGCCGAGCCGCCCGTCCTCGCCTCCTATACCGCTTATTTCTCCGGCTTCTCGGTCGCCACCCTCGACGCCGCGCTGCGGTTGGACGGCGAGCGCTACAGCCTCGCCGCGCTGATGCGCACGGCCGGCATCCTCGCCGCCTTCGTGCGCGGCGAGCAGACCGCCGAGGTCGAGGGCATCGTCCAGCCCGCCACTGCCGTCGGCCTGGCGCCGGCGCGCTACACCATGGAGGGGCGCTGGCGCGATCGCCTGCGCCGCATCGCCATGCGCTGGCCGGGCGGTGAGCCCGAGGTGCTGGCGCTGATCCCGGCCAACACCGAGGAGCGCGAGCCCGTGCCGCCCGAGCTTCAGCGCGGCACCATCGACACCATGACCGCGCTCGTCTCGCTGCTGCGCCGCGCAACCGAGACCGGGCGCTGCGAGGGCGAGGCCGCGCTGTTCGACGGCCGCCGCCGCACCGATGTGACGGCGCGCACCGAAGGCGAAGACACGCTGCGCGAGCACCGTTGGGGCATCTTCGCCGGCCCTGCGCTGCGCTGCACGGTGGAGGGCCGCCAGGTCGCCGGGTTCTGGTCCGGCCAGAACCGCGACGAGGCCGGCACGCCGCGCAGCGCCACCGCCTGGCTTGCCCGGCCCGAGCCCGGCATGCCGCTGATCCCCGTGCGGATTGAGGCGGAGACCGGCTGGGGGCCGGTCTACATCCACCTGACCCGCATCGGCCGGGGCGATCTGGCCCTGCCGACCCGGGAGAGCCGGAACTAGAGCCTGATTCCTTCTGGTGGAATCGGATTGGGTGTTCCGGCGCGTTTGGTTTTCTGATTCAAGCTGCTGGCTGGGCTGGAGGCCAGCAGCCGATGACCCGAGCCCTGTCCTGTGATCTGCGTGATCGCGTCGTGGCGGCCATGCGGAATGGCGCGAGTTGCCGCGAGGCGGCCAAGCTGTTCTCGGTGAGCGTGGCGAGCGCGGTGCGTTGGTCGCAGTTGTATCGCGCGACCGGCAGCACGGCGCCGCGGCCTCATGGTGCGCGGCGACGCCCGG
>NZ_KB899941.1 GCF_000378465.1 Elioraea tepidiphila DSM 17972
CCGGACTTGGCTGCGCGGGCGGGACAACATCCACAAGCGCTACCTGATCCACGTCGCCGGCTACAATCTCGGCCTGATCATGCGCCTGCTGACCGGTGCCGGAACTCCCAGGGCGTTCCAGGACAGGCTCTCCGCCTGCCTCGCCGCCGTCATCCTGCCGAACGGCTCTCCGATGATGCTGCTGATCGTCGTCGCCGGCGATCAGACCCCCGCCATCGCCATCAGCTTGGAGCCAGACCCTCTCGACTGAACGACCACTTCTTCAACGGGCTGTTAAATTGCTCCGAAGGCAGAGGTCGTACGTTCGAATCGTATCGGGTCCGCCACTCCCCGCCGCGCCTCAGCGCTTCAGCGCCCAGATCAGAATGCCGGCGGCGACCGACACGTTCAGGCTCTCGATCCGCCCCGACCCGCGCAGCGTCACGCGCGCCTCGCAGGCCGCGAGCGTCTCCGGCGGCACACCGTGCTCCTCGTTGCCGAGCACCAGCGCCACCGGACGGTCGCGCGGCAGCGCGACCGGATCGACACCCCCCTCGGCGACCGCGCCGGCGACCAGGAAGCCCGGGCGGATCGCCTCGAGCGCCGGCACGAGCGGCGCGGCGCGGTAGAGCGTGAGGTGCTCGAGCCCGCCCTCGGCCACGCGATGCGCCGAGTCCGAGGGGCCGGCCTGCTTCGCATGTCCCGACAGCACCATCCGGTCGAGCCCGAAGAAGGCGGCCGTGCGCGCGATCGCGCCGAGATTGTGCGTGTTCGCGATGCCGTCCATCACCAGCAGCAGCGGGATGCGGTCGCGCGCGGCGAGCACCGCCGCCGGGTCGAAGCCGGGGATCGCCTTGGGCCGCGCGATCGCGACGATGCCGCCGTGCTGCACCGTGCCCGCGACCCGATCGAGTTCGGTGCGCGGCAGCATCCGGTAGGGCCGGCGCGCGGCCGCCAGCACCTTGCAGAACGGCCCGGCCGCCTCGCGCAGCGCCTCCTCGTAGAACAGCCGCTCGACCCGCTGGGGCGCGCGCGCGAACAGCGCCGAGACGGCGGGGAGCCCGGCGACGCGGACCAGATCGGCGGCCTCCTCGCGCGGCGCGCGTTCGGGGCCGCGGGCGGGCGGGCGCGGCGGGCGGGCGGGGCCGCGCCGGTCGCGCGGCGGAGGGTCTCGGCGCATGGCGGCTGCGTGCCATTGCGGGGCGATGCGGGCAAGGGGCGCATGGACGTCTTCCCGCCTGGGCCCTAGCGTGCCCACGTGACCCCAGCCTCGCTGCCCCTGCCTCCCCGGCCCCCGCGCGCGCCCGGCACGCGCGCCGTCCGCCCCCGCGCCGCCGCAAGCCTCGTGCTGCTGCGCGAGACGAGCGACGGCCCGGCCGTGCTAATGGGCGTGCGCAGCGGCGGGCACCGCTTCATGCCGAACCGGCTCGTGTTCCCGGGCGGGCGGGTCGATGCGGCCGACCATCGCGTCGCCTTCGCAACCGCCCCGCCCTCCTCGCTCGCCCGCTCGTTCGGCGCCCTCGCGACCGCGCTCGCCGCCGCCGCGATCCGCGAGACCTTCGAGGAAACCGGGCTCCGCCTCGCCGCGCCCGCGCCGCCCGGCGCGCGCCTGCCGCGCGGCGGATGGGCGCAGTTCGCCGCCGGCGGCCACCTGCCGGCGGGCGATGCGCTGGTGCCGCTCTGCCGGCTGATCACGCCAAGTGCCAGCCCGATCCGCTTCGACGCGCGCTTCCTGCTCGCCCCGGCCGAGCGGGTCTCGGGCGAGCTCCGCGGCAATGGCGAGCTTGAGTTCCTGCGCTGGATCCCGCTCGCGGAAGCCGAAACCCTCGATCTCGCCCTGCCGCAGCGCGTGGTGCTGCGCGAGGTCGCGGAGTGGCTGGCGGCGGATGCGGCCACGCGCGCCGAGCGGGTCGCGCCGCTCTGGCGCGAGACCGGCCCCAACCTCGTGCGCGTCCCGCCGCTATAGCGCGATCGCGGGGTCGGCCAGGCGGTTCTCGGCCCTGAGCTTGAGCAGATGGGCGCGCACGGTCTTGGCCGCGGCCGGGCGCAGCGCCTCGGCCAGCGCCGGATAGAGGGCGGTCACGATCGCCTCGACCGTCGCGGCACCGCCGGCGAGCGCGTCGAGGATGCCGGCCTCGCGCTCCTCGCGGTGGCGCAGCAGGGCCGCGACGTGGGGCCGGGGCTCGGGAATCGGCGGGCCGTGGCCGGACAGGAAGGTTCCCTCGGGCCGGTCGAGCATCCGGCGCAGATGCGCCATGTAGGCGGCCATGTCGCCATCCGGCGGCGCCACCATGCTGGTCGACCAGGGCATGACGTGATCGCCGCTGAACAGCACGCCCTCGTCCTCGACCGCGTAGCAGAGATGATCCGAGGCGTGGCCGGGAGTGTGCAGCACCCTGAGCCGCCAGCCCTCGCCCGCGACCGTGTCGCCCTCGGCGAGGATCTCGTCGGGCAGGAACGGCGGGTGGCCGGTGGCGATGCCGACCGTGCGCTCGGTCTGCGGATGGCCCCAGCCGAGCACCGGCGCGCCCGTCGCTGCCGCGAACGGCGCCGCGCCGGGCGCGTGGTCCTGGTGGCTGTGCGTGACCAGGATATGCGTGACGGTCTCGCCCCTGAGCGCATCGAGCAGGGCGCGGCGATGCGCCGGATCGTCCGGCCCGGGATCGATCACCGCGACCCGGCCGGCGCCGAGAATCCAGGTGTTCGTGCCGTGATAGGTGAAGGGCCCCGGATTGCGCGCCACGACGCGGCGCACACGGGGGTGCAGCGTCTGCACCTCGCCATAGGGCGGTGCGGGCTCGGTGAGGAACGCGATCGTCTCCATGGCGCGCAGCATGCCCCGGATCGCGCCGCTGCACAGGGTCCGTATTGTGACAGGGCTCACATGAAGCCGGCGTCCCGCGCTGCGATGCTGTCTCCATTCCGGCATTTGCATGGCTCCGCCGGGACGAGGAAACCAATCTGCAACCCCTGTCGCCGATCGTGCCGCGACACACCGGACGCCTGGACGATGACGCGCCTGATCCCGCCGCTGCTGTTCGCCCTGCTGACGCTGAGCGCGCTCGCCGCCGCACTCGACGATGGCCTGCGGCGCGATGCGCCGGGCTCCGCCTTCGTCGAGCGGCTGGTCGGCGCGCCGTCGGGCGACGCGCAGTAGCGGCCGCTACGCCTCGTCGGCCACGCGGGCGGAGGTGCCGCCCATGCTGATCATCGCCAGGAACTCGCGCCGGGTGGAGGGGTCGTCGCGGAACGCGCCCAGCATCCGGCTGGTCACCATCGACACGCCGGGCTTGTGGATGCCGCGCGTCGTCATGCACTGGTGCGCCGCCTCGATCACCACGGCGACACCTTTCGGTTCCAGCACCGCATTGATCGTGTTGGCGATCTGCGCGGTCAGCTTCTCCTGGATCTGAAGGCGCTTGGCATAGGCCTCGACCACGCGCGCGAGCTTGCTGATGCCGACCACGCGCTTGTGCGGCAGGTAGGCGACATGCGCGCGGCCGATGATCGGCACCATGTGGTGCTCGCAGTAGCTCTCGAGCCGGATGTCGCGCAGCAGCACCATCTCGTCGTAGCCGTCGGTCTCCTCGAAGGTGCGCGCGAGCAGCTCGTCCGGGTCGATCTCGTAGCCGCAGAAGAACTGGCTGTAGGAGCGCACCACGCGCGCGGGGGTGTCGATGAGACCCTCGCGCGTCGGATCGTCGCCGGCCCAGAGCAGCAGGGTGCGCACGGCCGCTTCGGCCTCCTCGCGCGTCGGCCGGCGCTCGGTGACCTTCGGGGCGGAGATCGTCGCCGGGGTGTTCACGTTCACGACGTCCATTCCTTTCGGACAACGGGGTGGCGGGATGACCGTTCTTGTCGTTCTGCGGCCCGGTGCCCTGAACGGGGGCCCAAGCTGTTCGTCCTCAACACCGTCGATACTGGGCGCGGAGGTGCGCGAGTCAATCGCGTGCTCACGCGAGCGTGAGCCTCAGCCTGCCGCGCACACATCGGCCCCGTCACGCGCGGCGAGCAGATCCTCGGCCGCCTGGAGCAGCGCCAGCCGGCCGGAGAAGGAGAGGCCGCGCGGGTCGACATGATCCAGGTCCGGCACCAGATGCAGCCGCGCGCGCGGCAGGGCGCGCGCCAGCCGCAGGCTCTCGGTCCAGGGGATCACCGGGTCGCGCGTGCCGTGCACCAGGATCGCGCAGACGCCGAGCCCGCCGAGCGCGCTGTCGGCGAGGTTGAGGCGCGCGAGGGCCGTGCGCAGCACCTCCGGCAGGGCGGCGATACGGCCCGGCACCGCGTCCGGGTCGCGCTCCTCGGCAAGCGCCAGCACCGCGCGCGCCGCCGCGCCGGCCTCGGCGATGGGCGGACCTTCCCGGCGCGCGAGCCGCGCCTCGGCGGTGCGGCGCAGCCAGGCGACGTCGCGCGCGTCGGGCAAGGCGGCCGCGTTGGCGAGCACGAACAGCCACAGCGCCTCGGGCCGCGGTGTGCCGAAGCGCCATGCCGTCGCCTCGGGAGCCCGATACGCGCCCGTGACGAGGAAGGTCAGCATCGCCTCGGTGTCGTGATAGGCGCCGAGGGTGGCGATGACGTCGAGCCGGGCGGCGACGTCGGGGCGCAGCGCGGCGAGGAAGGCGGGGCCGGCGGCATAGGAGATCGCCGCGAGTCCCGCCGGGCCGGGTGTATCGGGCAGGGCCAGCACCGCCGCCGCCACCGCCTCGGCGTCCGACGCATCCGCCGAGAGCCTTCGCGCCGCCGGCAGGTCGGGTACGACCACGAGGAAGCCGATCCGCGCGAGACTCTCGGCGAAGGGCACCAGGCGGGCATCGCGCCGCCCCGCCTCGGACAGGCCCGGCACCAGAACGATCCGCGCGCGCGCCGGCGTGCCGGGGCGGTAGAGATCGGCCTCGGTGCCGGGCACGGCGAAGGGCTCGCGCGTCGGCGGCGGTGTCGTCTCCTTGAGCGCCGACGGCCCTGGCCCGGCCTCGACATCGGCGAGGAACCGCGCGGGTTCGTGCGCGCAGGCGGCGAGCAGGCTCAGCGCGAGAACGGCACGACGCATTCGAGATGCCCCGACCAGAGGAACTGATCGATCGGCGTTGCGCGCATGGGCCGCCAGCCGCCAACGGCGAGCAGGCGCGCATCGCGCGCCAGCGCCGCCGGGTTGCACGAGACATAGACGATCCGCCGCACCGGCGCTTGCGCCAGCGCCTCGCATTGCGCGCGCGCGCCGTCGCGCGGCGGATCGAGCACGACGGCGTCGACGCCGCGCAGCTCCGCCGGCAGCAGGGGACGGGCCGCGAGATCGCGCGTCCCGACGGCGATGCGCGCGGCGAGCCCCGACCCTTGCGCGGCGCGGCGCAGCGCGGCGGCGGCCTCGGCCTCGCCCTCGGCCGCGCGCAGGCGGAACCGCCGTGCCAGCCGGAAGGTCAGCGTGCCGATCCCGGCGAAGAGATCGGCGACCAGCGCGTCCTCGGGCAGATCGGCGAGGGCGGTCAGCACCGCCGCGCCGATCGCCGCCTCGCCGTCGAGCGTCGCCTGGAGGAAGGCGCCTGGCGGCGGTTCGACCGCGACGCCGGCGAAGGCGATGGCCGGCACGCGACGGATCGCCACAGGCAGCGGCGGCGCCGCACCGGTTGCCCAGCAGAGCCGCGCCAGATCGGCGGCCTCGGCGAAGGCCGCGAGGCGTTCGCGCCCGGCGAGGTCAGGCTCGCGCGCGCCGCGCAGCACGAGATCGGCACCGCTATCGAGCAGGTTCACCTGCGCCTCCGCCTCGGGCCGGAGGCAGGCAAGCTGGCGCGCAAGGTCGCGCAGGTGTTGCGCGAGTGTGAGGATCGCCGGGTCGAGCACGCGGCACTCCGGCGCATCGATCACGCGTCGGCTCGCGCGTTCATGGAAGCCGACCGCGCCGTTGCGGAGCGCGAGATCGGCGCGGCGCCGCGTCGCGGACGACGCCGGCACCAGGGAGTCGATCGGCGTGTCGGAGAACCCCGCGCGCCGCAGCGCGTCGGCGAGCAGCCCGGTCTTCCAGCGTCGATATGCCTCCTCGCCCAGATGCTGCACGGCGCAGCCGCCGCAGGGGCCAAAGTGGGGGCAGGGCGGGGCGACACGGTCCGACGAATCCGAGAGCCGCGCGAGCAGGCTCGCCGCCACGCCCTCGCCCCGGCGCGCACCGGGCAGGATGCGCACGCGCTCGCCCGGCAGGGCGTCGGGGATGTAGGCGGGGCGGCCGTCGGGCAGCGCGGCGATGCCGTCGCCGCCGGCGCCGAGGCGCGCGACGACGGCCTCGACCGGTCCGGTACGCGCGCTGCGGTGTGTCCTGCGGCTCATGCTCCCTCGGCGCCCTGCCGGGCTTACCTCAGGTGCCGGCCCGGCGTCAGCGTCCGGGCGCGTCAGCCGTCGGCGCGGGGCACCCAGGGGATGGTGCGGAAGCCGATCCCCTCCTCGCGCAGCGCCTCGGCGTCCTCGGGCGTCGCCTCGCCGTAGATACCGCGCGCCTCGCTCTCGCCCGCGTGGATCCTGCGCGCCTCGTCGGCGAAACGGGGCCCGACATAGTCGCAGTGCTTCTCGATCTCGGCGCGCATGCGCTGCAGCATCGCCAGGGCCGCCGCGGGAATCTGGCCGGCGATCGCCTTGCCCTCGGCGGGTGCGGGCGGGGCGGGCGGCGCAACCGGGGCGGCCTCGCGCGACGAGGCGACGGCCGGGGCCATCAGCGCGCGGCTCACCTTGGTCGAACCGCATTGCGGGCAGTCCACCAGGCCGCGCTTGGCCATCCGTTCGAAGGCGGCGCTGTCCTTGAACCAGCCGTCGAACTCGTGCGCCGAGTCGCAGCGGAGCGCGTAGTGGATCATGCCTCCTCGCCAGAGTCGCGGGTCATGGCTCTATCATGGGGCTGCTGGCACTCCAGGCAAGAGACTGCCAGCACGGCATGAACGAAAGATGACGGCTCAGCCCGACGTCGCCGTGCCGGTCAGGCCGAGGATGCGGTCGAGCTCGCCCGCGCGGTCCAGCCGGGCGAGGTCGTCGTAGCCGCCGAGCGGGGCGCCATCGACGAAGACCTGCGGCACGGTGGTGCGGCCTCCCGACCGCTCGGTGGCCTCGGCGCGGGCGGGGCTGCCCGAGGGCGCCTCGATCTCGCGATACGCCACGCCCTTGGCGTCGAGCAGGCGCTTGGCGGCGGCGCAGTAGGGGCACCAGAAGCTCGTGTAGATCTCGATCACGGGCATGGCGCGTCACATCGGCGTGCTGCGGGTCCGGGTCAATCCCGCGTCAGGCCGCGACAGGGGCACGCGCGCCGCGGCCAGCACATCGACCGCGGCCGCGCCCCCGCCCAGCAGCACGCGGGCGCATTCGTTGGCGGTGGCCCCGCTGGTCAGCACATCGTCGATCAGCACCACCCGCCGGCCGGCGAGGCGCGCACGGTGGCGCGGCGCGACCGCGATCGTGCCGGCGAGCACGGCCGCACGCTCGGCGGCGCCGAGCTCGCCGAGGCTCGGCGTGGCGCGCACCCGGCGCAGCAGGTCGGGCACGACCGGCACGCGCGCGATCCGGCCGATGCCGCGCGCGAGCAGCGCCGCCTGGTTGTAGCGGCGCGCCACCAGTCGCCGGTAGTGCAGGGGGACCGGCACCAGCAGGTCGGCGCCCGCCAGGAGCTCGCGCCCGGCGGCGGCCATCAGGCGCGCCAGCGCCGGGGCGAGCTCGGTGCGGTCGGCGTGCTTCAGCGGCAGGAGGATGTCGCGGCTCGCCGCGTCGTAGCGCCAGACCGCGCGCGCCCGGCCGAACACCGGCGGGTGGATCAGGCAGGACTCGCACAGCCCCTCCCGCCCGGCCTCGCCCGGATGGGCGAAGGGCAGGCCGCAGCGCGCGCACATCGGCGCGGTGATGAAGCGGTGGCGCGGGAAGCACTCGGCGCAGAGCAGGCCCTGACGCTCCACCGGATTCTCGCAGGCGAGGCAGCGCGGCGGCAGCAGGAGGTCGATCACGCCGCGCGCGAGGCCGGCGCCGAGCCTCAGAAGCCAGGGGTCAGCCGAACGCGGCGTCGCCATCGCGCTCGATCTCGTGAACGAGATCGATCTCCCAGGAGAGATAGGCCTGCATCGCCTCCTCGACCCCCGAGTTGCGGTCATAGGGGCGGAGATAGAAGTCGATGCACGCCTCGTCCGGCGGGTTGGTGCGGTCCGCCTCCAGCGGCAGGCCGCCGGCGGCCCAGCCGGCCGTGCCGCGCTCCAGCACGCCGACGCGGGCGGGCGTGAGTTCGGCCACCTCCTCCACCGCGAGCCGCGCAAGCCGGTTCTGATCCGGCGAGGTGACGGCGACGATCCCGGTCTCCGGCAGCCGGTCCGCCAGCGCGGCGAGCCGGGTGCGCACGCCCCAGAGCGCGCCGGGAATGTGGCCGTCGCGGAAATCGATCGAGCGGGCGAGATCGACCACGCGGAGCCGCCCGGCCTGCCACGCGGCATGTGCCTCGCGCAACGGGATGGTCTCGGCCTCGGGCACCTCGCCGGGCGGCACCCAGGGCCCCGTTGCGGTGAAGTCCTCGGCCGCGCCCTCCAGCACGTGCACGTCGCGATGGCCCATCTGCGCGAGCCACTGCGCGGTCATGCGCGCGCGCACGCCGTCATCGTCCACCAGCACCACACGCGCGCCGCGCACGGCGATCCAGCCATCGGTCGCCTGCACGAGCTGCCCACCCGGCGCCGAACGCGCGCCGGCGAGATGACCGGCGGCGTACTCCGCCGGATCGCGCACATCGAAGACGTAGAGCGTGCGGCTCGTGTCCTTGCGCCAGGCATCGAGGGTGGCGCGGTCGATCAGCCCGACCTTGTGCTTGAGGCGCAGCGCCTCGGCGCGGGCGAAGGCCGCCTCCGCATCCGCCGGCCGCCCCTCGGGATAGCGCGCGGTCTCGCCGCGGGCGCAGGTGAAGCCCGCGAGTTCCCAGCCCATGGTGCCGTTGCGCAGCGCGACCACCCGGTTCGGCACGCCGGCGGAGCGCAGGCTCTCGGCGCCGAGGATCGAGCGCGTCCGCCCCGCGCAGTTCACCACCACCAGCGTCCCGGGGTCGGGCGCGAGCGCGCCGATGCGGTAGGCAAGCTCGCCGCCCGGCACGTTGATCCCCGTCGGGATGCTCATGCGGCGGAACTCGTCGAGCGGGCGGGAGTCCAGCACCACCATGTCGGTGCCGGCGTCCATCAGCGCCTTGAGTTCGGCCGCATCGACCGATGGGGTACCGTAATGGTGCTCGACCCATTCGCCGAACGCCTTGGACGGCACGTTGACGCCGGTGAACAGCACATAGCCGGCCGCCTTCCAGGCGGGCGTGCCGCCGGCCAGCACGGCGACGTTGCCGTAGCCCATCGTTTCGAGCTCGGCGGCGGCCTCTTGCGCCAGCCCGCGCCCGTCATCCGTGACGACGATGCGCGCGCCCGTGTTGGGCAGCAGCGCGCGCGCGAACAGGGGCAGGCGCGAGCGCGGCAGCGGCGAGGCCCAGAACAGGTGGCCCGAGCCGAACTCGCCCTCCTCGCGCGCATCGACGATCGCGAGTTCCGCGCCGTCGCGGATCATCGCCTTCAGTGCGTCCGGCGCGACCTCCTTCGCCATCGATGCGGCGATCAGCGGTTCGCGGTCGGCGCCATGAAGTTGCGGTTGTACGGCACCGCCGCGCCGGTCGCCGGGTCGTAGGCCATGCGGTTGTCGAGCTTTTCGAGCGCGAGCCCGTACATGTGCAGGTGCCGCGTCGGGCGATCGCCCTGGGTGTGGATCGAGTGGATGTCCTCGGGCATCAGGGCGATGCCGGTGCCGGGCTTCACCACCACCTCGCGCACGAGGTCGAGACCGCCGTCGCGCTTCGCGTAGACCTTGTTCAGCTCCTCGCCGTCCACGGCCACCACGACGGCCCAGGTGGTGTGGTCATGCGGCTTGGTTTCGTTGCCCGGGTTCAGCGCGTTCAGGTAGAGCGCGAAGCGCCCGCCCGGGTCCTCCTGCAACAGGTAGCGGCGCGCGCCCTTCTCGCCGGCGGGCGGCGGGGGGAACTCGGCGGAGGGGAACAGGTGCTCCTGGGCGGCGAGCTTGTGCAGCTCGGCCATGATCGCGTCGAGGGCCGGTCGGGTGACGCCCTCGCGCGCCTCGATCGCCCGGATGCGTTCGACCGTGGCGGCGACCGCGGCGGCGCGGGCGGCCGTGACATCCATCTCGTTCATGGCGGGTCCTCCTGCCGGAGTGGCGTGAGGACAGAGGTGGCCGAAGACAGAGGCGCGCGCAAGGTGTCGCGCGCTCCACCCCGCTACCGCAGCAGGGCGGCGAGCGGCAGGGTCGTGGCGAGGAGGGCAACGGCAAGCACCGCGGCCAGATACGCGGCCTGCCGGAGATCGGCCTCCGACCAGGCCCGCGCCGCGGCCTCGGCCGCGCGCTCCGGCGCGCGATATGCGTTGCGGCGCTTGAGCCGTTTCGTGGAAGGGCCGGGATGCGGGTTCATCATGTCACACCGCCTTTGGCTGTGCCCCCAGGTCCGCCATGCCTCCGTTCGACCGCCGATACGGTCGCACGAAGGGGTGACAGCGCCTGTGCGCGTGCTCACATGCTACGCATGACGGGGTTTCCGGTTCCTTTCGACCGGCGCGCGCATCGCCTGCGCCGCGACCGCGCCGCCCTGCTGGTCGATCGGGCCGAGCCCCTGCTCGCCGCCATCACCGAGCGCCTGCTCGACCGGCTCGACGACACCACCCGCCGCTTCACCCGCGCGCTCGATCTCGGCTGCCGGCACGGGCTGCTCGCGCGGGCCTTGCGGGCGCGCGGCATTCCCGTCGTGGTCTCGGCCGACCTCTCGCCCCGGATGGCCGCGCGCGCGGGCGGGCTCGCGATCGCGGCCGACGAAGAGTGGCTGCCCTTCGCGCCGGCGAGCTTCGACCTGGTCGTCTCGGCGCTCTCGCTCCATTGGGTCAACGACCTGCCGGGCGCGCTGATCCAGGCCCGCCAGGCGCTCCGCCCCGACGGGCTGTTCCTCGCCATCCTGCCGGGGCCCGGGACGCTCGCGCCGCTGCGCGCGGCGTTCCTCGCCGCCGAGGCCGAGACCGCGGGCGGGGCGAGCCCGCGCGTCATCCCGCTGCCCGACCTGCGCGACGCGGCATCCTTGCTCCAGCGCGCGGGCTTCGCGCTGCCGGTGGCGGACGCCGAGACCCTGACCGTCAGCTACCCCGACCCCTTCGCGCTGTTCGCGGAGCTGCGCGCGCTCGGCGAGACGAATGCGCTGGCCGCGCGCAGCCGCCGCCCGGCCACGCGCACGCTGATCGCCGAGGTCGCGCGCCGCCTGCCGCGCGACGGCGAGGGGCGGGTCGCGATGCCGCTCGACCTGATCACGTTGACGGGATGGGCGCCGGCGGCGGGTCAGCCGAAGCCGCTCGCCCCCGGCAGCGCGACCGTGCGGCTGGCGGCGGCGCTGGGCAGCGACGAACAGGGCGCGGGCGAGCTGGCGCCCTCGCGACTTGCGTCCCCGAAGCCTGCGCGCTAGGGGCAGACATGGACAGGCGGGCCACCATGAACCAGCTGGAACGCGCGCAGGGGATCGAGCCGGGCGATGCGCGCCGGATCATCCTCTACAGCCCCGAGGACTTCGTGTTCATGCGCCGCGCCGGCCAGCTCGCCGCCGCCACGCTCGACATGATCACCGAGCACGTGCGGCCCGGCGTGACCACAGAGGCGCTCGACCGGCTCTGCCACGACTTCATCCTCGACCACGGCGCGGTGCCCGCCCCGCTCGGCTATCGCGGCTTCCCCAGGTCGATCTGCACCTCGGTGAACCACGTCGTGTGCCACGGCATCCCCTCGCCGCGACGCCTCGAGGAGGGCGACATCCTCAACATCGACGTCACCGTGGTGCTGGACGGCTGGCACGGCGACTCCAGCCGCATGTACGCCGCCGGCGAGCCCTCGGTGAAGGCCAAGCGGCTCATGGACGTCACCTACGAGGCGATGATGCGCGGCATCGCCGTGATCCGCCCCGGCGCCACGCTCGGCGATCTCGGCCACGCCATCCAGTCCTTCGTCGAGCGCCAGCGCTTCTCGGTGGTGCGCGAGTTCTGCGGCCACGGGCTCGGCCGGTCGTTCCACGAGCCGCCGAACGTGCTGCATTTCGGCCGCCCGGGCGAGGGCGTCACCCTGCGCGAGGGCATGCTGTTCACGGTCGAGCCGATGGTGAATGCCGGAAGGCCCGAGGTGAAGATCCTCGACGATGGCTGGACCGCGGTTACGCGCGACCGGTCGCTCTCGGCGCAGTTCGAGCACACGGTCGGCGTCACGGCCACGGGCTGCGAGATCTTCACCCTCTCGCCCGCCGGGCTGCACAAGCCGCCCTACGCCTGACCGCGCGCGCCGGGGCCCGGGATGCCGAAGCGGCGGGGCATGGCGGATGCGGGCGGGCTGTTCGCGCTGACGCCCGAGCCCGACCCCGCGCCCGGCCATCTCGGCCATCGCGAGCGGCTGCGCGCGCGCTTCCTCGCCGGCGGTCCGGAGGCGGTCGCCGACTACGAACTGCTCGAATTGCTGCTGTTCGCGATCCCGCGCCTCGACACCAAGCCGCTCGCCAAGACGCTGATCGGCCGGTTCGGCAGCTTCGCCGGCGTGCTCGCCGCACCCAAGGAGGAGCTCGCTGCGGTGCCGGGCGTCGGCGAGGCGGTGATCGCGACGCTGAAGGTGGCACACGCCGCCGCGCTGAAGCTCGCCGCCGCCGAGGTGGCCGACCGGCCGCTGCTCAACGCCTGGGACAAGCTGATGGCCTACCTCCACGCCGCACTCGCGCGCGAGAAGGTCGAGCATTTCCGCGTGCTCTATCTCGACACCAGGAACCGGCTCGTCGCCGACGAGACCCAGACCCGCGGCACGGTGAACCACGCCCCGGTCTATCCGCGCGAGGTGGTCAAGCGCGCGCTCGATCTCCAGGCGAGCGCGCTGATCCTGGTGCACAACCACCCCTCGGGCGACCCGAGCCCCTCGCGCGCCGACATCGACATGACGCGCGAGGTGCAGAAGGCCGCGGCCACGCTGGGCATCGCGCTGCACGACCACGTCATCGTCGGCAACGGACGCTGGCTCTCGTTCCGCCAGCAGGGGTTGCTTTAGATCGGGTGGTAGAGCCGCATCGAAGGACTACCTACGGTGGTGTTCTTGCGCTAGACCCACGACCGGGAACCGTGGCGGATGGGTGGCGCGGCATGCGGCTCTTGGACCGGCTCTTCAGGCGCGACAGCACGGCGGGACCGCGGTCCGGGCACGGCACGCCGGGCCGGGCGCGCGGCTTCGCCGATGCCGGCGCGGCAGACCCGATCGCGCTGCCGGCCGCGGTCTCCACGCTCGCGCCGGTCGGACGCGCGTCGCCCCCCTCCCCGGCGGAGACGCCGTTCCCCTCCACCGGGCCGCACGGCCATCGCGCGCGCATGCGCGAGAAGCTGCTGACGCGCGGCCCGGACGCGCTCGCCGACTACGAATTGCTGGAGATGTTGCTCTACTTCGCCATGCCGAAGGGCGACACCAAGCCGCTGGCGAAGGCGCTGATCAACCGCTTCGGCAGCTTCGCCGGCGTGCTCGCCGCTCCGCAGCAGGCGCTGCTCGACACGCGGGGGCTCGGGCCGCACAGCGTGGCCGCGCTCAAGCTCGTCCAGGCGGCCGCGATCCGCATGAGCCGCGCCGAGGTGATGGACCGGCCGGTGCTGAACAACTGGGACAGGCTGATCGACTATCTGCACGCGGTGATGGCGCGCGAGAAGATCGAACAGTTCCGCGTGCTGTTCCTCGATGCGAAGAACCGCCTGATCGCCGACGAAGCGCAGGCGCGCGGCACGGTGAACCACACGCCCGTCTATCCGCGCGAGGTGGTGAAGCGCGCGCTGGAGCTGCACGCCACCGCGCTGATCCTGGTGCACAACCATCCCTCGGGCGACCCGACGCCAAGCCGCGCCGATATCGAGATGACGCGCGAAATCCGGCAGGCGGCGGCCGTGCTGTCGATCACGCTGCACGACCACCTGATCGTCGGCAATGGCCGCTTCCTGTCCTTTCGGCAGGAAGGTCTGCTCTGATCGCCCGACGGAGCCGTTTCCGATCCGTCGGGAACGGCTCCGGGGCTTGCCTGGCGCGCCTCTTCACTCGATCAGGTGGCGCCACCTGATCGGGATCTGCGCTAGGCGAGCTCGTAGGCGCTCCGGCCCGGCATCGCGCCGCCGCGGAGCGCGCCCGCGCGCACATCGCCCCACTGCACCGCATGGCCCGGCGGCAGCGCACGGCTGTTCGGCACCGCGAGCCAGATGCGCAGCAGCACGCGACGCGCGCCCGAGGCCGCATCGTCCGCGTAGGCCGTGCGGCCGTGATAGGTGATGTGCTGGTTCATCAGCTGGATCTGGCCCGGCGCGAACGGCATCTCGACGCAGAGCTCGTCGGCGAGCCGGGCGAGCTCGTCCATCGCCTCGATCTGCGCGGGCGTGAGCCGCGGCACCGAGGGCTCGTCCTGCGCCATCTCAACATAGGTGCGGCTGTACTGGGAGGTGAAGGCGCCGTCCGGCCCGCGCGAGAACACCGGCATCGCGAACACGGAATCCGCGCGCGCCCCCTCCTCGTCGGCCGGGCGCTTGCGCCAGAAATCCTGGTAGAGCACGGCGAGCAGATCAGGCCGCCGTTCCGCAAGCGCATCGTGGATCGCCACTGTCGAGACGATGCGCGACACCCCGCCCGCGATGCCGTTCGAGGCGCAGAGCAGCGCGAGCACGTCGCACTTGTCGGTGTGGAAGCGGAGCGGCCCGGTCGAGCGCGAGCGTGCGCGCGCCGAGGGCACCGGGCCAGGCCCGCTGCCGGTGACGGCCGCGCCCGTGCCGGTCTCGTCGCGCACCTCGGCGAGGATCTCGCCGGTGGTGTTCTGCGGCAGCGGCGTGCCGAGATGCGCGGCCAGCCCCCAGAAGATGCGCTTCAGATCGTCATGCGTGTAGCGCGTCGGATCGAGCCCGCCGAGGCGCACGAGACCACGCCCGTGCTCGAGCTCGTCGGAGACCTCGGCGAGCCGGTCGGCGACCGTCGGCAGCGGGAACTCGGCCGCGCCGAACCGCCCGGGCGCGCGCCCGGAGACGGCGGCCAGCGCCGCCTCGATCTCGGCGATCTCGCCCGCCGAGAAGGTCCTGATCCAGGACCGGTCGTTCTCCAGGTCCTTGCCGGTCCAGGCCGCCGGCCCGCCGATCGGATCGAGCTCCGCCGTCATCGCGCACCCTCCTCCCTCAGTCGCGCACGCAGTGAAGCACAGGGTTGCACGCGCGGCCATCGGCCCCCAGTGTTCCGCGGGCAACGAAACGAAGGGGGCTTCGCATGATCCTGACCCGCCGTGCGGTGCTGGCCGGCGCCGCGCTTGCCGCGCTGCCGGCCGCCGCCCAGGCCTGGCCGACGCGCTCGATCCGCTTCATCGTGCCCTGGCCGCCCGGCGGGCTGAACGACCTGATCGCGCGCTACTTCAACGACCGCGTCTCGGCGGCCCTCGGCCAGCCGATCGTGAACGACTTCAAGGCCGGCGCCGGCGCGCGGATCGGCGTGACCGAGATCGCGCGCGCCCGTCCCGACGGCTACGTGATCGGCATGGGCAATCTCGCGCCGCTGACGATCTTTCCCAACACCGATCCCGATCTCCCCTACGACCCTGCGCGCGATCTGGTGCCGATCAAGATGTTCTGCGCCTCGCCGCTGGTGCTGGTGGTGGGGGCGAACTCGCCGATCCGCGACGTTGCCGGGCTGATCGCGGCGGCGCGCGCCGAGCCGGGCAAGCTGAACTATGGCTCGGTCGGGGTGGGCACGGCGCAGCACCTGATCTTCGAGATGTTCCGCGCGCGCGACGGCATCGACATGGTGCACGTGCCCTATCGCGGCACGAACGACAGCCTGCCCGCGCTGCTGACCGGCGACGTGCACGCGATGTTCGACACGCTGCCCTCGATGCTGCCGCAGATCCGCGCCGCGCGCGTCCGCGCCCTCGCCGTCACCACGCCCGCGCGGGTGCCGCATCTGCCGGATGTGCCGACGCTCGGCGAGGCCGGGTATCCGGAGGTGGACATCGTCACCTGGTATGCCGTGATCGTGCCCGCCGGCACGCCGGAGCCGATCCAGGCGCGGCTCGCGCGCGAATACGGCGCGGTCTCGGCGACCGAGGAGACCAGGGCTTTCCTCGACACGCACGGGCTGATCTACCTCCCAAACACGCCGGCCGAGTTCGCCGCGCGCGTCGCCGCCGAGCGGGCGCGCTGGGGACGTCTCATCACCGAGCGCAACATCCGCGTGCGCTAGGCGGCGCGTCATGAGCGTGCGCATCGTCCGGCTCGGCACGCAACGGCTGCCGGGGGAGGGCGTGCGGATCGGCGCGGTGCGGCACCTGCCGCGTGGCGTGCGCAAGGAGCGCTACGCGGCCGAGGACTGGTTCGATGTCTGGTACCCCGAGCTCGCGCCGAGTGCGGCGCTGGTGACGCAGGCGCGCGGCGCGCAGACGGAGGCCGAATGGCGCGCCTTCGTCACCGCGTTCCGCAAGGAGATGGAGGCGTCGGCGCCGCGGCGCACGCTCGACCTGCTCGCCGCGCTGTCGCACGGCGCGGATTTCTCGGTCGGCTGCACCTGCGCGGACGAGGCGCGCTGCCACCGCTCGGTGCTGCGCGCGCTGCTCGCCGAGCGCGGAGCGGCGATCGCGTGATCAGCCGATCACACCGACGCCGAACAGTAAGCGGTGCAGCCCGCCGATGAAGGCGGCCCAGGCGATCACGCCGACCGCGCAGGCGATCCAGTCGCCCTGCGTCCAGCCCGACCGCGGCGGCACGACCGCGTCCGCGCGCCGCTTGACCGCGATCCGGTCATAGACGGCCCAGGCGAGGAGCGTGCCGAACAGCAGCACCGAGCCGAGATCGCCGTTCGCGAGCAGATGCGCCAACGCCCAGATCTTCACGCCCGCGAGCATCGGATGCTTGACCGCCCCCTTGATCAGTCCCGAAGGCGCATAGGCCGCGGCGAGCAGGATGAACGAGACCAGCATCAGCAGCAGCGCGACATGGCGCAGCGCCACGGGCGGATCCCAGAGCGGGATGTAGCCCGCCGAGCGGTAGGCGCCGAAGCCGTGCACGATCAGCACGATCCCGGCGAGCGAGACGAGGGAGTAGGCGATCTTGTAGGGAATCTCGCCGACCCGCCCGATCACCGCCGCCCGTTCCGCGCGGAAGGTGGTGAAGGTATGCGCCGTGACGAACACGGCGAGTCCCAGGATCAAGAGCAGCATGGCCGGCTCCGCGATGGCATGGTCCGCGCGCTGCCTGCCAGTCTCCGGCCGCTGGTGCAACCGCGGCGCGGGCGCGACGCTACAGGAGGGCGGCCCAGACGCTCTCGTCGAAGCCCACGAGCACGCGCCCGGCCGTCTCCAGCACGGGGCGGCGGATCAGCGAGGGATGCGCCTGCATCAGCGCGAGCGCGCGACCTTGATCGATCCCCGTGCGCTCGCTGTCGGGGAGCTTGCGGAACGTGGTGCCGGCGCGGTTGATGAGCTTCTCCCAGCCGACCGCCGCTGCCCAGGCCGCGAGCTCGTCGCGGCTCGGCGGCTCGCTCTTGTAGTCGCGGAACCGATACGCGACGCCGCGCGCCTCCAGCCAGGCGCGGGCACGCTTCATCGTGTCGCAGTTGCGGATGCCGTGGATCGTCACGCTCATGCGTCACTCCCACTCGATCGTGCCCGGCGGCTTCGACGTGATGTCGTAGGTCACCCGGTTGATGCCGCGCACCTCGTTGACGATGCGGTTCGCGGTGCGCAGCAGGAATCCCATGTCGAACGGATAGACATCCGCCGTCATCCCGTCCGTGCTGGTCACCGCGCGCAGCGCGCAGGCCTGGTCGTAGGTGCGGCCGTCGCCCATCACGCCCACCGTGCGCACCGGCAGCAGCACGGCGAAGGCCTGCCAGATCGCGTCATAGAGGCCCGCGGCGCGGATCTCCTCGAGAAAGATCGCGTCCACCTTCTGGAGCAGAGCGACCTTCTCGCGCGTCACCTCGCCGGGGATGCGGATCGCGAGCCCTGGCCCCGGGAACGGGTGCCGCCCGACGATCGCCTCCGGGATGCCGAGCTCGCGCCCCAGCGCCCGCACCTCGTCCTTGAAGAGCTCGCGCAGGGGCTCGACGAGCCTCATGTTCATCCGTTCCGGAAGACCACCGACATTGTGGTGGCTCTTGATCGTGACACTGGGGCCGCCGGTGAAGGAGACGCTCTCGATCACGTCCGGATAGAGCGTGCCCTGGGCGAGGAACTCCGCACCACCGAGCTTGCCCGCCTCCTGCTCGAACACCTCGACGAACAGCCGCCCGATCGTCTTGCGCTTCACTTCCGGGTCGGTGACGCCCGCGAGCGCGCCGAGGAACAGCTCGGAGGCGTCGCGGTGCACGAGCCGGATGTTGAAGCGGTCGCGGAACGTCGCCACCACCTGCTCGGCCTCGCCCGCGCGCAAGAGGCCGTGATCGACGAAGATGCAGGTGAGCTGGTCGCCGATCGCCTCGTGGATCAGCACCGCGGCAACCGAGGAATCGACGCCACCCGAAAGCCCGCAGATCACGCGCCCCTCGCCCACCTGGTGGCGGATCTTGGCGATCTCGGCGGCGCGGAAATTCGCCATGGTCCAGTCGCCACGGCAGCCGCACACCGCATGGGTGAAGTTGCGCAGCAGGGCCGCGCCGTGCGGCGTGTGCACCACCTCGGGGTGGAACTGCACGCCGTAGAAGCGGCGATGGTCGTCGGCGATCGCGGCATAGGGGGCCCCTTCGCTGACGCCGACCACGCGGAACCCGTCCGGCAGCCGGGTCACACGATCGCCGTGGCTCATCCACACCTGCTCGCGCGCGCCCTGCTGCCATACGCCGTGGAACAGCGCGCAGTCGCCGGTGACGTCGAGGAAGGCGCGGCCGAACTCGCGGTGGTCGGAGGTCCGCACCTCGCCGCCCAACTGCGCGACCATGGTCTGCTCGCCGTAGCAGATGCCGAGCACCGGTACGCCGAGCGCGAAGACGAGCTCCGGCGCGCGCGGCGAGGCCCCCTCGGTCACGCTCGCCGGGCCGCCTGAGAGGATGATGCCGCGCGGGGCGAAATCGGCGATGCGCTGAGGATCGGCGTTGAAGGGCCAGATCTCGCAATAGACGCCGCTCTCGCGCACGCGCCGCGCGATGAGCTGCGTGACCTGGCTGCCGAAGTCGAGGATCAGGATCCGGTCCGTCATGGCGGACAGATACAGAAACGCGCGCGGTTGGGAAGGGGCGTGCCGGCGCTACTGGTTCGTGGTCGGCGCGGTGGCGGCGAGCAACACGCCGATCGGCTCCCAGAGCAGGCCGAGCTGCACCACCGGCTGGCCGGCGAAGCGGATCTGCTGCTCAGCCACCGGCCGGCCGCCGAGATGCTGGTAGAACCAGCGCGTGGGGTTGTCCTTCAGCACCCACAGCATCACGGACCGGCAGCCGATCGCGTTCAGATGCGCCGCCACCGCCCGCATCAGCCGCCGTCCGACGCCGCGTTCGCGGAACTCCTCGAGCAGGTAGAGCGTCTCGATCTCGCCCGTCTCGCGCGTTCCGTTGCGCGCCCGCCCACCCGAGGCGAAGCCGACCACCGTCGGCGTCACGCCGTCCGGCGAGTCCGGTCCGGTGGCGACCGCGACGAAGGTGGCGTGCCCCGGCGGCGGGGCGGTGACGATCCGGCGCCACCCGGCCGCCTGGCGCCCGGACGACAGCCCGGCGAGGTAGGAGTCCGGCAGGATGCCGGCATAGGCGCTGCGCCACGTCGCGACATGGACCGCGCCGATCGCCTCGGCGTCCGCGGCGCGGGCGCGGCGGATCGCGATCACGCCGCCGCCTCCCGCCTGAGTGCCGCGGCGAAGAACCCGTCCGTGCCGTGGCCGGCCGGGGTGAGCGATAGATACGGGCCATCGCCCGGCAGGGGCACGCCGGTGCGCGCCCGCATCTCGGCCAGCGGCAGCGGCGCAAAGCCCGGAACGCGCGCGAGGAAGCCGTTCACCTGTGCCTCGTTCTCCTCGGTCAGCACCGAACAGGTAGCGTAGACCAGAATCCCGCCGGGTTTCACCAGCCTCGCTGCACGCTCCAGGATCACGGACTGTTTCCGAGCAAGATCAACGAGATCCGCCTCGGCGAGCCGGAGCCGCGCATCCGGCTTGCGCCGCCAGGTGCCGGTGCCGGTGCAGGGCGCGTCCACCAGCACGCGGTCGAAGCTGCCGGCCGCGCGCTTGAGCCACTTCGCGCCGGGCTCGATCAGCCGTCGCTCCACGGTCGACACCCCCGCACGGCCGAGCCGCTTCACCGCGGCCTCGAGGCGCGTGGCCGAGACATCGGCGGCGACGATCTGGCCGCGATTGTTCATCGCGGCGGCGAGGGCCAGCGTCTTGCCCGCAGCCCCGGCGCAGAAATCGCACACCCGCAGCCCCGGGCGCGCATCGACCATCGCGGCGATGAGCTGGCTGCCCTCGTCCTGGATCTCGACGAGGCCGTGGCGGAACGCGCGCGAGGCGGTGACGGGCGGGCGGCCCTGCGCGCGCAGCCCCCAGGGCGAGAACGGGGTGGGTTCGGTCGCGATCCCCTCCGCCGCGAGGGCAGCCTGCGCCTGCTCCCGCGTCGCCTTCAGCAGATTGGCGCGCAGATCGGTCGGCGCGGGCGCATCGAACGCTGCCATCTCGGCCGCGAGACGATCGCCGAAGCGCGCGATGAGGCGCGGCAGCAGCCAGTCCGGCACGCCGAGCCGCGCGGCCTCGGGCATGGCGGGATCGTCCAGCACGCGTCCGGCGAGGGCGGCGAGCGCGCGCTTCTCGGCATCGGCGAGCGGGGCGGGGCCATGGCGCGCGGCGTTGAACAGCCCGGCGACCGCATCTGCCGACGCCCCTTCCGCCACCGTGAGCTGCGCCAGCATCAGCGTGCGCGGCGTGATCGGCGCGCGCGCGCGCTTGAGATGCCAGACGAGGCGCGGGGCTGCGCGCATCATCGCCCAGAGCCGGTCCGACACCACGCGCCGGTCGGTCGCGCCGATGAAGCGCCGCGCGCGAAACCAGGCATTCGCGACCGCATCCGCCGGCGCGTCCAACGCCCCGTCCACCGCCTGCCAGAGCTCGATGCCCGCCTGGATGCGGGCCGCGGGCGTCACGACAGGACCATCTCCGGCACGGCCTCCAGGTCCGCGGCCATGCGCGCGATCTGGTGCATCGCGAACTCGACCGGCTGGTTGATCCGGTTCACCCACACGGTGCGGAACCCGTAGGCCGCCGCCGCCTGGGCATCCCACGCATTGGCCGAGACGTAGCCGATCCGGCTGCAATGCAGACGGAACGCGTCCTCGGCGAGGCGATAGACGCGCGGATCGGGCTTGTAGACGCGCACGGCATCGACCGAGAGCACATGGTCGAGCAGCCGGTCGAGCTTCGCCGCCGCGACCGCCTCGGCGAGCATCGCGCGCGAGCCGTTCGACAGGATCGCCGTGCCGATGCCGGCCGCGCGCAGCGCCTCAAGCGCGGGGCGGGCATCGTCGAACGCCGGCAGGGCGCGATAGGCCGCCATCAGGTCATCGACGAGATCGAGGCTCGCGCCGCCGTACCAGTTCAGCGCGGTGAACAGGGCGTTGCGCGTCATCACCTCGAAGTCGCGCCAGTGCTCGGGTCCGGTCAGGCTCGCGACCCAGGCGTATTCGAGCTGTTTCTGGCGCCACAGCGCGCCGACCGCCTCCCAGCTCTCGCCCATGCGCCGCGCGTGCTTGCGCACTGCCGCATGGACGTCGAACAGCGTGCCGTAGGCGTCGAAGACGACGGCCTCGACGCACGGGGCTTCGCTCACTGTTCGAGCCGATAGTTCGGCGCCTCGCGCGTGATCGCGACGTCGTGCACGTGGCTCTCGCGCAGGCCCGCACCGGTGATGCGGCGGAAGCGCGCGTTCTGCCGCATCGCCGCGATCGTCTCGCTGCCGGTATAGCCCATGCCGGCGCGCAATCCGCCGACCAGCTGGTGGATCACCGCCGCCACGGGACCCTTGTAGGCCACACGGCCCTCGATCCCCTCGGGCACGAGCTTGTCGGTCTCGGCATCCTGCTGGAAGTAGCGGTCGGCCGAGCCCTTCTTCATCGCCCCGATCGAGCCCATGCCGCGATACGCCTTGTAGCTGCGGCCCTGATACAGGAACACCTCGCCCGGGCTTTCGTCGGTGCCGGCGAGCAGGCTGCCGATCATCACCGCATCGGCGCCGGCGGCGATCGCCTTGGCGAGATCGCCCGAGGTGCGGATGCCGCCATCGGCGATCGCCGGCACGCCGCGCGCATGCGCGGCCTCGGCCGTCTCCAGCACGGCGGTGAACTGCGGCACACCCACACCGGCGACCACGCGCGTGGTGCAGATCGAGCCCGGGCCGATGCCGATCTTCACCGCATCCGCCCCCGCCTCGATCAGCGCGATCGCGGCCTCGGGCGTGGCGACATTGCCGGCGACCACCTCGACCGCGTTGGAGAGGCGCTTGATGCGCTCGACCGCCGCCAGCACGCCGGCGGAATGGCCGTGCGCGGTATCGACCACGATCACATCCGTCTCGGCATCGACCAGCATCTCGGCGCGGCGCAGGCCGTCCGGCCCGACCCCGGTGGCGGCCGCGACGCGCAGCCGGCCGAGCTCGTCCTTGCATGCGTTCGGATGCGCGGTCGCCTTGTCCATGTCCTTGACGGTAATCAGGCCGACGCAGCGATAGGCGTCGTCGACGACCAGCAGCTTCTCGATCCGGTGCTTGTGCAGCAGGCGCTTGGCTTCCTCGGCGGCGACATGCTCGCGCACCGTGATCAGGTTCTCGCGCGTCATCAGCTCATAGACCTTCACCGTCGGATCGGACGCGAAGCGGACGTCGCGGTTGGTGAGAATGCCCACAAGGCGACCCGAGTCGCGTTCGACCACGGGGATGCCGCTGATGCGGTGGCTCGCCATCAGCGCGCGCGCCTCGGCGAGCGTCTGGTCGGGGTGGATGGTGACCGGGTTCACCACCATGCCGGACTCGAACTTCTTCACTTGGCGGATCTGCGCAGCCTGATCCTCGGGCTCCAGGTTCTTGTGGATCACGCCGATGCCGCCCGCCTGGGCCATGGCGATCGCCATGGCCGCCTCGGTCACCGTGTCCATGGCGGCGGAGACGAGCGGTATGTTCAGCGTGATGCGGCGGGTCAGCCGGGTCGTGACGTCGGTGCGGCTGGGCAGGACCGCGGAGTAGGCGGGGACGAGCAGCACGTCGTCGAAGGCGAGGGCCTCGTCGATCGTGGCGCGCGGGCGAGGGGTGGCGGTGTCGGGGGCCATGGCGATGCCTTCTGTGGCGAGCCTTGGCGGCCCCCCATACGACGCCGCAAGGGGCGGGGCAAGCGACGAGGCCGTGTCATCCCCCTGCGGCGTCGGGAGCCGGCATGCGCCAGCCGCACGCCAAGCCGCGCGCCCCGCTCACGCGGCCGGCGCTTCTGCCCCCTCCGTTGTCCGCGGCACGGCCTTGAGCAGTGCCGCGATCGCCGCGGCGAGGTCGGCCCGCGCGATCGGCTTGGGCAGGAAGGCGATCGCCTTCGCGTCCGCCAACTCCTCCGGCAACTGGCTGCCGGCGAAGCCGCTGATCAGCAGCGTCGGCAGGAGCCGCCCGCCACGCCGGGCCCAGGCCGCGAGCTCGTAGCCGTTCATGTCGCCCGGCATCACCACGTCGGTGACGAGCAGACCCGGCCGCTCGGCCGCGAGCCTAGCGCGCGCCTGCGCCGCGTCGCCCGCCTCGCTGACCGTGGCGCCGAGGCTCTTGAGCGTCTCCGCCATCACGTGACGCACGGTCGGGTCGTCGTCCACCAGCAGCACATGCACCGACAGCCGCTCGGGCGGATACGGGGCGCGCGGCACGGGCGCCGACACCGTGTCGGTGGTGACGGGCAGCAGCACCGAGACGCGCGTGCCGCGGCCCGGCTGGCTCTCGATCAGCGCGGTGCCGCCGGATTGCTGCGCGAAGCCGTACACCATCGCGAGCCCGAGCCCGGTGCCGCGCCCGAGCGCCTTGGTGGTGAAGAACGGCTCGAAGGCGCGCGCGGCGATCTCGGGCGGCATGCCGCGGCCATTGTCCTCGACATCGATGACCGCGTACTCGCCCGGCGCCAGACCGAGCTCCTTCCCCTCGGCGCCGATCACGCGCAGCCGCGTGCGAACGACGATGCGGCCGTCGCGCTCGATCACGTCGTGCGCGTTCGAGACGAGATTGATCAGGCAGGCATCGAGATGCGAGGGATCGACACGCACCGGCAGCGGGATCGGTGCCAGGTCGAACACGAGCTGGTTCGCCTCGCCCGCAGCCTTGGCCAGCAACGTCCGCGACTCGCTGATCTGGCGCGAGACGTCGCAGGCGACGGGGAACAGCATCTGCTTGCGCGCGAAGGAGAGCAGGTCGGCCGTCAGGCGCGCGCCGCGCTCGATGGTGATGATCATCACGTCGGTGGTTTCGCGCACGGCCGGGTCGCCGGCGAAGCGGGCCTGGAGGTTCTCGGTGCAGCCCATCAGCACCGCGAGCAGGTTGTTGAAGTCGTGCGCGACGCCGCCCGTGAGCAGGCCCACCGCCTCCAGCTTCTGCGCCTGGTGGAGCTGGTCCTCGGCCTTGCGGCGCGCGGCGTCCGCGTCGATCACGCACTCGACCAGGGCGGCGTGCTGGCCGGCGGCCCGGCGGAGCGCGACGGCGAGCGCGCCGATCGCGGCCGAAGCGGCGATCAGGGCGAGGGCGAAGGCGATGGTGACGCGGTCATGCGCGGTCGCGAGCCCCGACCGTCCGCCCCCCACCGTCACCGCGACCGGCCAGTCCCCCAGCGTGCGCCAGGCGGAGAGACGGTAGACCCCGTCCACCGGCGAGGGGCCATCGAAGGTGCCATGCATCGCCCCGGCCTCGATCGCCTGCATCTGGGGGGTCGCGGGATCGAGACGCACGGGCTGGTCGAGTCCGGGCCGGCGCGAAAGCACCCAGCCATCGCGCCCAACCCAGGAGACGGTGAAGTCGCGCACCGGAGCGAGGTCGCCATAGGCGTGCTGGAGATAGTCGGTGCCCGTCGCCACCACCACGGCGCCGGCGGGCCCCCCCTGCCCGACGCGCGGCACGGCGAGGCCGAAGGCCAGCGCCCCGCCGACCGGGTCGTGCTGCGGCGGCGTCAGCGCGATCCCCCCGCGCGCGACGGCGGCGCGCAGGTCGGTCTCCGGCAGGGCAAGTCGCGCCTCCGCGGGCGCGGGAAAGGCGTGCGAGTGCACGAGGATCCGTCCCTCGGCATCGGTGATGGCGATCGCCGTGACATGCGCATGGCGCGCCGCCATCTCGGACAGCCGCGCGTGCAGCCTCGCATCCAGCCGCAGCGCGTCGGCCGGCTGGTCCGCGGCTGCGGCGGCGACCTGCCGGGCGATCTCGCTGTTCACCTGGAACACGGTCGCACTGTGCTGCACCGCCATCGCGAGCACCTCGGCGAGCCGCTCGCGCCCTTCCGACACCGCGATCGCGCGCAGCCAGGACGCCCCGCCCGCGGCGGTCAGGACCGGTGCCACCACCAGCCCGGCGAGGATGAGGCCGATCCAGCGGTTCAGCTTGCGGGCGGAGGCGGACATGTCCGCCAGCACGGCCTGGGGCGAGGGCGTGCCGACGGACCGCGTCATGGCGGTCATGGGGAGTCCTTCGGACTGGGAGAAGGAGGGGATCGGACGGGGCGCGCAGGACGCACGTCTCCCGTTCTCTGACCATATTCCTACACAGCCGGGCGCGTGCTGTCGACCGGAAACGTCCCGGCGCTCAGAGAGAGCCGGCGAGCGCGGTCAGGTCGGGCCAGAGCATCGCTGTCTCGGCCAGCATGACAGGGCCGATCGCGAAGCGCCGGGTCGGGCCCGGCACGGCGCCGAGGCGGCGGTAGAAGGCGATCGCGCGGAGATTGGGCACGAGCACCCAGAGCCCGAGCGAGGCGAAGCCCTCGGCGGGCAGGAACCGGGCCGCGGAGGCCATCAGCGCCCGCCCGAGCCCCTGCCCCCGCGCCCGCGCCAGCACGGAGAGGACGTGGATCTCGGCCGCGGCGTCGGGGCCGTCCGGCCGGCGCGCCCCGCAGGCGAGGAAACTCACCGGCACACCGGCGGCGTCGAGTCCGAGCCAGATGCCGCGCCCGGCGGCCGTGCCCTGCAAGCGCGAGCGCCGCATCGCCGCGCGCTCCGCGCACGACAGGCCGGTGGCGGCGGGCTCCGGGATCAGCCCGGCATAGGCCTCGCGCCACGCCCGGACATGGATTGCCGCGACGGTCTCGAGGTCCCGGGCCGTCGCGGGCCGGATCCGCGGGCTCACCCGCGCCGGGCCGCGATCAGGTAGTTCACCGAGAGGTCGCGGCTCTCGCGCCAGGCGCCGGTCAGCGGGTCCATGGTCATCCCGGCGCTGTCGATCACCGCGAGCCCGGCGCGGCGCAGCGCCCGGGCGAGCTCGGCCGGGGTGACGAAGCCGCGCCAGTCATGCGTGCCCACGGGCAGCAGGCGCAGCAGGTACTCCGCGCCCAGCTTCGCCAGCAGGAACGAGCGCGCGGTGCGGTTCAGGGTGGAGAGGAACACACGGCCGCCCGGCCGGGTGAGCGCCGCGAGCGCGGCGAGGAACGCGTCGCGGTCGGCCACGTGCTCGATCACCTCGAGCGCCACCACGACATCGAATCGCGCTCCTTCGGCGGCGAGGTCCTCCGGCGCGGCGATCCGGTAGTCGATCGCGAGCCCGCCCTGCTCGGCGTGCAGCCGCGCCGCCGCGATCGCCTCGGCCGAGGCGTCGATCGCGGTCACGGACGCGCCGCGCCGGGCGAAGGCCTCGGCCGCGAGCCCCGCGCCGCAGCCGACATCGAGCAGCCGCAGCCCGGCCCAGGCGAGCCCGGCCGCGGCCACGCGCTCTGCGATCCAGCCCGTGCGCAGGGGGTTCATCCGGTGCAGCGGCCGCATCGGCCCCTCCGGGTCCCACCAGCGCTCGGCGAAGGCGCCGAACTTCGCCGCCTCCGCCGCCGACACCGTGCCCATGCGCGACCTCCCGGTTGCCGCCCCGATCCCCGGCCGTTATGTGTGCCCCGGACCCCCGCGCGCAACGTACCCGGACCCGGCATGGCCCGACTCGTGATGAAGTTCGGCGGCACCTCCGTCGCCGATCTCGACCGCATCCGCACCGTCGCGACCCGCGTCAAGCGCGAGGTCGAGGCCGGCCACGCGGTGGCGGTGGTGGTCTCGGCCATGGCCGGGGTGACCAACCAGCTCGTGAAATGGTGCCAGGAGCTCTCGCCGCTGCACGACGCGCGCGAATACGACACCGTGGTCGCGACCGGCGAGCAGGTGACCACAGGGCTGCTCGCGATCGCGCTGCAGACGATCGGCGTCGATGCGCGCTCCTGGCAGGGCTGGCAGATCCCGATCCGCACCGACGGCGCGCATGGCAAGGCGCGGGTGGATACGATCGAGAGCGCGGAACTTCTCAAGCGCATGGCGATCGGCCAGGTGCCGGTGGTGGCGGGGTTCCAGGGGCTCGGCCCCGACAACCGCGTCACCACGCTCGGCCGCGGCGGCTCGGACCTCTCCGCGGTGGCGCTCGCCGCGGCGCTGAAGGCGGATCGCTGCGACATCTTCACCGACGTCGACGGGGTCTACACGACCGATCCGCGCATCGTGCCGAAGGCGCGCAAGCTCGATCGGATCAGCTACGAGGAGATGCTCGAACTCGCTTCGGTCGGGGCCAAGGTGCTCCAGACCCGCTCGGTCGAGCTCGCGATGAAGCAAGGGGTGCGCGTGCAGGTGCTATCCTCCTTCGAGGACAAGCCCGGCACGCTGGTGGTGGACGAGGACGAGATCGTGGAAAAGGAACTGGTCAGCGGCGTCGCCTATTCGCGCGACGAGGCCAAGGTGACGCTGCGCCGCGTGCCCGACCGGCCGGGCGTGGCGGCGGCCGTGTTCGGCGGGCTCGCCGCCGCCAACGTGAACGTCGACATGATCGTGCAGAACGTCTCGGCCGACGGCACGACCGACATGACCTTCACGGTGGGCCGGGCCGATCTCGCGCGCGCGCAGTCCGTGCTGGAACAGGCGCGCGGGAAGGTCGGCTTCGCCGAGCTGATCGCCGATCCTGGCGTCGCCAAGATCTCGGTTGTCGGCGTCGGCATGCGCACCCATGCCGGGGTTGCCAACACGATGTTCAAGGCGCTCGCCGAGCGCGGCATCAACATCGAGGTGATCAGCACCTCCGAGATCAAGATCTCGGTGCTGATCCGCGAGGAGGCGACCGAGCTCGCGGTGCGCGCCCTGCACACCGCCTACGGGCTGGACGCCGCCGCATGACGCGCGCCGAGGCCGAGGCCCGTCTCGCCGCGCTCTGGAAACGGGGCACCGACTTCCTCGGCACGCGCGTGGCGATCCTGGGCGGCGCGATGAGCTGGGTGAGCGAGCGCCACCTGGTCGCGGCGATCTCGAACGCCGGCGGGTTCGGGGTGATCGCCTGCGGCTCGATGTCGCCCGCGCTGCTGGATGCCGAGATCGCCGGCACCAAGGCGCTGACCGACAAGCCGTTCGGCGTGAACCTGATCACCATGCACCCCGAGCTCGACGCGCTGATCGGCGTCTGCCTCGACCATCAGGTCGGCCACATCGTGCTCGCCGGCGGCATCCCGCCGGGACCCGCGATCCGGCGCATCAAGGACGGCGGCGCGAAGCTCGTCTGTTTCACGCCGGCGCTGGCGCTCGGCAGGAAGCTCGTGCGCTCCGGCGCCGATGCGCTGGTGATCGAGGGGGCGGAGGCGGGCGGGCATATCGGGCCCGTAAGCCTCACCGTGCTCGCCCAGGAGATCCTGCCGCATCTGCGCGAGGTGCCGGTGTTCGTCGCCGGGGGTCTGGGGCGCGGCGAGGCGATCCTCGCCTATCTCGAGATGGGCGCCGCGGGCTGCCAGCTCGGCACGCGCTTCGTCTGCGCGACCGAGTCGATCGCGCATCCGCGTTTCAAGCAGGCCTTCATCCGTGCCGCCGCGCGCGAGGCCGTGCCGACCGTGCAGCTCGACCCGGCCTTCCCGGTGATCCCCGTGCGCGCGCTGGTGAACGAGGGCACCAAGCGCTTCATGGAGCACCAGGCCGAGGTGATCCGCCGCTTCAAGGCGGGCGAACTGGCGAAGGACGAGGCCCAGCTCGATATCGAGCATTTCTGGGCCGGCGCGCTGCGCCGCGCGGTGATCGAGGGCGATGTCGAGAACGGCAGCCTCATGGCAGGGCAGAGTGTGGGCATGGTGACACGCGAGCAGCCCACGGCCGAGATCATCGCCGAACTGGTCGACCAGGCGGTCGCGGCGCTGATGGCGCGGGGCGACCCGCCCGCGCTCTCCGCGGCGGCCGAGTGAGCCGCGCGAGCGGTGTCGGCAACCCCGAAGGAAGCCCCGACCACCCCCAGACGACTGCTCGCGCGCCTGCGCCGCCTGATGGCGCGCGCGACCGACCTTGCCCCGCGCCTCGACGGGCTGGTCCGTCTCGTCGCCGCCGAGTTCGTCGCCGAGGTCTGCTCGGTCTATGTCATGCGCCCGGGCGAGATCCTGGAACTCGTCGCGACCGAGGGGCTGCGGCCCGAGGCCGTGCACCGCACGCGGCTGCGCGTCGGAGAGGGCATCGTCGGCACGGCCGCGGCCGAGGCGCGGCCGCTGAACCTGCCCGACGCGCAGAACCACCCCGCCTTCGCCTACCGCCCCGAGACCGGCGAGGAGCCCTTCGCCTCGATGCTCGCCGTGCCGGTGCTGCGCGGCGCGGAGGTGCTGGGCGTGATCGCGGTGCAGAACCGCGCGCCGCGCCGCTACGCCGAGGACGAGGTCGAGGCGCTCGAGACCGTCGGCATGCTGCTCGCGGAGATGCTGCACGGCGCCCGCTCGGCCTCGGCGGAGGTCGCGCTCAGCCTGCCCGGCTCGATGGCGCGGCACTTCGAGGGCGTCGGACTGACCCCGGGCATCGTCATGGGGCCGGTGCTGCGGCATGGGCGGCGCGCGGCCCCGCGCGCGGTGCTGGCGGAGGATCCCGAGGCGGAGCTGCGGCGGCTGACAGCGGCGACCGAGGCGATGCAGCGCGCGGTCGATGCGCTGCTGGAAGGCCCTGCCCGCGCAGCCGGCCAGGAGCCCCGCGAGGTGCTGGAGGCCTATCGGCTGATCGCGGCCGATCAGGGTTGGCTCGGGCGGATCGCCGCGGTGGTGCGCGACGGGCTCACCGCCGAAGCCGCCGTGGAGCGCGTGCTCGCCGAGCTGCGCGCGCGCATGCGCCAGGTCGCCGATCCCTATCTGCGCGAGCGGCTCGCCGACATCGAGGACCTCGCCGGGCGGCTGATCGACCATCTCGGCGGCACCGCACCCGAGCCGGCGCAGGGCGAGGGGTTCATCCTGATCGCGCGCCGCGTCGGCCCGGCCGAGCTGCTTGACTATCACGCGCGCGGCCTCGCGGGGTTGGTGCTGGAGGAGGGCAGCCCGACTGCGCACGCGACCATCATCGCGCGCGCGCTCGCCGTGCCGCTGCTCGCCGGCTGCCGTGGCGCGACCGACTCGGCGGTGCCGGGCGAGCATGCGGTGCTGGACGCTGATGAGGGGCGGCTGGTGCTGCGCCCGGATGCCGAGATCGTCGCCGGCTACACGGCGGCGCTGGCCGCGCGCGCGGCCCGGCGCGCGACCGAAGCGGGTTACCGCGACGTCGAGCCGCGCACGCGTGACGGCGTGCGCCTGACGGTGATGATCAATGCGGGTCTGCTGATGGACCTGCCGCAGCTCGCCGAGACCGGCGCGGACGGGATCGGATTGTTCCGCACCGAGATCGCCTGGCTCGCGCGCGGCGGCCTGCCGGAACTCGAGACCGAAGAGGCGCTCTATCGCGACGTGCTGGCCGCGGCGGGCGACAAGCCGGTGATCTTCCGCACCATCGATCTCGGCGGCGACAAGCTCCTGCCCGGGTTCTCGCATGCGGAGGAGGAGAACCCCGCCCTCGGCTGGCGGTCGTTGCGCATCGGGCTCGATCGGCCGGCGATGCTGCGGCGGCAGTTGCGCGCGATGCTGGCGGCGGCAGCCGGGCGGCGGCTCCTGGTGATGTTCCCGATGGTGACGACGGTGGAGGAGTTGCGCGCCGCCAAGTCGTTGCTGGAGGCCGAGCGGCGCGCGGCCGAGAGGCGTGGCGCCGCGCCGGCCGAGGTACGCGCAGGTGCGATGCTCGAAGTGCCGGCGCTCGTCTGGCAGCTTCCCGCGCTGCTGGAGGAGGCGGCCTTCCTTTCGATCGGCTCGAACGACCTCACCCAGTTCCTGTTCGCCGCCGATCGCGGCAACCCGCGGCTCGCCGGGCGCTACGACTTCCTCTCGGCGCCGGTGCTCGACCTGCTCGAGCAGGTGGGCGCGGCGGCGGCCGCCGCCGGCGTGCCGGTCGGGCTGTGTGGCGAGGCGGCCGCGCGGCCGCTGGAGGCGCTGGCCGTGTTCGGCGTCGGCATCGACCAGGTCTCGGTGCCTGCGGCCGCGGTGCCGGCGGTGAAGGCGATGGTGCGCAGCCTCGATCTGGCGGCGTTCCGAACCTTCCTCGCCAATCTGCGCCGCTCCGCGCGCGGCGGCGCGAGCCTGCGGGCCGACATCGCGGCCTATGCACGAGATCACGGAATCGCAACGGAATAGCGCGCCTGATGCCGCGGATATGACTTCGGTGTGACGGCACGCACACCGGACATCGGGTTTTTCGTTTCCGCTCGGTGCGCGGCTCTGATAGGCTTCTTCCGGTCCGCACACGCATCGCGACACCGGGGCGCGTCGCCGTGCCGACCTTGGCCTCGATGATCCCATACGTGATCAGAAAGGTCCGTATGCAAGACGAGCGGGGGCGACGCGCGACGCCTGCCCCCGCCGACCGGACACCCTGACCGGAGAGCGTCCATGCCAGCAGCAAAACGGTCCGCGGCCACCGCGGCATCCCGTTACGATAACATGACGAAAACCCTTGGGCTCGCGCGGCCCGACGCGTTCCGCCGCGCCGATCTCACGCCCGCGCTGCGCGAGAAGGCCGGGCTGACCGCCGAGGACGAGCATCGCCTGACCGCCTGCGCCGAACTCGCCCGCCTCGGTCTTCCCGCCGAGGTCGCGCAGGCGCTGAGCCTGAGCGGCGCGATCGGCAGCGCCTCCGAGCTTGCGACGCTCACGCTCGGCGAGGTCGAGCGCGTGCTCGGCGAGGCGCCGGTCAGACAGCTCCTGCCGGCGGGGTTCCGTCTCGACCGCGCCGGTCTGGAGAACTGGCTCAAGCTCGTCGTGCCGCTGACCGCCGACGAGTCCGCGCCCGTCCGCACGGCGATGGCCGAGACCGAGGCAGCGGAAGGCGCGCGCGACGAGGACGCAGCGCTCGCGGCCGAGGACCTGGTTCTCGATCCCGGCCGCGTGAACGATCTGCTCGATGCGCTGAGGCAGCGCTGGGGCCGCACCGAGGCGGCAATCGCGCCGCTGGCACGCGCGGGCGCCGCACCGGTCGACGCGCTCGCGCTGCGCGGGGCGCTGGCCGAACTCCAGGCCGGCCTCGCCGACGCGCTTCAGGGCGCGCTTGCGCCGGCGTCCGGCGCCTTCGTCACCGCTGACGAGGCCGCCGCGGCACCGGTCGCCAACGAGGACGCGGACGCGACCGTCGAGCTCGCCCTGCTCCAGGGCGAATTGCGGCGGATCGAGCTCAGCATCGACGCGCTGCGCGCCGTCTCGGCGGGTGGGGCTGAGGCGACCAGCCCGGCTGCCGCCAGCGAGGATGGCGAGAGCGACCGCGAAACATCCCTGAGGGGGGAGTAGTGCGATGAGCGAGGACATCACCACGCCGGCGCGCGGCTCGGTGCCGGGCCGCCTGATCATCACGCTCGCCCCCAAGGCCGTGGAGGCGACGCAGGAGCGCATCGCGGCGACGCGCGCGCAGCGCGTGCCCGCCGTGATGCGCGGCACCGGCATCGACACGCTCGATGCGGTGCTGAAGAAGTTCGGCGCGCTCTCGACGCGCCCCGCCACCGGACGGCGCCGCTTCGAGCGGCTGGTGCGCGTGCGCATGGACCGCCGCCTGATCGTCGAGTTCCCCGAGAAGGCCGATCTCGGCGCGATCGCCGCGGCGCTCATGGCGCTGCCCGAGGTCGAGCGGGTCGAGGAGGATCCCGAGCTCGCGACCGACCAGGATACCCCGGACGACCCGGACTACACCAACGGCACGCAGTGGCACCTGCCGCAGGTCAACATCGAGGGCGCCTGGACGCGCTCGAAAGGCAGCGGTGTGATCATCGGCGTCTATGACTCGAACGGCGTGCGCACGGCCCACCCCGACCTCGCCGCCAACTACGTCGCGACCCCCTGCGACGGCGATGGCGACGCCGTCAGCGGCGAGCATGGCACGCAGGTGGTGGGCGTCTGCGCCGCCGTCACCGATAACGCGACTGGCGTGGCGGGCGCCGGCTGGAACGCACGCTTCATGGGGATCAGGGCCGGCGGCGGCACGACCAGCGCGGCCGCGATCGAGTGCATGGTGGACGAGGGGGCCGACGTGATCGTCACGAGCTCGCCCGCCAAGGTGGACAACGAGCCCTCGGCGCTGGGCGACGCGGTCGATTACGCCTTCGAGGCGGGCGTGCCGATCATCGCGTCCTCGGGGAATGCCAATCACCCGACCCAGTCGATCCCCTACGACCAGTGGCCCGCGAAGAACCCGCGCACGCTCGCGGTCGGCAACACCGAGGCCGATGACACGCGGCGCACGACCTCGAATTACGGGCCGTGGCTCGACGTGATGGCGCCCGGCGTGTCGATCCGCACGACCTCGGGCGCCTCGGGCTTCGCCTCGCCGACCGGCACCTCGTTCTCGACACCGCTCGTGGGTGGGGTGGCCGCACTGATGATCGCGCGCAACCGCACGATCGGACCGCGCCAGCTCTACGAGATCCTGCGCCAGACCACGATCCTGCCGGCCGGCACCGACACCTCGGATAACCGTTACGGTCAGGGTCGGATCGACGCGAACAAGGCGATGAACGCGACGATCGGGCTGTGGAAGGCGGTGCGCTACGGCTCGGTGCCGGCCATCGGCGCCTCGGTCGCGATCAGCAGCACCGGCTGGTGGATCGTCGGCTACAGCAAGAGCGTGTTCGTCGGCTACCGCAACTCGTTCTGGTCCAAGCGCGTCACCTACGACAGCGTCGCCAATGCGCGTCCGGCGGTGGCGATCAACGACAGCGGCGACTGGATCGCCTGCTACAGCCGCTCGACCTTCGTCGGCAACGGCATCGGCACGGCGAAGAAGATGGTGACCTATCCGCGCCGCACCACGCCCGGGGCGGTCGCGATCAACGCGAACGGCGACTGGATCTGCGTCTACAGCCTCTCCTGCTTCGTCGGCCACAGGACCGCCTCGGCGAAGAAGATGGTGACCTACAACGCCGTGCCGGCGGTCGCCGGCGATGTCGCGATCAACGATCGCGGCGACTGGATCTGCTGCTACAGCAAATCGACCTTCGCCGGCTTCAAGACCTCGTCCTCGACCAAGATGGTGACCTACAACGCGGTCGCGCTGGCGGCAGGGTCGGTGGACATCAACGCCGAGGGCGACTGGATCGCGAACTACAGCCGCTCGACCTTCGTCGGCTTCCGTCGCGAGGCGGCAACGAAGATGGTGAGCTATGACCGGCGCACAACACCCGGGTCGGTCGCGATCAATACCCGCGGCGACTGGATCGCCTGCTACAGCAAGTCCACCTTCGTCGGCTTCAAGCGCTCCTCGGCGAGCAAGATGGTGACCTACGATGCGGTCGCGCCGGCGCGGTCGGCGGTCGCGATCAATGCCTCGGGCGACTGGATCGTGAACTACAGCCGCTCGACCTTCGTGGGCTTCCGCACCTCGTCGAGCAGCAAGATGGTGACGTACCCCAGGCGCAACGTCGCCGGCGCGGTGGCGATCAACGCCGCCGGGCAGTGGATCGCGACCTACAGCGTCAGCACCTTCGTCGGCGAGAAGCGGTCCTGGGCCAGCAAGCGCCTCACCTACAACGCCGTGCCGCTGACCGCGGCCGCGGTCGGCATCAATGACCAGGGCGACTGGATCGCGAGCTACAGCCGCACGACCTATCTCGGTGCGATGCTGCGCAGCAGCGTCCAGGCGGTGCGGCACGCGCCCGACGACATCTCCAAGCGCGACATCGAGAACGGCGCGTCTTTCCCGTCCTCGGCGCTGCCCGGCGGGCCCGGCGCGGTCGGGATCAACAACGCCGGCGACTGGGTGGTGTGCTACGGCCGCTCGGCCTCGGTCGGCACGCGGGCCGTGTACACGAACACGCATCGCTTCGACTGAGGGTTGAGACGGGCGGGCCCAGGCGGCCCGCTCGCGCCGCGCCTCTCAGGGCCGCACGGGGCGTGTGTTGGGGCGAGGCCTGCCGCAGGATCACCTGGGCCTCGCGGCTGCGGCGGTTGAAGCGGGCGGTCCTGCGGCATGCGGCTCCGCGCATTGCGGCGCCAGTCTGGCCGCCGGACCGCGCCGCCGATTCGGTTGCGGCCGAATCATCGCTGCATCTCTGGCGTGCCCGCGAAGTTGCGCAATTTCCGGGATTTCAACCTTTGACTGTTAACGCTGGCGTGCCCCCCCTCTCTCGCGATAGACAGTAGCGTGCCAGGGCGGCGGGTCGGGGGTCCCGCGGCCACGGATCGACGCGCACCGAGGATCAGGCTGGTGCATCACGACGGACACACGACGCTGATCGAAGACCCGACGACGCTCACAACAGCCGCCCCGTCGGCGGTGGGCGGCCTGTTGCGGGCCACACGGATGCGCCACGGCCTGTCGCTGAACGACGTCGCGGCGGCACTCCGGATCCGGCGCGACTATCTCGACGCGATCGAGCATGGCCGGTCGGAGGCCTTGCCTGCCCCCGCCTACGCGATCGGCTTCGTCCGCAGCTATGCGTCCGCATTGGGCCTCGACCCCGAGGAAGTGGCGCGCCGCTACCGCGCCGAGACCGGGCTCGCGGCGAAGCGCAAGCCTGAGCTCACGTTTCCGGCTCCCGTGCCGGAGCGAGGCGTGCCGGCCGGCGCGCTGGTCGTGGTGGGGGTGGTGCTGGCGGGCGCCCTCTATGGCGGCTGGTACTACCTGACGGATACCGGGCAGCGTCTGGCCGACGTGGTGCCCGCCCTGCCCGAACGGCTGGCGCGGATCGAGACCACGCCGGCGACGCCGACGCCCCTGCCCGCAACGGTGGCGGATGTGCCTGCGGCAGCCGCGCCGGCTTCCCCGCCCCTCGCCCCAGCCGCGCCCGTAGCGCCGCCCCCCTCGGCGACCGGGCCCGGCGCGGATTTGCCGCTGGCTGCCCTGCCGCCGGCCTCACCCCCGCCGGTCACGCTTCCGCCGACCGGCGCGTGGCCGACCGGGCCGGCGGTGACACCGCAGAGCCTGATGCCCCCGCGCCGACCCGATCCGTCGGCTGCCAACGCCGCCCCGGTCGCTGCCGCGCCGGCGGAAACGCCGGCCGCCGAGCCGCCTTCGGCCGAGCCCGCGACCTATGGCGCCGCAGGCGGCGAGGCCGGGCGCGTGCTGCTGCGCGCACGCGCCGATACCTGGATCCAGGTGCGCGAGCGCGGCTCGGGGTCGGTGCTGTTCAACCGTGTCCTGCGGCCCGGCGAGACGTATCGCGTGCCGGATCGGCCGGGCCTGCTGATGACCACCGGCAATGCCGGTGGGCTCGAGGTGATGGTCGAGGGTGATGCGCTGCCATCGCTGGGCGCCCAGGGTGTCGTCCGGCGCGACCTGCCGCTGGAGCCCGCCGCCCTGCGCCAGGCGGTCGCGGCGCTACCGCGCTGATCTGGTTCTTGTGGGATGGGGAAGGGGGCCTTGCGGCCCCCTTCGTGGTGTTTTGCTGTGTGGCGTGGCGGTCAGGCGGCCTTCATCTCGGCGAGGAAGCGCTCGACCTGGGTGCGCAGGGTCTCGGCGCCGCGGCTGAGTTCGGCGGCCGCGCCCTGGACCTGTGCGGCGGCCGCGCCGGAGCCGGCGGCCGCCTCCTGCACCGAGCCGATATTCGCCGACACCGCGCCCGTGCCGGCGGCCGCCTGCTGCACGTTGCGCGCGATCTCGGCGGTCGCCGCCCCCTGCTGTTCCACCGCCGCCGCGATCGAGGCGGCGATGCCGCTGATCTTCTCGATCGTGCCGCCGATCGCCCGGATCGCCTCCACCACCCGGCCGGTCTCGCCCTGCACCGCGGCGATCTGGCCGCCGATCTCCTCGGTCGCCTTCGCCGTCTGCGAGGCGAGGTTCTTCACCTCCGAGGCGACCACCGCGAAGCCCTTGCCCGCCTCGCCGGCGCGCGCCGCCTCGATCGTCGCGTTCAGCGCCAGCAGGTTGGTCTGGCCGGCGATGTCGTTGATCAGACGCACCACCTCGCCGATCCGGTGCGCGCTCGCGGCCAGCGACTCGACGGTGCTGTTCGTGCGGGTCGCCTCCGACACCGCCTCCGAGGCGATGCGCGTGCTCTCCGCGACCTGGCGGCTGATCTCGGCGATCGAGGCGGCAAGTTCCTCGGCGGC
>NZ_KB899942.1 GCF_000378465.1 Elioraea tepidiphila DSM 17972
CTACGAGGCGCTGATGGCGGCGCGCGACAGCGACCCCGCCATCATGCTCGCCGACAAGGGCTATGACAGCGACCCGATCCGGCGGGACCTTGCGCGACCGTGGCGCCGTGCCGGAGATCCCCACCAAGCGCAACCGGCACGTCCAGCACAGCGTCAGCCGCCCGCTCTATGCGCTGCGCAGCCGCATCGAGTGCTTCATCAACCGCCTGAAGAACAGCCGCCGCGTCGCCACCCGCTACGACAAGACCGCGGACAGCTTCCTCGGCTTCGTAACACTCGCCTCCATCCGACTGTGGATCAGGTTTGTCCACGCGGCCTAGAGCATTTTCGGGTTACTCGAACGCATAGCCTGAGTACTCGAGGTAGTTGCGGCATTCGTCTGGCGGGAACCGGTCGAGCAACTCGCCGATGGTGGCCCACAGCGCTTCTTGTGTGCGGGCAGCGGCTTTGCGGAGCAGGGCCTTGAGCTTGGCAAAGGCCTGTTCGATCGGGTTTAGGTCGGGGCTGTAGGGCGGGAGGTAGAGCAGGCTTGCGCCCCGAGACCGGATCGCCGCCTCGATGCCGGCGACCTTGTGGGCGCCGAGATTGTCCATGACCACCACGTCGCCCTTCGAGAGTTCGGGCGCGAGGAACTGCTCGACATAAGCGCGGAAGGCGGGACCCGTCATCGGGCCATCCAGCACCAGCGGCGCGACGAGGCCGGTGCTGCGCAGCCCGGCCACGAGGGTGGTGGTGCGCCAGTGGCCGTGCGGCGCCGCATCGACCAAGCGCTCGCCCCTCGGGCCCCAGCCGTAGCGGCGAGCCATGTTGGTGGCGGCACCGGTTTCATCGAGGAACACGAAGCGCTCGGGCTCCATGAAGCGCTGCCACACCCGCCACTGGGAGCGGTGGGTGGCGACATCCGGCCGGTCCTGCTCAGCGGCCCGAAGGGCTTTTTTTGTGTGACAGGCCGAGCCTGCGCAGCGTGGCCCAGATCGTCGACAGCGCACCCACCTCGATGCCGCGCTGGCGCAGCGCGTCCCGAAGCTCGGCCAGCGTGATGCCGCGCTTGCCTGAGGTGAGTTCGCGCAACAAGGCTTCATGTCCATCCAGCAGCGGCTTGCGGTAGCCGCCGATCCGGGCTGGAGCGGCGCTGCCTGTCTGCCTCACCCGCTGCATCAGCTTGATCGCGGCCGAGGCGCTGACCTCGAACCGCCGCGCTGCCTCCCGCGCCGAACTGCCAGCCTCCACCGCGCGAACCAGGCGCCGGCGCAAATCAGGCGACAAGGGTGCCGTCATCTCCAACCTCGCTGCTTCATCAACAGCGTCGAATCAGATCACCCGAATCCATGCAAGACGAAAATGCTCTAGCTAAGCGCGGAGCTAGGATGGGGTGATGTACGAGCGTCGGAGCCGTCTGAGCCGTCCGGCGTGACCTCGATTGTCAAATCTGGCGCCGGCTACCCCGCGCAGTTGCGGTAGAATTCCAGTGTGATCAGCACCTGCTCGTCGGCCTTGTCGGCGCGCGAGGCGTGGCGAAGCGCTCGCCGACCCACGAACAAGATCTTAGATCAGGCGGACAGGGTGACGAGCAGCGGGGGGGAAGGATTGGAGAAGGAGTGGGAACAGGGGTGGGGATGCAATCAAAGGAGAGCATAAGCCTCCTCATGGGGACAATCAGCACGAGAGGGGGGGGATGAAAGTGGGCGCTGCGCCGACTGCGCTTCCTCCACTGCAGCGTAGCACGCGTCCTCTGCTGCTCCACGTTTTCCTGACCTTCGGGATCGGCGGATCGCTCAGGTGAACACCCAAGGCTTCCAGAACCGGCTGCGCCATTCCGACTACCGCGCCCTGCTGGAAGCGGCAGGCTTCCGGATCCTGCGCGCCGAAGGTACGCCCGACCCGCAATGCTTGGCCGATCTGGGCACGCTGCCGCTTGCCCGCCGCTCCCGCGACAAGCCGGCCGAGGATCTCGCGATCCTCACCTTGCTGTTCGTCGCCATAAAGCCCGGCCCGGCCGCGGCCTGAGCGCGTTGGCGATGCCTTCACCCTCTTTCTGGTAGACCGTGTCCCGTCATCCTCCCGAACAGCTCCGGCCCTTCCGCCCATGAGACAGGTCTGCCTAGTCGGCGCCGGCTACATCGCCGGGGTGCATGCCGAAGCCCTGCGCGCCATCCCCTCGGTCCGCTTCGCCGCGGCCTTCGGCACCGCCGCCCATACCTCGGCCGAGAAGGTCCTCGCCGCCGGCGCGATCGGGGCGACGCATGTGCTGGTGCCGCCCGACCTGCAGTGCGGCGACAGCCGCACTGCAGCCGTCGTCGCCCGCGCGATCGCCGTGCACGCGCGATGAGCGCGGCGCCGCCGCTGCTGCTGAGCGTCTTCGCCACCTTCGCCGTGGGCGGGGCGCAGGTCCGCTTCGCCACCCTCGCCAATGCCCTCGGCCCAGCCTTCCGCCACGCGATCGTGGCGATGAATGGCGACACCGCCTGTGCCGCGAGGCTCGATCCGTCGCTGGACGTCAGCTTTCCCGCCGTGCCGGTGCGCAAGGGCAGCCTGGGCGCGAATGTGCGGAGCTTCCGCCGCACGCTCACCACGCTGCGCCCCGCCGTGCTGCTGACCCACAACTGGGGCTCGATCGAGTGGGCGATCGCGAATGCCCTGCCGGTCGTGCCGCAGGTGCATGTCGAGGATGGCTTCGGGCCGGAGGAGCGCGCGCGGCAGATTCCGCGCCGGATCTGGCTGCGCCGGCTCTTCCTGCGCCGCTGCACCGTGATCGTGCCCTCGCAGACCCTGCTCCGGATCGCGCGCGAGGTCTGGCGCCTGCCCGCGGCGCGGCTGCGCTACGTGCCAAACGGCATCGACCTCGCCCGCCTCGCCGCCGCCGCGCCGCTGCGTCCGCCGGGCGAGGGGCCGGTGATCGGCACCGTGGCCGCGCTGCGCGCCGAGAAGGCGCTCGGCCGCCTGCTGCGCGCCTTCGCCCGGCTGCCCGCCGATCCGCCGGCGCGGCTGGTGATCGTCGGCGAGGGGCCCGAGCGGCCGGGGCTGGAGGCGCTCGCCGCCGAGCTCGGCCTTGCCGGCCGCGTCCTGTTCACCGGCCATGTCGAGGACCCGGCCGGCTGGTACCGGGGCTTCGACCTGTTCGCGCTCTCCTCCGACACCGAGCAGATGCCGCTCTCGGTGCTGGAGGCGATGGCGGCGGGGCTCGCGGTGGCGGCGACCGATGTCGGCGATGTGCGCGCGATGCTGGCGCCGGCGAACGCGCCGCATGTGGTGGCGAAGGACGAGGCCGCGCTCGCCGGCGCGCTCGCCGCCCTGCTCGCCGATCCGGCCTCGCGCGCGGCGATCGGCGCGGCCAACCGGGAGAAGGCCGCGCGGGACTACGCGCGCGAGACGATGATCGAGGCCTGGCGCGCGATCCTGACCCAGGCGGCGGCGCGGGGCTGATGCCGCGCGCGCGACAAGCCCGTCAGCGCACCTCGCCCGGGCCCGCCAGCACCGTCACCGGGCCGTGGATCGTGTTGCCCTCCAACAGCACCGGCGTCGTGGTGCGGTTCTCGACGAAATTGGTGCCGCGCGGCATCAGGTTCTCGAACCGGTTGCCGATCACGCGCAGGCTGGTGGTGGGGTGGCGCACCCCTTCGGCGCCGAGCATCACCGCCGCGGTCGGGTTGCCGTGGTCGGGCCCCTTGCGCAGCGTGGTGTTGCGCAGCAGCAGGTTGCCGCCGTTCGGGATGTCCACGAGATAGCTCGCCCGGTTGCCCGGCGTGTCCAGGATCTCGCTGTCGACGATCTCGGTGGCGAGCGCGCGCGACTTCACGTGGTGGCAGATCCGCGTGGCCTCGAAGCGGGTGCGCAGGATCGAGACGAGCGCCCAGTCATTCGCATAGACCGCGTGCGCGCAGAGATGGATCAGCGCGCCATTGCCCACGAACACGCTGTCCTCGATGCGCAGGCGCGCCGTGCGCATGTTCACCGCCGTCAGGATGCCGTTCTGGTTGTCCTCGAAGCGCGAGCGCCGGATGGTGAGATCGCCGCCCTCGGCGCGGATGCCGGCGGCATTGCCGCCCTCGAAGGCGGCGCCGCGGAAGGTGAGTCCGATCACCGTGACGCGCGGCGCGGCGATCACGAACAGCGCCTTCTGCGCGCAGATCGGCCCGGTGATCACGACCTCGCCGCCCGGCGCTGCCTCGATCGTCACATCCGGCGCCGTCCAGACCGCGCAGTTGCGGTAGACCCCCGGCGCGATCACCACCCGGTCGCCGGCCTTGGCGGCGCGCGCGGCCGCGCCCGGCGTGGCGAAGCGTTCGCCGGGGCCGACGCGCAGGGTCTCGGACCAGGCCGGCGGAGCAAGCAGCGGGGCGGCGAGCAGCAGGGCGGCGAGCAGGGCGTGGCGCATCACGCGGTCCTCTCCGGCAGGGGCGTGGCCGCGCACCATGCCGTCCCGACCGTCATGCGGTCCAGGCCGGCCATCTTGCGGGCGGGGCGGAAGCCGGGTGCAGTCCGCCCGCCGGCGCAGCCGGCAGTCCCGTGCCCGCCGGCGCAGCCGGCAGCCCCATGCGCGCCGGAGCCCCCCGATGAGCCTGCCCGTCCTCGTCACCATCCTCGTCTCGGTCCTGCTGTCGGCCCTGGCGCAGATCGCGCTGAAGGCCGGGATGTCGCGCCCGGAGATCGCCCAGGCGATCGCCGAGGGCGCGCCCGCGACGATCGCGGCGAGCATCGCCACCCAGCCCTTCGTCATCCTTGGCCTCGCCGCCTACGGGCTCGGCGCGGTGGTGTGGCTGTTCGTGCTGTCGCGGATCGACGTCTCGCTCGCCTACCCGTTCGTCAGCCTCGGCATCGTCGTCACCATGCTGCTCGGCATGCTGGTGTTCGGCGAGGTGATCACGGCGATGCGCGCCGCCGGCGCGGCCTTCATCATCGTCGGCATCGTCATGCTGGCCTGGAGCTGATACCCGACGCACAACGGCTTGACCTTTGTACGTCGGGTATCGCGCGCAGGGTTGGTGTGGCGGCTGCGCGCCAGGAATGAGGGCGCAGCTCAGCGCCCACCGACCTGCCCCTCGACGCTGCGGCCGATGATCGGCAGCTCGATCGTCAGCGCGCGCCCGGTCGGCCGCACCTCGCCGCGCGCGCGGTAGATGCGGAGCTCGCGATCCTCCACCCGGATGTTCGCGCGCAGCGGAATGCGCGCCACCTCCTCGTAGCCTTCGCCTTCGAGCACGCGCTGCAGCCGCGCCATCTGTTCGAGGTCGGTCCAGAAATCCGGCTGCGCCACCACCACGCCGACCCCGAGCTCGGCGAGCTTCGTCGCGATCTCCGCCTCGGTGTAGTCGGCCTGGGCGACGCCGAGCTCGCGCCGCACCGCGATCCTGAGCAGCAGCTTGTCGGCGCGCAGCGTGTAGAGATCGGGCCGGCCCGTCACCGTGCGCATGTTGAAGACGAAGGCGCCGTCGCGCGTGCCCGAGAACAGCACGGCCGTGCCCGGCGGCGCGAGGGCGGCGGCGCGCAGCGCGGCCTCGCGGTAGCCCGCGACCTGCGGCACCGATACGGCCGCGAAGGTGACGCCGGCGAAGACGAGCGCGACCCCGAGCGGCAGGGCTATGCGCAGCGGCGCGGCAGAGAGGCCGCGGGCGGCGAAGGCGAGCCCGGCGGCCGCCCAGAGCGCGATCGGCACGAGCAGGATCACGCCGTGCCGCGCCTCCTTCAGCTCGACGAAGGAGAGTGCCAGATAGGCGAAGACGAACCACAGCACCGGCAGCAGCCGCTCGGCCGTGCTCCCACTGTCGCGCCGCAGCGCTGCGGCGAGGCCGAGCAGGGCGAGCGGCAGCGGCAGGATGCCGGTCATCTCCGGCAGCCGCGCGGCGTACCAGAGCCAGCCGGCGAGGGTGGCGCGCGAGGCGGCGGTGTCCGGGATGCCGGCGACCGATTGCAGGTTCGCCTGGCCGAACAGCACCTGCAGCCCGATCAGCGGCACGAGCCCGAGCACGGCGAGCGCAAGCGCGATCCAGGTGACGCGGCTCGCGAGCAGCGCGCGGCCGCGCGCGAGCAGCAGGAACAGCCCGAGCGCCGGCATCACGAAAGCCATGTTCAGCTTGGTGTAGAGTGTGGCGAGGGCGAAACCGACCGCCAGCAGCAGCGAGACCGCTCGGCCGTCGCGCGCGTGGCGGACCGTGAACAGCGCCGTCCAGACCAGATAGGCGAGGCCCGGGATCTCCAGCATCACCTGCCGGCCCCACAGCAGGATCTCGGGCATCCCCAGCAGCAGCACCGCGGCGGCGAGCGCGCTCCAGCGATCGAGCCAGAGCCGCGCGAGCAGCCAGGTGCCGAGGCCGAGCAGCGGCAGATGCAGCGCGATCACCGCCTGGGCGACGGCGTGGCTGTCGCCGAAGACGAGGAAGAACGGCGCGCTCAGCACATAGAGCAGCGGCGGGTAGAACAGGATCGTCAGCGCCGGGTAGCGCAGATAGTACTGCTCGGCGAAGCCGATCGGGTCGCGGATCGGTGCGGCCAGCACGAAATCCTTGAGGAAGATGCCGTTGAGCGCGTGCCGCGGCGCATCGCTCCACCAGAACGCGCCGTCGCGCGGCGAGGTCACGAAGAACAGCGCCGCCAGTGCTAGGATGAGCGCGAGTCCGGGCAGGAGCTCCCGCACGCCCGGCGCGGCGAAAGGCATCGGCGGGGTGGTCGCACGCCCGTCCATCGGCAACTCCTTCACCATTCTGGGGCTAAGGCTTACCCCGAGTAGCCAATCGGATGATGAACGCAACCGATCATCGCGCTCCACCGGCGCGTGAGCCCCAAGGCCGCCCGGCGGAGCCGGTGCCGCTCTGCGTCGATCTCGACGGCACGCTGCTCGCGGGCGACAGCCTCTATGAGCTGCTGTTCGCGGGGCTGCGCCGCCGCCCCGCCCTGGTGTTCCTGGCGCTGCTCTGGATCTGGCAGGGCAAGGCGGCGTTCAAGGCACGACTCGCGGAGGCGGTCGATCCGCGCGGCCTCGCCTTCCGTTTCCATGACGGCGTCGTCGCCTATCTCGCCACCGCCCGGGCGGAGGGGCGGCGGCTGGTATTGGCCACCGCCGCGCACCGGCGTGTGGCCGAGGCGATCGCCGACGAGCTCGGGCTGTTCGACGAGGTGATCGCCACCGAGGACGGGCGCAACCTGCGGGGCGCGGCCAAGGCGGCCGAGCTGGTGGCGCGGTACGGCCGCGGCGGCTTCGACTATGCCGGCAACGACCGCCACGACCTGCCGGTCTGGGCGGAGGCGCGCCGGGCGATCGTGGTGGCAGCGGGGGGCTCGACGATCGCCGAGGCGGCGCGGCGGGTCGCCACCGTCGAGCGGGTATTCCCTGTCGCCGGGTTCGCGCCCCGGCCGCTGCTCAAGGCGATGCGCCTGCACCAATGGGCGAAGAACCTGCTGGTGTTCCTGCCGCTGCTGGCGGCGCACCGGTTCGACGAGGCGGCCGCCCTGCTCCAGGCCGGCGCGGCCTTCCTCGCCATGGGGCTGGTCGCCTCGGGTGGCTATCTCGCCAACGACCTGCTCGACGTGCAGGCCGACCGGCGCCACCGCAGCAAATCCGCCCGGCCCTTCGCCGCCGCCACCCTGCCGCTGCCCTTAGGCCCGCCGCTCGTGCTGGCACTCGTCCTGCCCGGGCTCCTGCTCGCCGCGCTCGTCTCGCTGCCGCTCGCCGCCTGGGTCGGGGTCTATCTCGCCGCCACGCTCACCTACTCGCTATGGTTGAAGCAGAAGGTCCTGATCGACGTGTTCTTCCTCGCCGGGCTCTACACCCACCGGGTGCTGGCGGGCGGCATCGCCACCGGGATCGTGCCGTCGTTCTGGCTGCTCGCCCTTTCGGTGTTCGTCTTCCTGAGCCTGGCACTGCTCAAGCGCTACTCCGAGCTGATCAAGGCGGGCGCGGCCGAGACCGGCACGCCGGCCGCGATCCGCGGCTACCGGGCGGAGGATCTCGAACCGCTCGCCGGGCTCGGCACCGCGAGCGCGGTCGCCGCCGCCCTGGTACTCGCACTCTATGTCGACAGCGACAACGTGCGCGCGCTCTACCGCTCGCCGGAACTGCTCTGGCTCTGCTGTCCGCTGCTGCTCTACTGGCTGAGCCGGATGTGGATCGGCGCGCGGCGCGGCGTGATCGACGACGATCCGCTCGTGTTCGCGCTCCGCGACCGCATCAGCCTGGTGGTGCTCGGGCTGACCCTCGCGCTCGCGGCGGCGGGGGCGGTGGTCCATGCCTCCTGCGTGGCGGGGCTCGGGTGCGGTTGAGCCCGTCCGGCGTGAAGGCGCTTGCCAAGCGCGTCCTGTTCGCCTGCGGCGCGGCCGGGCTCATGCATCGCCGGCGCAACCGCGCCGTGCTGACGACGGTGATGTTCCATCGCGTGCTGCCGGACGATGATCCGCGCGCGGCCGGGGCGAATCCCACCTACGCGGTGACACCCGAGGAGCTCGATGCCTGCCTCGGCCTGTTCCGGCGCTTCCATGCCGTGATCGGGCTCGCCGAGCTGGAGGCGGCGGTCGCGCGCGGCCGGGACCTGCCCGCGCGGCCGCTGCTCATCACCTTCGACGACGGCTGGGCCGACACTGTCGAGCACGCCCTGCCGGTGCTGCGCGCGCATCGTGTGCCGGCGGTGGTGTTCGTCGCCACCGGCCATATCGGCCGCGCGGAGGGGTTCTGGCAGGAGGAGGTGTTCGACGCGGTGCTGGCCGGCGCGGGCGGGGCGCCGGCAGAGGCTCAAGCGACGGTCGCGGCGCTCGACCGGCTGGCGCCCGAGGCGCGGGCCGAGCGGCTCGCCGCGCTGCCGCGCCGCGCCCTGCCGCGCCGGATGGCGGATGCGGCGGGGCTTGCCGCGCTCGAACGGGCCGGCATCGCGATCGGCGGGCACGGCCACAGCCACGAGCCGCTGACCCGCGTCGCCGACCCGGCGGCGGAGTTCCGCGCCTGCCGCGAGACCCTCGCCCGGCTCGGCCTCGGCGGCGACCGGCCGGCCTTCTCCTTCCCGCACGGCCAGACCAGCCCGGCGCTGATCGCCGCCGCCCGGGCGGCCGGATTCGGGCTCTGCTTCACGAGCGCGCCGACCCTGACGCCGCTCGCGGCGCTCGACGCGGCGAGCGGGATCGGCCGGATCGAGATCGACCTGCGGCCGCTGCGGGGGCGCGCGGGCCTCGATCGCGCCACGCTCGCCTTCGGCCTGATCACCCCGCCACACGCGTCCGGACGATGAGCGCACAGAGCCGCGCCGGGCTCGCCGCCGAGGTGAAGCGGCCCTCCGAGCTCAGCGCCGAGGAGCGCGCGACTTGGCTCGGCCTGATGGCGGCGCAGCCGCCGCTGCGCCGCGCCTTCTTCGCGCCCGGCTTCGCGGAGGCCTGCGAGCAGGCGCATGGCCGCGCGCGCGTCGCCGTGCTGCGCCGGGGCGGCGAGACCGTCGGCTTCTTCCCGTTCCAGTACCCGAGCGCATGGCATCGCCGCATGGGCCTCGCCGAGCGCATCGGCGGCGAGCTCTGCGATCATGCCGGCGTGATCCTGCGGCCGGGCGTGCGGCTCGATCCGGCCACGCTGCTCGGGCTCTGCCGGCTCGGCGGGCTGTTCATCAGCCATCTCGGCGAGGATCAGCCGGCGCTCGGGCTGACGGCGGCGGAGTGGCGCATCGGCCATGTGATCGACCTCGCCGGGGGCAGCGCCGCCTACTTCGCTGGCCTCGGCGCGGCGAACAAGCCGTTCCTGCTCGACACCGAACGGCGGCACCGGCGGCTGGAGAAGGAGTACGGCGCGCCCGAGATCAGCATCACGACGCGCCCGGAAGCGGCCGAGCTCGACGCGCTGATCGCCGCCAAGCGCGCCCAGTATGCCCGCACCGCCGTCGGCGACCCCTTCGCCGATGCCGCGCATCAGCGCCTGGTGCGCCTGCTCGCCGGGCGCGAGGATGCGGCCTGCACGCCGCTGCTGAGCACGCTCACCGCCGGCGGGCGGGTGCTCGCGCGGCATTTCGGCCTGATGCATGCCGGCGTGCTCAGCTATTGGTTTCCGGTCTATGATCCGGAGGCGAGCAAGGTCTCGCCGGGGCGGCTCCTGCTCTGGCACACGCTCCGCGCCGCCGACGCGCACGGCATCCGGCTGATCGACCGGGGCGAGGGGGACAGCCAGGCGAAGCGGGATTTCTCGACCGGCGAGCAGCGTTTCGGGCGGGCAAGCTGGTATGCCGGCGGCTGGCGCGGCATGCTCGCCAAAGGCTGTCAGAAACTGACGTGGATGCTCCGTCGATGAGCGACGACCAGGCGCCCCCCCGCGCCGCGCCGACCGTCAGCATCGTCATCCCCGCCTACAATGCGAGCGGGCTGCTCGAGGCCGCGATCGGCTCGATCGCGGCGCAGACCCTGCGCGAGATCGAGGTGATCCTGGTCGATGACGCCAGCAGCGACGACACCGCGGCGCAGGCGCGCATGCTGCTCACCCGGCACGGCCTCGCGCACGACGTGATCCGGCTCGCGGCGAATGCCGGGCCGGCGGCGGCGCGCAACCGCGGCGTGGCGGCGGCGCGCGGCACCTATGTCGCCTTCCTCGACGCCGACGACGAATGGCTGCCCGACAAGCTCCGGCTGCAGGTCGCGCTGATGGAGGCCAACCCGAAGGTCACGCTGTGCGGCTGCCAGGCCGACTGGGTGGACGGGTCCGGCGCGGTCATCGGCCCGCTCTACCAGGACCTCCCCGAGCTGCTGCCGGATGGCTGGAAGCTGCTGCTCTGGAACTGCTACGTCGCGACGCCCTGCGCGATGGTGCGGCGGCGCGACCTCGGCACGCAGCCCTTCGATCCGCGGCTGCGGATCGGCGAGGACCGCGACCTCTGGATCAAGCTCGCGAGCAACGGCATCGTCGGGCTGGTGCCCGAGAAGCTGGTGAACATCCGCGTCTCGCCGGCGAGCTACATGTCGCGCCATACCGCCCTGCTGACGCAGTACACCAAGCCGATGCTGGAGAAGCACGTCGACGCCTTCGCCGACACGCTGTCGCTGCGCGAGCGGATGCGCGCGATCGGCAGCCTGCACAGCCAGATCGGCAAGGGGCTGAGCGGTGCGGCCGGCCACTACCTGAAGAGCGGCCGGCATCTGCTGATGGCTGCCCTGCTCGGTTTCCGGCCGATGGACAGCCTGCGTCACCTGCTCTTCACCTCCCCGCTCGTCAGCCCGCTGAAGCGCTACGTCAAGCGCGTGCTCGCGGGATAGGACACCGGCCTGCGCATGCACCGCACCGTCGAGCTCGCCGCGCTGCCCGCGCTCGAGGCGCCGCTGCTGTGCGTCGTGATCGACACCGAGGAGGAGTTCGACTGGTCCGGCCCGTTGTCGTCACGCAACATCTCGGTGCAGTCGATCAACGACATCGGCTACGGCCAGGCGATCTTCCGCCGCTACGGGCTGCGCCCGGCCTATCTGCTCGACTACCCGGTGATCGCCGATCCCCGCGCGGCCGGGGTGTTCGGCCCATGGGCGGAGGCGGGCGAGTGCCTGATCGGCGCGCAGCTGCATCCCTGGGTCACGCCGCCGCACGAGGAGGTGGTGTGCCCGTACAACTCCTATCCCTGCAACCTCGATCCCGATCTGGAACAGCGCAAGCTCGCCGCCCTGACGGAGAGGATCCGCAGCACGCTCGGCATCGCGCCGCGCATCTACAAGGCCGGCCGCTACGGCCTCGACCTCGCGCGCGAGGCGATGCTGAGCGGGCTCGGCTATCGCGTCGACACGAGCGTGGTGCCCTATCGCAGCTTCGCCGGCGCGGGCGGCGGGCCCAACTTCTTCGGCTATCCGGAGCGGCTGTTCTGGAGCGGGCCGGCGGGGAACGTGCTCTACCTGCCGGTCACCCAGTCGCTGGTCGGGCCGCTGCGCTTCCTGCGCCGGCACAGGGTGAGCCAGCGGATCTTCGGGCGGCTGTCCTCGAGCCTGCATCTGCCGGGCATTCTCGCCCGGCTGCACCTGCTCGAGCGGATCATGCTGACGCCGGAAGGCGTGTCCTTCGCCGAGATGCGCAAGCTCGTCGACTCCATGCTGGCCGAGGGCGAGCGGGTGTTCACCTTCTCGCTGCACAGCCCCTCCTTCATGCCGGGCGGAACACCCTATGTGCGCAGCGCGGCCGAGCGCGATGCCTTCCTCGCCCGGATCGAGCAGTTCCTCGACTACTTCTTCGGACCTGTCGGCGGCAGGCCGGCCACGCCGCTCGATCTGCTGGCGATGGCCGAGACGGCGCGGCGGACAGTGACGTCGGTCGCCGCGGCGGCGTGACGGCAGCGGCGCAGGCTCATACCCGGCGCACGAAGGTTTCATCTTCGTGCGCCGGGTATGAGGTTTCCTTTGGCGCACAGCCGCCACACCAGCCCTGCGCGTGATCCCAGGCTGCCAAAGGTCAAACCTTTGGCAGCCCGGTATCAGGCCCGCGCCGCGCCGGCCGGACGCGGCACGCCGGCCTCGGCATGACCGGCAAGGATCGCCACCTCGCACGGCGCCGCGCCTCGGGGCAGGATGAAGCTCAGCAGCGCGATCCTGGCCGAGCCGTCCGCATGCGCCGCCAGCACGACGACCTCCACCGGCAGGTCTTGGGCGAGGGCGGCGCAGCGCCCGATCAGCAGGGCCGCGCGGGGCAGCGCACCGGGGCCGAAGAAGCAGCGCGCCGAGGCGAGCGCGTGCCCGCCCGTGCCCGCCGCCGCGACCGTCAGCGTGAGCAGTGGCGGCACGGAGACCGCCGCCGCGCTCCGCACCGGAGCGGCCATCGCCGGTGGAACCGGCGCGCGGCAGGCGGCCGCGCTCAGCGCGAGCGGGGCAAGCGCGCGCCGGGTCAGGGTCATGCCGCCGCCTCCTTGCGCGCAAGCACGCGCCGGAACAGCGCGAGCTGGCCTGCGGTCGTCTCTTCCCAGCCGAACCGCTCGGCATAGGCGCGTGTCGCCGCGCGGCCGGGCGGGCGGCCGAGCACCTGGCGCACGCCTCCGGCGACCGCCTCCGCCGTCGCCTCGTCGATCACCACGCCCGCTTCCGGTGCCGCGACCGCCTCGCGCGAGCCCCAGGCCGGGGTCGCCACCACGGGCGTGCCGCAGGCCATCGCCTCCAGCAGCACGTTCGCCCAGCCCTCGCGCGAGGAGGCGAGCACCATCACGTCGGCAGCGCTGTAGTAGAGCGGCAGCCGCGCATGCGGCACCGGCCCCACGAGACGCACGCGGTCGGCGAGGCCGAGGCGCGCGGCGAGCGCTTCGAGGGCGGAGCGTTCCGGTCCCTCTCCGGCGATCACCAGCCGGTGCCCGGGCAGATGCGCGAGCGCCTCGATCGTCAGGTGATGGCGCTTGCGCTCGATCAGCAGCCCTACCGAAAGCAGCGTCGGCCCGTCGAAGCCGAGCTCGGCGCGCGCCGCCGCGCGGTCGGGCACGGGCCGGAACACCTGGAGATCCACGCCGTTGCGCAGCACCGTCACCTTCTCTGGCGGCGCACCGAGGGCGACGAGACCCTCCTTCAGCGCCGCGCTCACCGCGATCAGCGCATCGGCGCGCGCGATCGCCGCGCGGATCAGCGTCCCGGGGATGCGGTAATGCGGCAGCTGCGAGGTGTCCGACCCGCGCGCGGTCAGCACCACCGGCACGCCATGGTCGCGCGCGAGCCACACCGCGGCGACGCCGTCGGGATAGAGGTAGTGGCCGTCGATCGCATCGAAGACGAAACCGTCCGCCACCATGCGCGCGAGCGCGCGCCTGGCCGCGCGGTAGAGCGTGACCGGGTTGGAGACCATGCCGATCCCCGGCACGGCGAGGAAGCGCGGATGGTGCACGGCGATGCCGTGCCGGGTTTCGCGGATCGGGATTTCCGGAAATCCGGCTTTCGGGTCGCCGGCCGGGGTGCGGCCGGGAAACCAGGGGATGGGCGCGAGAACCGTGCTGGTCGCGTCACCGCCCGCGACGAGATGGCGAAGCCTGTTCTCGACGAAGACGCCATGATTGGGCTGGGCGGGGTTTGGGTACAGCGTGCTGAAGGTCAGCAGCCGGAGCGGCCTGGGCGGCGACGGCGCCTCGCCTGGCCGGACGATCGCCGCCGTCCGCGGGCTTGCCGCCTCCGCGGTCGCCGTCATCGACCATGTCGAACGGCCACCAGAAGTGGTGGCGGTACTGCTCCGGCAGGATGCTCCAGACGCAGAGCCAGGCGACGCCGATGAGCATGGCGAGATAGTAGAAGCTCTCCACGCGGGGTCCTCCTCCCGAGCTTGCGGCCCGCTCATGGGCGCAGCGCGCTGCCGCGCGCGGTGGCGATCGGCGCGGCCGCAGCGCGCATGCGCCAGCCGCCGGTCCTGGCCGGCGCGGCGGCATCGACAGGCTGCGCGGCCGGCTGGCGCACCAACTTATGCACCGCCGCGAGCACGACGATCAGCGTCCAGAAACAGTCCCAGTAGGCGAGCGACAGGAACGAGCCGCCGGTCATGTAGGCGACCATCGCGACCTGCGACATGCGGGCGAGGTCATAGGCCCAGCGGAACTCCGGCCGGTTGCGCGTGTGGCGGGCGATCCTGAGCGTGTAGAGGCCGCCGGCGACAAGGATGCCGAGCCAGATCCCGAACACCACGAAGCCATGCTCGCCCAGGGTCTCGAACCAGATGCTGTGCGCCGCGCGGGCCTTCACCTGCGGCATCACCATGTTGACGATGTCCTGCTTGTACATCGACAGGAATCCGCCGCCGACCAGCGGGCGCATCAGGGCGATCCGGACCGAGGCCTCCCAGATCGTGATCCGTCCCATCGCCGAGCCGTCCTGCTCGTAGGAGCGGATCGTCTCCATCCGTTCGACCCAGCTATCGGGCATGAACAGGATCGCGGCCGCGCCGGCGAGCGCGATCGCAACCCCCGAGAGCACCTTGCCGCGGCTGCGGGTCCACAGCACCGCGCCGGTCGCGACCAGGGCCACGAGCGCGCCGCGCGACTGGCTGCCCACCACGGCGAACAGCGTCGTCGCCATGGCGAAGATGAGGCCGTGGCGCACCACCTGGTGGCGCGACTGCAGGCGCAGGTAGTTCATCAGCGGCAGCGAGACGAGCAGTGCCGTCGCCAGATGGTTGCGATCGAAGATCATGCTGTTCGGCGGGCCGATGACGATGAAGCCGCCGCCCGTCACCAGCGTGAAGATGCCGCCCTTCACGCCGAAATAGCCGAGCGCAATCACGATCAGCCAGATCAGCGCATGGACCCGCCGCCGGCTGTCCACCAGGGCTGCCGTCAGCAGCAGGCCGAGCAGGGTCTTGAAGGTGCGGTCCCACTTCGCCCAGACCTCCGCGGGCGGGCCGAGCGCGGCGAAGGAGGTGATCGTGATGCCGATGATCAGCAGCGTCATCAGCACCGTCACGGCGTTGATCGGCAGCCGCTTCGGCTCGCGCGCGACGAAGCAGCCGAACAGCGTCACGACGAACACCATCGCCGCCCAGGGCTGGCTCGAGGCGAACCCCCACAGCAGCTGATGGGGGTTCATGAACGAGATCCACGACCACAGCATCACACCGACGAACGGCCGCGCCGCCGCCAGCCCGAGCAGGGGCACGATGAAGGCGATGAAGACGAGGTCGCGCATCGTCCCGGCCGGCCGTGATCCGCCCTGCGCTCAGCCGCCGCGCAGCCGCGCGAGCAGCCGTTCCGCCTCGGCACGCTCGGGGAACTGCGCGTTGGACGTGACCACCGGCTCGATCACGCGCCGTGCCTCCTCGCGCTCGCCGGCCGCCTCCAGGGCGAACGCGTAGCGGTAGAACATCGACGCGTCCGGCCGCTGCCGTGCCACCGAGGCGGCGGCCGCCTGACGCAACAGCGGCACCGCGCGCGCGGTCTCGCCGGAGCGCGCCAGGATCCAGCCGAGCGTGTCGGCGGTCTCGGCCGAGGGGGCGAGGTAGTAGGCGCGCTCGGCGTATTGCCGCGCCTGGCTGAGCGCCGCGCGGCCCTCGGCGGTCTCGCTGCTGCTGCGCGCCTGGATCAGCCAGGCGAGGTTGTTGAGCGCGATCGCGTCCTCGGGGCGCGCGGCGACCAAGCGCACCAGCCGGCGCTCGGCGTCGGCGGTCCGGCCCGCGGCGATCTCGAACTGCGAGAGCTGCGACTGCACCGCGAGATCGTCCGGCGTGCGCTCGAGCCAGGCGGCGAGCGCCTGGGCGGCCTCGTCCTGCTTGCCGAGGCGCTGCAAGGCGTCGGCCTGGCGCAGCACCAGCACGCCCGACGGCGCCTGCCGGTGGGCGGCGGCATAGGCGGCCGCCGCCTCCTCGAAGCGCTCCGCCCCCATCAGCAGATCGCCGCGCAGCGTCAGCGAGGAGGGCCGCGCGCTCTCCTGGCGCGCCAGCCGGTCGGCGGTCTCGAGCGCGGCGTCGAGCCCGCGTCCCTGGCGCACCGCCTGCACCAGGGTCTGTTGCAGCAACGGATCGGCTGGGCGCGTGCGCAGCCCCTGTTCGAGCACCAGCTCGGCCGCGCGCTGATCGTTCGCGCGCAGCAGCAGCGCCGCCACCATGCGGCGCGCGAGCGGATTGTCGGGGTCCTGCGCCATCGCCGCGCGCGCGGCCTCCTCGGCCTCGCGGAACTGCTCGGCGGCGGTGCGCACCTCGGCGAGCAGCAGCAGGTGGCGCGTCTCGCGGCGGCGATCGCGGAACGCCGGCGCGTCCAGCACCTGGGCCGCCTTGGCCGGCTCGCCGGCGCGTACCAGCACGGTCGCGAGCGCCATCGCGAGCGCCGGATCGCCGGGCTGGGCCGCGTTCGCCGCCTCCAGCACCGCGCGCGAGGAGGCCGCGCGCGGCCCGCCGCTCAGCACCGCGGCCGAGAGCCGCGCGAGCGCCTCCGGGTTGCCGGGCTCGCGCTCCAGCACCTCGGCGAACAGCCGCTCGGCGCGGTCGAGGTCACCCTGCATGGCGGCCACGCGGGCAAGCCCGAGCCGCGCGCGCACGCTGTTCGGATGGTTGCGCAGCACCGTCTCGAAGGTCGTCTTGGCGCCGTCGAGGTCGAGCCGCACCAGCCGGATCGTGCCCTCGAGCACGCCGGCGAGTTCGCCGCCGCGGGCCTGCGGGCCGAGCCGTTCGAGCTCGGCGGAGGCAACCGCGAGATCGCCGCGGGCGAGCGCGGCCGAGGCCAGCACCTCGCGCGCGCCGGGCTGGTTGGGATCCCGCGCGAGCGCGGCCTCGGCCGCCTGCTGCGCGCCCGCCGCGTCGCCGGTGGCGAGCCGGGCGACCGCGAGCCGGGCCAGCACGGCGGCATTGTCGGGCGTGAGCTCGGCCGCCTTGGCGAGCGCATCGAGCGCCTCCTGCCGCCGCCCCATCGCGGCATGGGCGCGGCCCAGCATGTCATAGGCCTCGGCATCGGCGGCACCCCGCTGCGCCAGCCGGTCGAGCGTGCCGGCGGCCGCATCCGCCGCGCCGCGCTGCATCTCCAGCATGGCGAGCAGTTTCGCCCCGCGCGGATCCTCGGGCCGGCGCGCGACATGGCGCCGTGCCGCATCCTCGGCCTGTTCGAGCTGGTTCAGTGCGCGCTTCGCGGTGGCGAACAGCAGGAGCCCGTCGGGGATGTTGGGCAACTGGCTCTGGATGCGCTGCAGCTCCTGGTCCACCGCCTGCCAGTTCTGCGCCCGCGCGTGCAGCATCGCGCTCATGTAGATGCCGAGCGGCGCATTCGGCGCGAGCCTGAGAACCCGGTCGATCTCCTGGCGCGACTCGGCGTCGTTGCCCATCCGCATCAGCACCTCGCCGCGCCGCAGCCGCGCCATCACATTGCCCGGCTGCTGCTGCAGCAGCGCGGCGAAGGTGGCCGAGGCCTCGGCGAGCTGGCCGCGCTCGAACTGGAAGCTGGCCTTGCGCATCAGCGCTTCCGTGTTGGCGGGCTCGATCGCGAGCGCGCGGTCCACCGCCGCCTCCGCGGCGTCGCGGTCGCCGGAGACGGCGGCGACGGTGGCGGCGGCGAGCTGCGCCTCGACCACGTTGGGGCCGAGCCGGACCGCGTCCGCGGCGGCGCGCGCGGCATCCTCGCGCCGGTTCAGCGCCAGATAGGCCATGGTGCGGCCGGCCGCGACCTGGGCCGACACCGCGTTGGGCACCTGGCCCTCCTGCATCGGGAACTCGCGCAGGATCTCCTCGAACCGGCGCAGCGTCATGTAGGCGCGCAGCAGCAGCGCGGTGCCGGCGGCGCGGTCATAGCCGCGCTCCAGGGCGGCGCGCGCCTCCTTCTCCGCGGTGTCGCCGTCGCCGAGATCGAGGCTCGCCTGGGCGAGGGCGGCGCGCAGGGACGCGTCGTTCGGGTTGTCGCGCACGGCGTTGCGGAACTCGATCTGCGCGGCGCGCAGATCGCCGCGCTGCTGCGCCGCGCGCGCCCGCTCGACCGAAGCCTCGACCGGGGCCGGCAGCGCCAGGATCAGCGCGGCGGCGAAGGCGAGAGGGGCGGCAATCCGCGTGGAGGTCATGAGCCGTGTCATGGCGTGTCTCCGTCAGACGGCATCGACGGACGCGGTGGGCGTGCCGGCCTCGGGGCGCGGCACGGGAATCCCGTGCGTCTCGAGCAGGGTGTAGAGGGTGGGACGGCTGATCCCGAGCAGCCGCGCGGCGGCGGTCAGGCTGCCCTGGCTGCGGGCGAGCGCGCGCTCGATCGTCTCGCGCTCGGCGCGCATGCGCGCGGCGCGCAGGTCGAGATCCACCTCGCTGTCGGCCGACTGCGCCGCGATCGCCGCCGGCTCGGGGGCGGCGAGTTCGAGATCCTCGGCCGAAACGAGCGGGCCTTCGGCCATCAGTGCCGCGCGGCGCACGCGGTTCAGCAGCTCGCGCACATTGCCCGGCCAGGGGTGCGCCGCCATCGCCGCGAGCGCCGTGGCATCGAAGCCCTGCAGCTTGCGGCCGAACTCGCGCCCGTCGCGGGCGAGGAAGGCGCGCGCGAGCAGCCCGATATCGTTGCCGCGCTCGCGCAAGGGCGGGATGCGTACGGTCACCGCGTTGAGGCGGTAGAGCAGATCGGCACGGAAACGGCCCCGCTCGACATGCTCCTCGAGCGGCTGGTTCGTCGCCGAGACGAACCGCACATCGACCTTGATCGGGCTGCGCCCGCCGATCCGCTCGATCGTCTGCTCCTGCAGGAAGCGCAGCATCTTGGCCTGGAGGTTGCCGGGCAGGTCGCCGATCTCGTCGAGGAACAGCGTGCCGCCGTTCGCCTGCTCGATCTTGCCGATCACCTGGCGCACCGCGCCGGTGAAGGCCCCCTTCTCGTGGCCGAACAGCTCGGCTTCGAGCAGCGTCTCGGGGATCGCGGCGGCGTTGATCGGGATGAAGGGCTTCGCCGCGCGCGGGCCCATGTCGTGCAGCGCGCGCGCGAGCGCCTCCTTGCCGGTGCCGGACTCCCCGAGCAGCAGCACCGGCACCGAGACGGAGGCGAGACGTTCCACCGTGCGGCAGACCTTCAGCATCCCCTCGTCGGCGGTGAGGATGTCGCGGATCGGGCTCGGGCGCGGCTGGGCGGCGAGGCGGAGATTCTCCTCCTCGAGTTCGCGCAGCCGGAGTGCCCGGTCGAGCACCGTGCGCAACAGTGCCAGATCGGCCGGCTTCTCGCAGAAATCATAGGCGCCGAGCGCGATCGCGCGCAGCATGTTGTCGCGATGGTCCTGGCCGGAGGACACCACCACCGGCATGGTCGGGAACAGCCTGCGCAGCGTCTCGAGGGTGGCGAAGCCCTCAGCCACGCCTTCCGCGTCGGGCGGCAGGCCGAGATCGAGCAGCACCACCGCCGGCTGCTCGCGCCGCGCCGCCGCCTCGGCCTCGGCGCGGTCATTGGCGATCAGCACGCGCCAAGCCGGGAAGCCCCACTTGTACTGCGCGCAGAGCGCGGGATCGTCCTCGACCACCAGGAGCTTCGGCTTGCTCACGCGCGCCTCCGCCGCATCTCGCCTGTCGCCATCTCCGCCCCGTCATCCTCGCCGGCACGCGGCAGGGTCAGCCGCATGGTGGTGCCTTCGCCAGGCCGCGTCAGCACTGAAAGATCCCCCCCCGCCTCGCGCAGCAATTCGCGCGCCTGCCAGGCGCCGATGCCGCTGCCTTTCGCCTTCGACGTGCCGAGCGGACGGAACAGCACGTCGCGCACGAACTCCGGCGTCATGCCGGGGCCGCGATCGGCGATGTCGATGACGATCCGCCCGCCCTCGCGGCGGAGCGCCACACGCACCGGTTCCTGCGCGGGCGAGGCGTCGATCGCATTGTTGATCAGGTGCGTCACCGCCGCATCGAACGCGTCCGCCCCGATCGCGGCAAGACCCGGATCGGGCCCGGGCTCGACGATCACGCGGCTCTGACGGGCGGCGGCAAGCGCGGCCAGCCGGGCGGCCGGGGCGATCTGCGGCGCCGCCGCGGCCGGGCGCGGCGCCACCTCCTCCTCGGGCTGGCGCAGCCGGACGATCAGGGTGTTGATCCGGTCGGTCGCGGCGCGCACCGTCAGCAGCACGTCCCGCTGGAACTCGGGGTCCTGCATGTGGTCCTCGGCATTCGCGAGCAGCAGGCTCAGCTGGTGCGAGACGGTCTTCACGTCGTGCGCGACGAAGGCGAAACGCTTCGCGTACTCGGCGAGCTTGCGGCTGTCGGCCAGCCGTTCGGCGGCGCGGCGTTCGGCGAGGAACATCGCCACCTCGCGCCCGAGCGTGCGCAACAGGTCGAAGGTCTCGCCATCGAGCGGGAAGGGCGCGCGCGGCGGCGCCAGCAGGACGATGCCGGCCAGCCCCTCGCGGTGGTGCAGCAGCGGCACGGCGATCCAGAGCGCGCCATAGGCGCGGGCGAGATCCGCGGGCGCCGCCTCGCCGAGTTCGGCGATCCAGGCGCCGTCGCGCAGCAGCGCCAGCAGCGGATGCGCCGCCCCGATCGCGAGCGGCGCATCGGGGCAGTTCCAGGACTGGGCCCAGGCGAAGCGGGGCGCGCCCTCGGCCTCCTCGCGCAGCAGCAGCACGCCGGCCGGGCTGTCGACCGGGTCGGCGATCGCGCGGATCGCCCGCAGGGTGCCGGGCGCCTCGGCATCGGCGGCGGAGAGGGTGGCGACGGTGCGCAGCCATTCCCGCCGATAATCGTGCCGGGCGGTGAAGAAGTTGTCGACGATCTGGCGGCGCAGCCGCGAACGCACCGATTGCGAGGAGGCGGCGACCAGCAGGGCGAGGGCGGCGGCGGCGAGCAGGCTGATCTGCACCGCCCGGCCCCAGTCGGCGCCGAGATGGCGCACCACCTCGCCGGCGAGCCCGATGCCGAGCAGGAACACGCCCCCCACCACCAGGGTGGCACCGTGGAACACCACCGCCCGGCTGATCGGCAACTGGCGGCGCCAGCGGCGGTCGCGCACCGCGGCGACCGCGAGCAGCGGCATGGCGAGCGCCGTCACCACCGCGCGCGCATCGAGCAGCGGCAGCGAGAACTCGCGCGCCAGCACGGCATCGGCGTAGACCAGCACGTCGAAGGCGGCGAGCCCGCCGAAGGCGATGCAGGGGAGGTTGACGTGCCAGCGGGTGGCCTCGTCGGCATTGCGCCAGACGTTCTCGGCCAGCAGCACGGTGGCAAGCGCGAGGCCGAGCCGGGCGAGCAGCGCGGGCGAGCCGAGCGTGGGCAGGGCGAGTGCGGCGGTGGGCCCCGGCAGCAACGCGGCGAGGCCGATCAGCACCAGCACGGCGCCAACGGCGGCGAAGCGGCGGATGGCCGGAACCACGGCGGCGCCGGCAAAGCGGCGATAGAGCAGCAGCAGCACCGCGAACCAGAGCGCCCACCGCAGCATGTCGGCAGCCCCCGCCGGGCCGTCGAGCGGCTGGGCGGGCAGCAGCGCGACCGTGCCGGCCCAGAGCGCGGCGGCGCCACAGGCCACCGCGAGCGCGGCCGCCATCCGGCCACGCCCGGCGGCGAGCACGAGCGCAGCCCAGAACAGGCAGAACACCGCCGCGGCGGTGTGCAGCAGGACCGAGGCGGTCATGGCGCGGGCGTCGCGGCCACGCTAGCCGGCCCTCTCCTGGACCAGCACGAGGCGGAGCGTGGCGAGCAGGATCCTGAGATCGAAGCCGAGGCTGCGGTGCTGCACGTAATGGAGATCGTAGCCGAGCATCCGGCGCGCGCCGGCGAGCGAGCCGCCGCGATCCAGGGGGCTGACCGCCTGGTGCACCTGCGCCCAGCCGGTGACTCCGGGGCGGACGACCTCGCGGTCGCGCCAGCGGGGGATCCAGCGGGCATGTTCGGCGGCCGAGACGGGCGCCTCGGGGCGCGGCCCGACGAGCGCCATCTCACCCTTCAGGACGTTGACGAGCTGGAGCACGTCCTCGATGCGGCAGAGCCGGAACAGCCGGCCGAGGCCGCCGGCGCGGACGCGCAGGCGGTAGAGGGTGAAGGGGCGGCCGTGCCGGCCGACGCGCGGGATCCGTTCGACCACCGGGCCCGAACGGTCGGCCAGGGCGACCAGGGCGGCGGCGGTGAGCAGGGGGGCGGCGAGGCCGAGCACGGCAAGGGCGAGCAGGATCTCGATCGCGCGGCGCAGCGGCACCGACCCTGGCGCGTCATGGCGACGGGTGACGGTGAGCCAGCCCTCCGGCAGGCGCTCGGGCTCGAGCGCCGCGGCGCGGTCGACCCTGGGCGGCAGGGCGGCGTGTCCGGCGAGCGCGAACGGCCCCGGCCGGTGATCGCCGAGGGACGAGGGGGAAGGCGCAGACTCGGGCCGGGCGGCGCGGCCGAACCAGCGTGCCATGGCATCCTCCGCTGCGGGCGCAGGCCCGCTCGATGCCGGCCCGAAGGCCGACGGATACTCCCCCGATGGTTGCCCCCGGGGAAGGGGTTTAGACTAATTTTTGATGAAAGTCCAGCAGAGGATACGCAAATTGCGAGAATCCGCATCATTTTTGACACGTCCGGTTGTCGTGCCGCCCGGTCTTGCACCACCACGACCAGGGTAGCACGGGGACGGCCCTGGCAGGGCGCCCGGCACGCGACTGTCGGCAGGATTCACAACCGGAAATGGCATCTTTGCCGCACCGAAGACGGAAAAAGCGTTCCGAAGCGGGAAAACCGTCTCGAAAATGGGGTGTCTTGAGTTTTTTTCTATTGCCCCCGGCCGGCCGGGTTTGGTAAGACCCCGCCATCGTCAGCCGGCGTCGTGCTGCATGCCGACCGTTCCGGTGGCCTGGGATCAGCCGTAGTCTAGAGGCCCGTACCGACAGGAGAGCGAGGCGACAGCGATGCACGGTCGATCCCCCCACCTCTTGGCCCTCATGGGGCTCCTGGCGCTCGCCGCCTGCGGCCCGCGCACTGTCACACTGCCGGCGACCGACCCGCGCCCCGTGCTGCCGGCGATGGACGCGCCCGAGTATGTCATCGGCGCGGGCGATACGCTCAGCATCGTCGTGTACCGCCTGCCCGAGCTGAACGCCTCCGTGCCGGTGCGCCCGGACGGCCGCATCTCCACGCCCCTGGTGCAGGACCTCGTCGCCGCCGGCCGCACCCCCTCCCAGCTCGCCTCGGCGATCGAGGAGGAGCTGCGCAAGTTCGTCCGCGAGCCCTTCGTCACCGTGCTCGTGACCAGCTTCGTCGGCCCGCCAGCCCGCCAGATCCGCGTGATCGGCGAGGCCGCCCAGCCGGTGGCACTGCCCTACCGCGAGGGCATGAGCGTGCTCGACGTGATGATCGCCGCCGGCGGGCTCACCCGCTATGCCGCCGGAAACAGTGCGGAAATCATTCGGCGCGAAACTGTCGGCGGACCGGCGGAGGTGATCAGCGTGCGTCTTTCCGACCTGCTGCGTGACGGCGACATCTCCCAGGATCTGCCGATGCGGCCGGGCGACACCCTCGTCATCCCGCAGGGCTGGTTCTGACCCGATGGACATCGGCGCGCTGATCCGACGCTACGCCGCCGCCGGCTGGCGGCATCGCTGGAAGGCGCTGCTGCTCGCCTGGCTGGTCTGCGGGCTCGGCTGGATCGGCGTCTACAAGCTGCCCGACGTCTATCAGGCGAATGCGCGCATCTACGCCGATGTCGATGCCATCCTGGGCTCGGTGCTGCGCGGCGTCGCGGTCGATGGCGCGCCCGAGCGCCAGGTGGAGACGCTGCAGCGCACCCTGCTCAGCCGCCCCAACCTAGAGCGGGTGATCGCGCGCACCGATCTCGACCTGCGCGTCACCGACGCCGCCTCGCGCGAGGCCCTGATCGAACGCCTGAGCCGCGAGATCCGGCTCGTGCCGCAGACGCGCAGCCTGTTCCGAATCGAGTACAGCGACCACGACCCGCGCATGGCCCATGCGGTGGTGCAGACGGTGATCAACCTCTTCATCGAGGCCGCCACCAGCACCGACCGCCAGCAGATGCAGACCGCGCGTCAGTTCATCGCCACCCAGCTCGCGAGCTACGAGAGCCAGCTGCGCGCGGTGGAGCAGAAGCGCGCCGAGTTCCGCGCCCGCTACATCGACCTGCTGCCGTCGGAGAATTTCGGCGGCGTGAGCAAGCTCGACCAGGCGCGCACCCGGCTCGCCACCCTGCGCGGCCAGCACGAGGACGCGACCCAGCGGCGCGCCCTGCTGCAGCAGCAGCTCGCCGACACCCCGGCCACTCTCACCGGCCCCGCCGCCGGCGGCGGTGATCCGCGCCTGGCCGCCGCCGAGCGCAACCTGCGCGACCTGCTGCTGCGTTTCACCGACCAGCACCCCGACGTGATCGCCACGCGCGCGATGATCGCCGAGCTGCGCGCCCAGGGCGCGCGCAGCGGCGGCGCGGCGCGTGGCGGCGGGGCCGGCGGCGGTGTGCCGAATCCGCTGCACGAGCAGCTCAAGCTGCGCGTGATCGACGCCGACTCCGAGCTCGCCTCGTTCGAGCGCCAGATCCGCGATGTCGAGACCGAGGTCGAGCGGCTCGAGAACCTGCTGCGCACCGCCCCGCAGCTCCAGGCCGAGTACGTCAACCTGAACCGCGACTATGAGGTGCTGCGCCGCAACTACGAGGAGCTGCTGGCCCGGCGCGAGTCGCTGCAGATCGCCGGTGCGGCGCGCACCGACGCCGACCGCGTGCGCCTCGAAGTGGTCGAGCCGCCGACCGTGCCGCTGACCCCCACGGGGCCGAACCGCATCCTGTTCGCCACCGGCGTGCTGCTGGCCGGGCTCGGCGCCGGCGGCGTGCTGGCCCTGCTGCTCGTCCAGCTCGATCGCGGCTTCTACACCGTGCACGACCTGCGCAAGCTCGGCCTGCCGGTGCTCGGCGCCATCTCCTCGGCACAGCCGGTGCGGCGCGCCGGCGCGGCCGTCGTCTTCGCCTCCGGCCTGCTGCTCCTGATCGCCGCCTACGGGGTCGTCATCGCCGGTGGCCCGGCACTGATGGCGAAGGTCCCCAACCTCGTCGCGAGGCTGATCGCATGAACACCGCGCCCAAGGGCCGCGCTCACCTGGTGGAGCGCGCCGTCGAGGCGATGGGCGGGCTGGAGGCACGCGATCCGCGCCCGGCGGCCGCGCCGCAGGCCACCCCGCCCGCCGCGGCACCGCAGCCTGCGCCCGCACAACCTGCCGCGCGAAGCCAGCCCGCGGTCCCGCCCGCGGCGCCGGCCACCCCGGCGATTCCGCCGATCCCGATGGATCTGCTGATCAAGGCCGGGCTGGTGGCCGGCCCGACCGGACCGGGACGCTCGCGCCTCTCCGAGGAGATCGCCGTGACCCAGCACGCGGTGCTGCGCACGGTGAAGGCCACCCCCTCGGTCGATGGCCGCTGCGGGCGGATGGTGATGATCGCCTCGGCCCGGCCGGGCGAGGGCAAGACCTTCACCGCGCTCAATCTCGCCGCGGCGATCGCCGGCTCCGGCGCGCGCCCGGTGGTGCTGGTGGACGCCGACGGCAAGCATCTCTCGGTCAGCCGCCTGCTCGGCCACGCCGAGACGCCCGGCCTGCGCATGCTGGCCGCCGAGCCGACGCGCGCGCCCCAGACGCTGCTGGTGCCGACCGCGATCCCGCGCCTGTCCTTCCTGCCCTACGGGCCGCACCCGGCCGGCCAGCCGGCCGCCGCGCCGGGGCAGATGATGGCGGCCGCCCTCGCCCGCCTCGCCGCCGCCCTGCCCGACCACATCCTCGTGCTCGACACGCCGCCCTGCCTCTCCACCTCCGATGCCTCCATCCTCGCCCCGATCGTCGGCCAGGTGGTGATGGTGGTGGAGGCGGAACGGACGCAGCGCGCCGAGGTCGAGGCCGCCCTCGATCTGGTCGAGGCCTGCCCCAACCTGCAGCTGCTGCTGAACCGCGCGGTATTGACAGCCAACGACACCTTCGGCGCATACGGCGGGTATGATGCGTACGCTGCGCCGCCGGGCGGCTAGGATCGCGCGCCGAACATTCCGGCCCGGCGACGCCCCACGCTCCGCGTCCTCCCGTCCGATGACCCGGGGGGGCTGGTCGGGTGTCGTGCTGGCCCTGCTCGCCGCCAGTCCCGGCGCGGCCCAGACCGAAACCCCGGCCGCGCCGGCCGGTCCCCCGGCCCCGCCGCCGCGCGTCGCCCCGCCCCCGCCGGGCGCTACCGTCGCCCCCGACTCGCCGTTCCGCCCGGGCACGCTGGGCTTTCCCTTCACCACCCTCTATGCCGCGCCCCCCGGGCCGCCGCGCGCTTGGACCATCACGCCGAGCCTCGGACTCAGCGTCACCTTCAACGACAACATCCGCAACACGCCGCGCAACCGCCGCTCCGACGTCATCTTCGGCGTCACTCCCGGCCTGACGCTGCGCGCCGAGACGGCGCGGCTGCAGGGCACCCTGAACTACGCGCCGACCGCCAGCTTCTACACCCGCTACAGCCAGCAGAATCAGATCGCCCATCGCGGCTTCGGCCAGGCCTCGCTGATGCTCGTGCCCGATCTGCTGTTCGTCGACATGCGCGCCGCCGCCTCCGTGCAGTCGCTCGCGAGCGGCTTCGCGCAGGACGACAACACCGCGATCAACCGCGACGATCAGATCCAGACCTTCACCGCCTCGATCTCGCCCTACATCGTGCAGCGCTTTCGCGGCCTGGCGACGCTGCGTGCCGGTTATACCTACAGCTTCACGGACCAGGATCGGGCGGATAACCGCCGATTGCCGAGCGACACCGGGTTCGGCCCGACCAACTTCCGCGCCTCGAAGTTCAGCTCGCACACCGGCTATGCCGTGGTCCGCTCGGGCGAGGATTTCGGCCGGCTGCTGCTGCAGGGCAGCCTCAGCGCCACCGAGTATGACGGCCAGGGGATCTACAGCGGCGCCTATCGCCGCACCCTGCTGCTGGAGACCGGCTACGGCATCACCCGGAGCCTGGCCGGGCTGGTCGAGGTCGGCTACGAGCAGCAGCGCTACAACAGCCGCCCGATCACCGAGATCGACGGCGTGATCTGGGCCGCAGGGCTGCGCTTCACGCCGAACGAGGTGACCTCCATCACGGTGAAGTACGGCAAGCGCGACGGCTACAACTCCGCCTTCGTGCAGGGGCGGACCGAGCTCGGCCCGCGCACCCGCATCTTCGCGACCTACACCGACCGGCTCAGCACCGCGGCGCTGACCGCCGCCGATCTGCTGCAGTCGATCGTGCTCGATCCGCTCGGCAACCCGGTGGATGCGCAGACCGGCGCGCCCGTGCTGCCCTCCACGGCGTCCTCGCTGCTCGGGCTCCAGGGGGGACTGTTCCGCGTCCGCAGCGCCACGGTCTCGCTCAGCCACAGCTTCCGCCGCGACACGGTCACGCTCGCCCTGACGCACGAGAACCGCCGGCCGATCGCCGCCGATCCGCAGCAGACCGCGCCGCAGTTCAGCCAGAAGGGCAGTTCGGTCAGCCTGAGCTGGTCGCGCCCGCTCGACGAGCTGACCAATCTCACCGCCTTCGCCCGCTACGGCATCAGCACGCGCCAGGGCCGCGGCGACACCAACAACTACAGCGCCGGCGCCTCCCTGACACATTTGATCAACCCGAGCCTGTCAGGCTCGCTCACCTATCGCGTGACCTACCGCGATGGTGGCGGCCTGGACGGCAGCGCGCTCCAGAACATCGTCATCGCCGCGGTCCGACAGACCTTCTGACCGGGGACCCGCCCCATGTATCTCGACTACTACGGCTTCACCGCCCACCCCTTCCTGATGACGCCGGATGCACGGCTGTTCTTCGCCTCCAGCGTGCACGCGCGCGCGCATGCGCATCTCGTCTACGGGCTGGCGCAGCGCGAGGGCTTCATCATCATCACCGGCGAGGTGGGGGCCGGAAAGACCACGCTGGTCGAGCGGCTCTGCGCCGAGCTCGACCCGAACTCCTTCACCATCGCGCGCATCATGACCAGCCAGGTGGCGGGCGACGATCTGCTGCGCCTGGTCGCCGATGCCTTCGGCGTCTCCTCCGACGGCACCAAGGCCGCCGTGCTGCGCGGCATCATGGACGCGCTGCGCGCCGGCGAGAGCGTGGGGCGGCGGCACCTGCTGATCGTCGACGAGGCGCAGGGCCTGCCTCCGTCGGCGCTCGAAGAGCTCCGCATGCTCTCGAACGTGACCGAGGACGGGCGGGCCTTGCTGCAGACGATCCTGCTCGGCCAGCCGCAGCTCCGCCGCACCATCGCCAGCCCCGATCTGGATCAGCTGCGGCAGCGCGTGCTCGCCTCCTATCATCTCGGCGGGCTCTCGAAGGACGAGACCCACGCCTATGTCGAGCACCGCATGCGCGCGGTCGGCTGGTCGGGCACGCCGCAGTGGGAGCCGGAGGCGCTCGACCTCGTCTACCGCTTCAGCTCAGGGATCCCGCGCCGGATCAACCGGCTCTGTGCCCGCGTGCTGCTCGGCGGCGCGCTCGAGCACGCGCAGACCCTGACCGCACCGATGGTCGAGATCACCGCGCGCGAGCTCGAGGAGGATCTCACCGGCGGCCAGCCCGCCGGCCGGGCGCCGCTGCGCGAGTTCGCCGCCCAGCACCAGCCGACGCATGAGGGGGCGAGCGTGCCGGCCTCGGTGATCACCGAGCTGTCGCGCCGGATCGAGATGCTGGAGATCCAGGCGGCGCGGCGCGAGCGCGTCTTCAACCGGTTGATGGATCTGTTCTCGGGGCTGGATCAGCGGCGATGAGCCGCCCGACCAACGCGATGAGCGTGGACGTGGAGGACTGGTTCCAGGTCCAGGCCTTCGCCGGCGTGATCGACCGCGCCGCCTGGGAGACGCTGCCGCGCCGGGTCGAGGCGAACACCGACCGCATCCTCGCGCTGTTCGAGCGCGCGGGCGTGCGCGCGACCTTCTTCACCCTCGGCTGGGTGGCCGAACGACACCCCGCCCTGATCCGGCGCATCGTCGCGGGCGGCCATGAGCTCGCGAGCCACGGCTACGGCCATGAGCTGGTGCACGCGATCGGGAAGGAGGCGTTCCGGGCCGATCTGCGCCGTGCCAAGGCGGTGCTGGAAGATACGGGCGGGGTGGCGGTGATCGGCTACCGCGCGCCGACCTTCTCGATCGGACGGCGCTCGGCACCCTGGGCGCACGCGGTGCTGGCCGAGGAGGGGTATCGCTATTCCTCCTCGGTGTTTCCGGTGAAGCACGATCTCTATGGCGAGCCGGACGCGCCGCGCGCGCCGCACCGCCCCGATCCGTCGGGCGTGGTCGAGCTGCCGATGACGACGGTGCGCGTGGGCAGGCGCAACCTGCCCTGCGCCGGCGGCGGCTGGTTCCGGCTCGTGCCCTATGCGCTGTTCCGCGCCGGGCTCCGGCGCGTCAACGCCGACGGCACGGCGGGGCTGTTCTACTTCCACCCCTGGGAGGTCGATCCGGATCAGCCGCGCGTCGCCGCCGGGCGGCTCGCGCGCTTCCGCCACTATGTCGGGCTCGCGGCGATGGAGGGGCGCGTCGCCCGGCTGCTGCGCGACTTCGCCTGGGGCCGGATGGACCAGGTCTTCGCCTCCGCGATCGCGGCCTGAGGAGCCTCTCATGACGGTGCGGATCCGCGCGCTCGACGCGGCGAGTGCCCCGGCCTGGGACGCGTTCGTGCGGGCGGCCGAGAGTGCGACGTTCTTCCACCGGGCGGCCTGGGAGCGCGTGATCCGCGAGGTGTTCGGACACGCCACCTACTACACGTTCGCCGAGCAGGACGGCGCGATCGTCGGCGTGCTGCCGCTCGCGCGCATGAAGACCTTGCTGTTCGGCGACGTGCTCGCCTCCACGCCGTTCTGCGTCTATGGCGGCACGGCCGCCGTCACGCCCGAGGCGGCAACGGCGCTCGAATCCCACGCGCTCGATCTGCAGGCGAAACTGGGCGCGCCCGCGCTCGAGTTCCGCCGCATCGCCGCCGAGGACGAGGGATGGCTCGGGCGGCCGCCGCTCTACTACACGTTCCGCAAGGCGATCGTGCTGACCGGCGACGACGAGGCCGACATGGCGCGCAACATCCCGCGCAAGCAGCGCGCCGAGGTGCGCAAGGGCTTCAAGCGCGGGCTGACCTCGGTCTCGAACAGCGACACCGACACGCTGCACCGCGTCTATGCCGAGTCCGTGCGCAACCTGGGCTCGCCGGTGTTCCCGCGCCGCTATTTCCGCGCGCTTGCCGAGGCGTTCCCCGACGAGCACGACGTCACCACCGTGCTGCACGAGGGCCGTCCGGTCGCCTCGGTGCTGAACTTCCACTTCCGCAATGAGGTGCTGCCCTATTACGGCGGCGGCACGGTCGCGGCGCGCGCGCTCTCGGCCAACGAGGTGATGTACTGGGAGGTGATGCGCCGCGCGGGCAACGAGCGCGGTGCGACGCGGTTCGATTTCGGGCGTTCCAAGGCTGGAACGGGCGCGTTCGACTACAAGAAGAACTGGGGATTCACGCCCGAGCAGTTGCACTACTGCTACCGGCTGACGCCGGGGGCGGCGATCCCCGAGAACAACCCGAACAACCCGAAATACCGGCTGTTCATCGCGCTCTGGAAGCGCCTGCCCGTGCCGGTCGCGAACCTGCTGGGGCCGCCGCTCGTGCGAGGGCTGGGGTAGGCTCAGCCGAGGGCTGCGAGGGCCGCCTCCGGAAGCAGTTGGACGGCGATATCGGTCAGGTCAGGCCGAAGGAGAAGTCAGCCGGGAATCCGAGCAGATTAGGCTGCTGTGAGAAAGGTGGATGACCCAGTAGTCATGTAGGACGGGAAGGTTCTGGGTGCTCGTTCGTATGGGCTTATCGGTATACTGCATGTGAGAGCATTCTTATTTACCGGACGCCACCGCCCTCACCTTCCAGTCGTCTACGACTGGTAGCAGTGGTCGTAAGCGTCTTGTTGCAGGGACTTGTTTCCTAGTCGTCGCGCGCGTATTTGGGCACATGAAAGGAGTTCAGCATGCCCGACGATGCGACGAAGCCGACGGCCGAGGTGATCGAGCTGCGCCCGGCCAAAGCCACCAAAGCTTCAGAGAAGAAGTGGGGCAAGGCGGTGATGGAGCGCGGGTTCTGTGTCGTGCCGTCACTGCTTTTGCGGGCACAGCCACGCCTGAAGCTGACGCCCACACAACTCGCGGTGCTGATGCACCTGGCCGACTACTGGTGGGACGTGGCGCGCAAGCCTTACCCGAGCAAGAAGGCACTCGCTGAGCGGCTTCGGCTCGGGGAGCGGCAGGTCCAGAGGATCATTGCCGACCTTGAGAAGGCTGGTTTTGTGAAACGGATCGAGCGGATCGCGAAGCATCGCGGCAAGCTCTCGAACGAATACGACCTCACCGGCCTCGTCACTCGGCTGAAGGAGATCGAGCCGGAGTTCCGTGCGGTCGAGGAAGAGGTCAAGTGGAAGCGGCGGGCGGTGGCCCGCCCCGGGCTCAAGGATCGGAGGGTGGACAGTTCAACACCCTGATCAGGTTCGCGGCGTAGCTCAGCCGGATAGAGCGTCCCGCTTCCTACGTGTCTGTGAGATGGCAGCTTCACAGTACGGGCGGGAAGGTCGCAGGTTCAAGTCCTGCCGCCGCGTCCAATAGACCTTTCCTGCGAAGGGGTTAGGCGTCACCCCACCCAGGGATCGATCACCGGCACGCCGCACTCCTGAAGGTCGCGGTCGCGCGTGACGACCGTCGCGTCATGCACATGGGCGATCGCGGCGATCATCGCGTCCTGCGCCGCGATCCGCCGCCCGGCCCGCTCGCGCGCCGCCGTGATCGCGGCATAGGCGGGGGCGGCCTCCAGCCCGAAGCCCAGCACGCGCCCGGCGAACTCGACCGCGAACATCGCCTCGGCCTGTTCCGCGAGCATCTCCTTGCGCCGCCCGTCCGGCAGGCGGGCGATCCCATACAGGATCTCCGCGACCGAGATGCTGGCGACATGGAACGCGGCGGCCGGGGCGCGGCCCATCCAGGCTTGCACCGCCGGCGCGGGCGTGGGCCGCATCAGCTCCGACACCACGTTGGTGTCGAGCAGCAGGATCACCCGTATTCGGGTCCGCTGAAATCGGGCGGCGGGCGGCCCGGCTCGCGCGGCGGCAGGTCGAGCTCGACCCCGCCGAGCGGGGCGAAGCGGCGCCGGATCGCCGCGTAGAGCTCCGCACCGGTCTCGGGTCGGGCGGCAAGCGCCTGCTTCAGGATCTCGCGCGCCTCGGCCTCCATCGAGCGGCCGTGGCGGGCCGCGCGCAGCCGCAGCCGCTCCTTCACCTCGGGGTCGAGGCGGCGGATGGTCAGGGTGGCGGGCTCACTGCGGCCGGCTGGGTTGGCAGGCATGCATAATGCTAGCAGAACGCTTCTATTCTGCGCAAACTACCCTTACCCCCAACCCTCCTCGCGCCTGAGCCGCGCGGCTTCCTCCTCCATCCGCGCGATCTGGCGGTCGAGCGCGCGCTCGTCGCTGAGCGAGGGCTCGGCGCGCGCCGCGCGGGCGAGCCACGCGGCCGCGCGGGCGATCTGCACCCGCTCGACCGGGGCGAGCGCGCGCACGACCGAAGGGTGGCGGCGCAGGAACCGCTCCAGCCGGTCCGAGCCCAGCTCCTGGAGGCTGGAGGCCGCGAGGCGGTGTGGCCGCAGGTCGATTCCGAGCGGGCCGGCCCATTCCTCCCACTTCGCCCGGTTGCGCGGATCGAAGGGCAGCACCGGCACCCAGGGCACGCGCAGGGCATCGGCGACGATCGCGCCATGCATCGCCTCGGTGACCAGAAGCTGGGTGCGCAGCAGCGTCGCGAGCGTCTGCTCGACCGGCGCGGTCGGGTCGACGAGCGTCACGCCGGCGCGCGCGCAGACCGCCTGCCAGTTGCCGCGCACGGCACTCTCCCAGTGCGGCATGAAGCCGACGAGCTCCGCCGCGCGCGGGCGATCCGCGAGCAGGCGCCGCACCAGCACGCCGGGATCGCCAAGCGCCAGGGACGCAGACAGGCCGAGCAGCCGCGCGGTGCGCGGGCCGCGCACGAAGCGGATGTCCCAGCCCTGCGCGAGATCGGGCCTGCGACCGTAATCGGGCACGAAGCCCGCGCCGAAGACGAGCTTGCGCGCCGCCGAAGGCAGGTCATGCACACCGATGATCGACCCGATGCCGAGGAACAGCGTCGAGTCGTCATCGTCGAACACCGCGCCGAACAGGCGCGGCCAGAGCCAGAGATTGAGCTCGTCGCCGAAATTCGGCCGCTCGCCCCGCCAGTGGATCAGCCGCACGCGCGCCCCACCCTTCTGCCCCCAGCACGATACGCGCGCCGGCGCCCAAACCGCACGGGGGTGTCGCACCACCATCCACCCCAACTGAAAGACAACCTAAGGTAGTATATTGGGGGGTCATGACGTCATAAAATCCCAGAGTTCTGCGAAAAACATGCTTGTTTTGGCGCAGTTTATGATAAATTAGACATCTCTGCGTCGCCCGGAAGAAGCAGCATGCCCACCCCGTCTTGGCGTTTCCCGCATCCGCACATCGCCGCAGCCCGCCCCCTGCTCCGGCCATGAGTGTGGCGCTCGTCAACGTCCTCGGCGGCATAATCCATCGCTGCGTCCAGGTGACGCGGCCCCGCGCCCGGCCGGTGCAGCGCATCGCCGCCGCCGTCGCCACGGTCGCGCCACGGCCGCGGCCACTCCGGCGCGCCGCGCAGGTGTTGTTGCTGTGCTCCGGCACGGCAGCGCCGCTGCCGCTGTTGCCCGCGCCCGCACCGCCTCTGCCGCTGCCGCCGCCGTGGCCCGCCATGCCCCTCCCCTTCGGCCTCGGCGAGGGTCCGCCGGTGACCTTGATGGCCCTGCCGCTCGGCGGCATCGGCGGCTTCATCCCCGACTCGGGCAATCCGCCCGGGCCGGACGCCCGGGTCACCGATCCCGACCCCCCCGCGACCGTACCGGAGCCGGCGGCGCTCGCGCTGTTCGGGCTCGGCCTGGTCGGGCTGGCCGGTGTCCGCCGCGCGCTGCGGTAGGGCCACGGCAACGGACATGCTGTAAGGGGGCGCCATGGCCCGGCGCCTTCTCTTCCTCGCCCATCGCATCCCCTATCCGCCCGACAAGGGCGAGAAGATCCGCGCCTGGCACATGCTCGACCACCTGGCGAACACCTGGGATGTCGAGCTCGGCTGCCTGGTGGATGATCCGCGCGACCTCGACCACCTGCCCGGCTTGCGCGCCCGCTTCGCCCATGTCGAGGCGCATCGGGTGCGCGGGCGGTGGCAGGCGGCCGCGCGCGCGCTTGCCCGCCTGCGCCCCGGCCTGCCGCTCACGCTCGGCTGGTTCCACCACCCCGCCCTCGCCGCCTGGGTGCGCCGCGGCCTCGCCGAGCGCCGCTGGGACGCGGCCTTCGTCTACTCCTCGGCGATGGCGCCCTACGTGATGGGGCCGGGCGCGCACCGGCCAGGGTTCCGGCGCGTGCTCGACATGGTCGATGTCGACTCCGCCAAGTGGCAGGCCTATGCCGCCGGCGCCAAGCCGCCGATGCGGCTCGTCTGGGCGCGCGAGGCGCGCACGCTGCGCGCTCTCGAACGCCGCGCCGCGCTCGACTTCGACCGCACCCTGTTCGTCTCCGAGGCGGAGGCGCGGCACTTCGTCAGCCTCGCTCCCGACTGCGCCGACAGGGTCGATTGGGTCGAGAACGGCGTCGATCTCGCCCGCTTCGACCCCGATGAACCGCGGCCGAGCCCCTACCCCGAAGGCGCGCTGCCGATCGTGTTCACCGGCACCATGGGCTACCGACCCAACGTCGAGGCGGTGGTGTGGTTCGCCGAGGCCGTGCTGCCGCGGCTGCGCGGCCGCACGCCCGCGCCCTCGTTCTGGATCGTCGGCGCCAACCCCGCGCCGGCGGTGCAGGCGCTCGCCCGGCTGCCCGGCGTGCACGTCACCGGCACGGTGCCGGATGTGCGCCCGTATCTCGCACATGCCGCGGTGGCGGTGGCGCCGCTGATGATCGCGCGCGGCATCCAGAACAAGGTGCTGGAGGCGATGGCGATGGCGCGCCCGGTGGTCGCGACCACGGCGGCCTTCGAGGGCGTGCACGCGGCGCCGGGGCGCGACCTGCTGGTGGCCGACGGGGCGGAGGCCTTCGCGGCGGCGGTGGCCGCGGTGCTGGACGGGGCGCATCCGGGGCTGGGAGAGGCCGCACGCGCGGCGGTGCGGGCCGCGCATGACTGGCCCGCCACGCTCCGGCGGCTGGATGCGGCGCTGCCCGCGCCGGGGTCAGCCCAAGCGGGGTAGGTTCAGGCAGCGCACCGGCGCGTGGCGAAGCCGAGGCCCAGGAGGCCCATGGCGAGCAGCGCGAGCGAGGCCGGCTCCGGCACCGTCACCTCGCGCGCACCGGTCAGGTAGAAGGCGTGCTCTTGGGAGTTGGTGGACCACGGGCCGTTGGCGCTGCCCAAGCTCTCCTGCCCGCGCGCGGTGGCGTTGGCGTCGGTCGTCACCCAGTAGATCTCGTCGATGCCGAAGTTCGCGCTCGCATGGATGCCGAGCCAGTAGGTGACGCCGGCCGCGGCGCCGAAGTCGGCGATGTCGAACTCGAACAGCCAAGCATTGCCGCCGAAGTCCCAGGGGATCCCGCTGTCGGTGACGGTGGGTATCACCGCACCCGACTGCAGCACCGCGCCGGGCGTATCGCCGGCATCGGCGTAGATATAGTAGGTGAAGGAGCCATCCCAGGCGCCGACATCGCCGAACCCGGCGAGATAGACGCCCGCGCCGGTCACCGCGGTGTTGGCGGCGAAGCTGAAATCCTCCGCCTGCACCCAGCCCGTCGTCTCGTTGCCGCTGACGCCGTTCGGCCCGCCGTTGTTGAAGACGACCGCGGCCTCGCTCTGCATCGACAGCGCGCACAGGGCCGCCGCCCCGAATGCCAGTCCCTTGATGTTCATCCTGCACTCTCCCCGAGGGGGTACGTCGCACCCGGTTGCCTGGCAAAGGTCACGCAAGAATTGCGCCACGGCTGGCAAACGCGTTTTGGCTCAAAGCGTTAGGAGCCCCCCCGCCGCGCCGGGTGGGGGGTGTGTAAAGGATTCCGACGGTCCTGCGCCGGGCCGGAGCGGTCCCGCCGCCGCAGCCCGTCAGGCCAGCTGCGGCGCGGCGTTCAGCAGGATCGCGTCGAGCGCCAGCAAGCCGGTCTTCTCCAGCACCACGCTGCCGCCCGCGAAGCGGATCACCATGTCCTGCCCCTGCCGGGTGGCCTCCAGGCTCGCCGCCGCCATGCCCTCGAACATCAGCCGGTCCTGCGACGCATCGAAATCCGCCACCCGGTAGTGCCCCTGGTCGCGCACCACCAACAGATCCCGCCCCGCCCCGGTGGTGACCCGGGCGTCCGGGCCGGTCAGCATGAACACGTCCGTGCCGGCCGAGCCAGGCATCACCCCGTCCTCCGGGCGGCCGTTGTGCAGCGTGAAGCGGAACACGCCGGAGGGCGGGAAGTTGTGGCTCAGGGTCGGCAGCGCGATCCCGTCATGCGCGACCCCCACCAGGGCCGGCCCCGGCAACGGCAGGCTGCTCACCCCGCTCCTGGCGTAGCTCAGCACGAACTCGGTGCTCTCGCCGGTGGCGACCTCGAGCGCCACGGTCCAGGGGCTGGCGGGATTGGCGGCCGCGAGCACGCCTTCGAACACCCGCTCGCCGTTCGCCTCGACGCTGAGCACGCCCTGGCTCTGCTGGTTGCGCGGGTTGAGCGCGAACACGATCGTCTCGGTTGGCGCGGGATCGGGCTCGGCCACCACCGGCGGCGTGGACGGCGGCGGCTCCGGCGTCGCGGGCGGCTCGGACGAGGACGGCGGGGGCTCATCCCACCTCCTGCCGCCTGCCGACAGGCTCGCCTCCTGGGCCGTGTTGTTCAGCAGCGCCATGCGCACCGGCAGCTCGACGCCGTTGTAGGACACCGCGTTCACGTACAGGTTCCGGTCCTGCGCCGTGCTGCCCTGGTAGGTGTCGTTGATCATCTGCACGCGCAGCGACAGCGTGTCGGGGAAGTCGCCGCGCAGGACCACGAGATCCGCCTCCGAGCGCGACTTGAGCGCCGAGGCGGTCAGCGTGCCGCCGATCTGCTGGCCGTC